>NZ_CP131914.1:2674825-2979442 GCF_040529045.1 Xanthomonas indica | reverse complement strand
TCGGTGGGCGAGCCGCCGACCACCCGCGGCTATCCTCCGTCGGTGTTCGCCAAGCTGCCGGCGCTGGTCGAACGCGCCGGCAACGGCGCCAAGGGCCGCGGCTCGATCACCGCCTTCTACACCGTGCTCACCGAAGGCGACGACCCGCAGGACCCGATCGCCGACGCCGCCCGCGCCATCCTCGACGGCCACATCCTGCTGTCGCGGCGCGTCGCCGACAGCGGGCTGTACCCGGCCATCGACGTCGAGTCCTCGGTCAGCCGCGTGGTCCAGGACATCGCCGACGAGCCGTGGCGCCTGCGCATCCGTTCGCTGAAGCGGCTGGTGGCGGCGTACTCGGCCAACCGCGACTTGATCACCATCGGCGCCTACCAGCGCGGCAACGATCCGGCCGTGGACGAAGCGCTGGAGCGCTGGCCGGAGATCATGGAATTCCTCGGACAGGACGTCGCCAAAGCCGCAGATCTGCCCCACAGCCAGGCCGCCCTGAAGCGGCTGGTCGACCGCGAGAACTAAGCCATGATGCAATCGCAACGTCTCGATCCCCTGCTCCGCCGCGCCCAGCAGCACGAAGACGAGGTCGCCCGCGATCTCGCCGAGCGCCAACGCGCCCTGGCCACCCACGAGTCGCGGCTGGAGGAACTGCGCCGCTACGCCGAGGAGTACGCCAACAGCCAGATGGCCGCGACCAGCCTGGCGCAGCTGGCCAACCGCCGCGCCTTCCTGGACCGGCTGGAGAGCGCGGTGCAGCAGCAGTGCCAGACCGTGGACCGCAACCGCGAGAAGGTGGAGATGGAGCGCAGCCGGCTGCTGCTGGCCAGCCGCGACAAGCAGGTGCTGGAACAGCTCGCGGCCAGCTACCGCGCGCAGGAACGCAAGGTCGACGACCGCCGCAGCCAGCGCGAGATGGACGACCTCGGCGCGCGCCGCGCGCGCCTGGCCGCCACCGCCGACGAACACGAGAACGGAGACGGACGATGAACAACGCGCTTTCCGCGCTGGGCGGCAGCGGCCGCGCCAGCCAGATCGGCGGCGGTCACGACACCCAGGGCCTTGACCGCAGCGGCGGCAAGGACAAGGACTTCGCCAAGCTGCTCGGCGGCGGCGGCTCGGCGCGCACCACCGCGCCCAAGCCGGCGGCCCGCGAGACGGCCAAGCCGGCGCAGCCCGCCGACAAGGACCAGGCGGACAAACGCCCGGCCGCGGCCGATGACGCCGCCAGCGATCCCGCGCGCACCGCGCAGGCCAGCGACAAGGTCGCCCAGGACACCGAGAAGAGCAGCACCGAGACCAAGGCCTCGGGCAAGGACAAGGGCAAGACCGAGGACAAGCGCGACGACGCCAAGCCGGACGAGAGCGCCTGGCCGCCGGCCGGGCTGGCCGGGATCGGCCTGGGCCTGCTGCCGGCGATCGGCGCGGCGGTGCTGCCGGCGGCCACGGCGACCCCGCTGGGCGCGGCGGCCGGGCTGGCCGTCGGCATTGCCGGTGCCGTGGCCAGCGGCGCGGCCGCCCTGCTCGGCGGCGGCGATGCCCTGCCGCAGACCGCGGCCGGCGCCACCGATCCGAACGCGGCCACGGCCGGCACCGCCGGGACCGCCCCGGCGTCCACCGCCGGCGGCTTCGGCGCGATGCTGCTGGCGCAGGCCGGCGCGGGCGACAAGGCCGGCGGCGCCGAGACCGCGGCTCCGCTGGCGGCACTGGCCGCCATCGCCGCGGCGGCCGGCGGCAAGAGCGGCGACGGGGGCGACGCCGCGCCCGCCGCCGATCCCAGCGCGATCGCGCCGACCGCGGCGGCGACCCCGCTGCACGCCGCGACGCGGCTGGCCGATCCGCAGCCGTTCAGCGGCTCGCCGACGCCGACCCCGAACCTGTACGGCAACCAGTTCGACGAGGAACTGGGCGCGCGCATCAGCTGGCTGGCCGACCAGAAGATCGGCCACGCCCACATCAAGCTCAATCCGGCCGAGCTCGGCCCGGTCGAGGTGCGCCTGCACATGACCGGCGACCAGGTCAACGCCAGCTTCAGCAGCAACCAGGCCGACGTGCGCCAGGCCCTGGAGAACAGCTTGCCGCGCCTGCGCGACATGCTCGGCCAGCACGGCTTCCAGCTCGGCCAGGCCGACGTCGGCCAGCAGCAGCCGCAGCAACAGCAGGCCAATGCGCAGGGCACGCCGCAGGGCGGCAGCCGCAGCGGCGGCGAGCTCGCCGACGACCTCTCCGGCAGCGTCGGGATTCCGGCGATGGTGCTGCGCCAGCGCGGCCTGCTCGACGCCTACGCCTGATCCTGGCGGCACTGCCGCCTTCCCGGGCGGCGTGATGTCCGCTTCGGGACCCGCTTCCAGCCCCGACGCGCTGCTTGCAAAACGCGTCGGGGCTGCAGCCCTCCCTGCCCCGATCCCTTCTCCCGCAACGGTCTCGGCCATCGCCCGCAGCGCGCGCGGCGACACCGTCAAACACCCGGCGCGCCAGGCGCCCGGTTTCGGCACGGCGATTGCATCCTCAGGGGCAGACCCCCTTCAGGAGCCCGTACTGTGTCAGCCGCCGACAAATCCAAGAAAGACGCCAAGGACGCCCCGGAAGGCGGCAAGTCGAAAAAGATGCTGATCATCGTCGTCGCGGCCGTGCTGGTCCTGGGCGGCGGCGGCGCCGGCGCGTTCTTCTTCCTGAAGAAGCCCGAAGGCGGCGGCCACGCCAAGGCCGAGGAGAAGACCGCCGAGATCCCCAAGCCGGCGCAGTACTTCGCGATGGACCCGGCGTTCGTGGTCAACCTCAATGGCGGCGCCGAAGACGGCCCGCACTACCTGCAGCTGGAAGTGCAGCTGATGACCCGCGACCCGGAAGAGCTGAAGCTGATCACCGAGAACGCCCCAGCGATCCGCGCGCACCTGCTGATGCTGTTCTCGCAGGTGCAGGCGGCCGACATCGCCAACATCGACGGGCGCAAGAAGCTGCAGGCCGCGGCGCTGGCCGACGCGCAGAAGCTGATGACCGCCGAGACCGGCAAGAAGTGCGTGGAAGAACTGCTGTTCACCAGCTTCGTTACCCAGTAAGGCGCTGCCGCGATGACCGACCTGCTCTCCCAAGACGAGATCGATGCGCTATTACATGGCGTCGACGCCGGCGTGGTGGACACCGAGCCGGCGCCCGCCGAGCCGGGTGAAGCGCGCAACTACGACTTCTCCAGCCAGGACCGGATCATCCGCGGGCGCATGCCGACCCTGGAGATGGTCAACGAGCGCTTCGCGCGCCTGTGGCGGATCGGCCTGTTCAACCTGATCCGGCGCTCGGCCGACCTGTCGGTGCGCGGCATCGACCTGATCAAGTTCAACGACTACATGCACTCGCTGTACGTGCCGAGCAACCTGAACCTGATCAAGTTCAAGCCGCTGCGCGGCACCGGCCTGATCGTGTTCGAGCCGACCCTGGTGTTCACCGTGGTCGACAACTTCTTCGGCGGCGACGGCCGCTACCCCACCCGCATCGAGGGCCGCGAGTTCACCCCGACCGAGATGCGGGTCATCCAGCTGATGCTCAAGCAGACCTTCGCCGACCTGGCCGAAGCCTGGGCGCCGGTGATGGAAGTGGAGTTCGAATACCTCAACTCCGAGGTCAACCCGCACTTCGCCAACATCGTCACCCCGCGTGAGTACGTGGTGGTCAGCCGCTTCCACGTGGAGCTGGAAGGCGGCGGCGGCGAGATCCACGTGACCCTGCCGTATTCGATGCTGGAGCCGATCCGCGAACTGCTCGACGCCGGCATCCAGAGCGACCGTGTGGACCGCGACGAGAGCTGGAACATCATGCTGCGCGAGCAGCTGTTCGGCTCGGAGGTCACCATTTCCAGCGTGCTGGCGCAGAAGCAGATGAGCCTGCGCGAGTTGACCCGGCTGAAGATCGGCGACGTGCTGCCGATCGACCTGCCCAAGCAGGTGCCGCTGTGCGTGGAGAACATCCCGGTGTTCACCGGCGAGTTCGGCATTTCGCACGGCCAGAACGCGGTGAAGATCACCGCCACCCATCCCCCCGGCGCGCTGCGCCGCCGCCCCGCTCTCCAGGAAGACCTGCCATGACCCAGACCGATCCCACCCAGCCGGCGCCGGCCCAGTTCGACAGCCTGCAGCCGGACGCCATGGCCGAGTCCAACGACCTGAACCTGGACGTGATCCTGGACGTGCCGGTGACGCTGTCGCTGGAAGTGGGCCGCAGCCGCATCCCGATCCGCAACCTGCTGCAGCTCAACCAGGGCTCGGTGGTGGAACTGGAGCGCGGCGCCGGCGAGCCGCTGGACGTGTACGTCAACGGCACCCTGATCGCGCATGGCGAGGTGGTGACCATCAACGACCGCTTCGGCGTGCGCCTGACCGACGTGGTCAGCCCCAGCGAGCGCATCCGGAGACTGCGGTGAACCTGCTGCTGGCCGTCGCCGCGCAGACCGCAACGCAGACCGCCAAGCACGGCGCGAGCGTCGGCAACGCGGCGCCGTCGGCGCCCAGCCTGCTCGGCGCGGTGTTCGCGCTGCTGCTGGTGCTGGGGCTGATCCTGGCCATGGCCTGGGTGCTCAAGCGCCTGCCCGGCAGCGGCTTCCGCCCGGCCCAGGGCCTGCGCGTGGTCGCCAGCCTGGCGGTCGGCGCCAAGGAGCGGGTGGTGGTGGTCGAGGTCAACGGCGAACAGCTGCTGCTGGGCGTGTCGCCCGGCGGGGTACGCACCTTGCATCAGTTGCCCGAGCCGCTGCCGCAGGCGCCCGCGCCGACCCTGCCCTCGATCAAGCAGTTCAAGCAGCTTCCCGATTTCGCCCAGCTTCTGGCGCAGAAGCTGCGCAAGGACAAATGACCATGCCGTTTTTCTGGAACCGCAACGCCCGCCGCCTGCGCCTGCTGCTGATCCTGCTGACGCTGAGCCTGCTGCCCGCGTTCGCCTGGGCGCAGGCCAACACGGCGCCGGCCGCCACCCCGACCGCGCAGAACCCGCAGAACGCCGCGCCCACCCTGCCCTCGCTGCCCGAGGTCAACGTCGGCAAGATCGGCGCGCAGCCGGTGAGCCTGCCGCTGCAGACCCTGCTGCTGATGACGGCCATCACCCTGCTGCCGTCGATGCTGCTGGTGCTGACCGCCTTCACCCGCATCACCATCGTGCTGGGCCTGCTGCGGCAGGCGCTGGGGACCGGCCAGACCCCGTCCAACCAGGTGCTGATGGGCCTGGCGCTGTTCCTGACCGCGCTGGTGATGATGCCGGTGTGGGAAAAGGCCTGGGGCCAGGGCATGAGCCCGTATCTCAACGGCCAGATCGATTTCCAGACGGCGTGGACGCTGACCACGCAGCCGCTGCGCGCCTTCATGCTGGCGCAGGTGCGCGAGACCGACCTGATGACCTTCGCCGGCATGGCCGGCAACGGCACCTACAGCAGCCCGGACGCGGTGCCGTTCCAGGTGCTGGTGGCCTCGTTCGTCACCAGCGAGCTGAAGACGGCGTTCGAGATCGGCTTTTTGATCTTCATTCCGTTCGTGATCATCGATCTGGTGGTGGCCAGCGTGCTGATGTCGATGGGCATGATGATGATGTCGCCGATGCTGATCTCGGCGCCGTTCAAGATCCTGCTGTTCGTGCTGGTCGATGGCTGGGTGCTGACGGTCGGCACGTTGGCCGCCAGTTTCAACGGGGTCTGAGGCGATGAGTCCGGAACTAGCGTTGACGGAGTTGCGCGGTGGGCTGATCACGGTGTTGTGGGTGGCCGGGCCGTTGTTGCTGGCGATGTTGGCGGTGGGTGTGGTGATCGGTGTGTTCCAGGCGGCCACGCAGCTCAATGAGCCGACGATCGCGTTCATCGCGAAGGTGGTGGCGTTGACGGCGATGTTGTTCGCGACGGGGAGTATGTTGCTGGCGCATCTGGTGGAGTACACGACGATGCTGTTTCAGCGTATTCCGCATTTGATTGGGTAGCTGGGATGGCTGCGTTTGCCTCCCTGACTGCTCCATCTCCCTTTGTGGTGGATGCCTCTGCGTGCTTTTCTTTATGTGGAGAGCAACAGCAAGAGCTTTCGCCTTCCGGCGAGTCACTTTTCTTTGCTTGTGCAAAGAAAAGTAACCAAAAGAAGCCGCTTTACAGCAGCCGAGTGGCTGATCAAGCACACCCCGCCGCAGCGCCCGCTGCGCGGGTTCGCTCCGCTGACGGGATTTTCGGACGGGGCTTGTCTGCTTCGCAGCCAAGTCCGGGGCAGTCGCCTCGCGGCGCCTGCCCGCCCGCCGGGGCGAAGCAGTGCTTCGCCTTTTCCCGGCGAGCCCTGCCCCGGCCGAAAACGGCGCACATCCCTGTGCGCCGCCCCCCTGCGGGGGGGTTGACCCGCCAGCTCCGCCGCTGCGGAGGGGACCCGGTGGATCAAGAGCGAAACAACAGCAAAAGCGACGGCAACCGCAGCCGCAAAAGCGGCAGCTGCAGCTATTGCGGCTTTGGCTTTGGCGTCGTTGTCGGTCGTGCGGTGTCCGTGGTTGGTAGGGGGTTGGCCGGAGTGACGTTGGTAACCAAGTGTTGGCTTCGAGGTGCCGCCGCCGGGCGTTCTTTTGTTGTGGTTGCCGGGGTCTCGGGCTGATGGATGCCGCCACGCAAATGGTGGTCGATGGGTCGCGGGCGTTCGCGATGATCGGGGCGGTGCTGTGGACGATGCTGCGGATCGGGGCGATGTTCACGGTGATGCCGCTGGTCGGGACCAAGGCGGTGCCGGGACGGGTGCGGGTGATCCTGTCGGGGACGCTGGCCATCGCGCTGGCGCCGATCCTGCCGCCGGTGCCGGACTGGGATGGGTTCAATGCGGCGGTGGTGCTGAGCGTGGCCCGGGAGCTGGCGGTGGGGGCCAGCATGGGCTTCATGCTGCGCTTGATCTTCGAGGCCGGGGCGATGGCCGGGGAACTGGTCTCGCAGAGTACCGGCCTGGGCTTCGCGCAGATGGCCGATCCGCTGCGCGGGGTCAATTCCGGGGTGCTCGGCCAGTGGTTCTACCTGGCCTTCGGGCTGATGTTCTTCACCGCCAACGGGCATCTGGCGGTGGTCTCGCTGCTGGTGGACAGCTACAAGGCGCTGCCGATCGGCACCGCGCTGCCGGATGCGCAGGCGATGGCCTCGGTGGCGCCGAACTTCTTCATGAGCATGATGCGCGGTGCGGTGACGCTGGCACTGCCGGTGATGGTGGCGATGATGGCGGTGAACCTGGCCTTCGGTGCGCTGGCCAAGGCGGCGCCGTCGCTGAACCCGATCCAGCTCGGCCTGCCGGTGGCGGTGGTGCTGGGCCTGGCGCTGCTGGCGTTGCTGGTCGGCGAGATGGGGCCGCCGGTGCAGCGCCTGTTCGACAGCGCCTTCGACGCGGCGCGCGCGCTCACCGCCTAGGGCGTGTGGTCCATCCCCGGGCATGCCGCGCCGGGGAAAGGATGGCACGCCCTGGTACTCAAGCTGCGCCGCGACCCGGCCGATACCGGCAGAAGGCGAGCAGTGTGACGCCAGGATGAGCGGCGGCAAGGCCGGCTGTCCTTACACTGCCGATCGCCGCTCCGCCCCTCCTCCGCCGCCCGCGCACGCCATGCTCCACCACCCGCCAGCGCTCGCTCGTGCCAGCCATCGCCGTGTCCCACGGCGGCACAGCGGCGGCTGAGCGTCATATGGGGACGTTCCTGGGCCGATGGCTGCGCTGGCCGCTGTGGCCGCTGTGGCTGCTGGCGGCGCTGACCTGCAGCGGGGCCACGCAGGCGCAGGTGATCCCGTTGCGGCACTACGCGCAGGACCAGGGCCTGCTCGGCCTGGCCGGTACCTGCCTGTTGCAGCGTCGCGACGGCAGCCTGCTGGTCTGCAGCGAAAGCGGCCTGTACGCGTTCAACGGCGACCAGTTCCAGCAGCTGCCGCTGGAGGGCCGCGGCGGCCACTACATTTCCGATGCCGCCGAGGATGCCGCGCAACGCCTGTGGCTGGCGACCTTCGATGCGATCTACGTCGGCGACGGCACCCCGTCGCACTGGATCCCGCTGGAGCACAACAGCCCGCCCTCGCACCGCCAGCTGAACCGCCCGCGCCTGGCCACGCCCGCCTGGGGCACGGTGGTGCTCGACGACCACCGGATGCTGCGCGCGGTGCGCAAGGCCGATGGCGCGGGATGGGAGTTGCGGCCCCTGTTCGATACGGCGACGCTGGCGCGGCAACCGGAACTGGCCGATATCCACGATCTGTTCGTGGCCGACGACACGCTGTGGCTGGGATGCGCCAAGGCCTTGTGTCGGGTCGAGGCCGATGGCCGCGCGACCCGCTACGACCAGGCCCAGGGCCTGCCGCCGGAGTTCTGGCGCAATGCGGTGCGCGACCGCAACGGCACCCTGTGGGTCGTCGGCAGCAGCAAGGTGATGCGGCTGCCGGCCGGCGCGGCGCGCTTCCACGACCAGACGCCCCCCGGCATGGACGGCCCGACCGTGGTGACGTGGCGCACGCCGATCCTGCTCGACCCGCAGGGCCGCGTGCTGATGCGCACCAACCAGGGCCTGGCGCGCTGGGAGCAGGACCACTGGCGCAGCTTCGACCGCCGCCACGGCCTGCCCGAGGGCAACATCGTGGCCATGCGCTTCGACCAGGCCGGCGACCTGTGGCTGAGCATGGACGGCGAAGGCGTGCTGCGCTGGAACGGCTATGGCTGGATCGAGAACTGGGACGTGTCGCAGGGCATCAGCCGGGCGCCGACCTGGAGCATCCAGCGCACCGGACAAGGCGAACTGCTGGCCGGCAACGAGGGCGGCGTCGACCGCCTGCGCGCGGACGGCCGCTTCCAGCGCTGGCCCAGCGACGACGGCACGCAGATGATCGGGCTGCAACGCGGCGCGGATGGGACGCTGTGGAGCATCGGGTCGGTCGGCGTGCTGCGCCATTACGACGCCCAGGGCCGGCTGGTGCGCGCCTACCCGCCGCTGGACGCCATCGCCAAACAGCTATTCGTGGACGTACGCGGTCGGGTGTGGATCCTCACCAATCGCGGCATCTACCTGCTGGCGCACGCCGACGCCGATGCGCGGCCGCAAAAGGTGCAGGCGCTGCCGGGCGGCGAGTATTCGGACATCCAGCAGCGCCGCGACGGCAGCGTGCTGGTGGTGGGTCTGGCCGGCGTCTTCCGCCTGCGCGGCGAGACCTGGACCCCGCTGCGGCTGGCGCTGGAGGGGGCGCCGGCGCCGGCGGTACTCAGCAAGCTGCTGGTGCTGGACGACGGCCAGGCCTGGGCCAGTCTGTACGGTCCGGGTGCCTGGCAGGGCCGGCTCGACGGCGACACCCTGCACCTGCAGCCGGGCGATGCGCAATTGCGCGACCTGCAGATCTACAGCCTGCGCCGTACCCGCAACGGCTGGATCTGGATCTGCCACAACCAGGGCGTGGACGTGTACGACGGACGCGCCTGGTCGCGGCTGACCCAGGCGCAGGGCCTGCTCTGGAACGACATGTCCGAATCGGCCTTCCTGGAGGACCACGACGGCTCGGTGTGGCTCGGCAGCAGCCGCGGCGTCACCCACCTGCAGGATCCGTCCCGGCTGTTCCCGGCGCGGGCGCCGCGGCTGGCGCTGCAGAATTTCAGCCGCGGCGGCGTCGCCATCGGCGCGGGCGCGCGCCTGCCCTGGAGCGACGATCCGTTGCACATCGCGGTCGGTTCGCCGGATCTGTACGACGAACGCAGCCGCATCAGCTTCCGCTATCGCTTCGAGGGCGCCCACACCCGCTGGCTGCACACGCCCAACTTCGAGTTCGAGCAACCGCCGTTGGCGCCGGGCCACTACGTGCTGGAGATCCAGTTGCTCGACGCCTACCGGCGCAGCGCCTCGGCGCCGCTGCGGGTGGCGTTCTCGGTGGCGCCGGTGTGGTGGCGCAGCCAGCCGATGCTGGCGCTGTACCTGCTGCTCGGCGGCGGCCTGGTGACGGCGCTGCTGCACTGGCGCGAACGCCGCCTGCACCAGCGCCAGCGCGAGCTGGCCGACCTGGTGGCACGGCGTACCGAGGAACTGGAGCACGACAAGCGCGAACTGGAGATCGCCCGTGCCGCGTTGGCGGTAAAGGCCTCGCACGACGCCCTCACCGGCCTGCTCAACCGCGCCGGCATCCTCGATGCGCTGGCCGCGCAGATGCGCCGCAGCGAGGCCGAACACACGTCGCTGGCGGTGGCGATGATCGACCTGGACCATTTCAAGCGGATCAACGACGAGCATGGCCACCTGGTCGGCGATGCGGTGCTGATCGAGGTGGCGCGTCGCCTGGGCGCCAACCTGCGCGACGCCGACCTGGTCGGTCGCTACGGCGGCGAGGAACTGCTGGCGGTGCTCCCCGGCTTGCCGCCGAGTTGCGGCGAACGGCTGCAGGCCCTGCGCGCCACCATCGCCGGGCAGCCGCTGCGCATCGGCGAGCGCCAGCTGGCCATCACCGCCTCGATTGGCGTGGCCTGGTACCGCCCGGGCGAATCCCTGCAGCAGTTGCTGGCGCGCGCCGATGCGGCGCTGTACCAGGCCAAGCGCCTGGGCCGCGACCGGGTGGAACTGCAGCCGGCCTAGCCGGGCCTGAAGGCGCGTCGCGGCGGCGGTAGGTGCCCGACCAAGGACCGGCACGGTCCTTGCAGTGCGCAGGGTCGATCCTGGCCGAGCGCATCCCCCGATGTCCGAGAGCGAAGAAGGCGCAGAGCGCACAGAACAGCCAACAGACAAACGTCTGCGCGAAGCCCGCGAACAGGGCAACATCCCGCATTCGCGCGAACTGGCGACGGCCGCGGTGTTCAGCGCCGGCGTCTTCGCCCTGATGGGGCTGTCCACCTCCATGACCGCCGGCGCGGTGGCCTGGCTGAAACAGGCGCTGCGCCCGGACCTGTCGCTGCGCCAGCATCCGGAGGCCATGTTCGGCCATTTCGGCGAGCTGCTGCTGAACCTGCTCTGGGTGGTGCTGCCGCTGGTCGGCATCTGCTTTGCCGCCAGCTTCGCCGCGCCGGTGCTGATGGGCACCCTGCGCTTCTCCGGCCAGGCGCTGATCCCCAAGTTCGACCGGCTCAACCCGATGGCCGGGCTGAGCCGCATGTACGGCGCCGAGACCATCGCCGAACTGCTGAAATCGATCCTGCGCATGGGCTTCGTCGGCGGTGCCGCGCTGCTGTGCCTGTGGGGCAGCGTCGACTTCCTGCGCGGGCTGCTGCTGCAGCCGCTGGAGCAGGCCATCGGCCACGGCCTGGGGTTCACCCTGCGGCTGCTGCTGTACACCGCCGGCGCGCTGGCGCTGCTGGCCGCGATCGACGCGCCCTATCAGAAGTGGAATTACATCCGCAAATTGAAGATGACCCGGGAGGAAGTGCGCCGGGAAATGAAGGAAAGCGACGGCAGCCCCGAGGTCAAGGGCCGCATCCGCCAGATGCAGATGCAGATGTCGCAGCGGCGGATGATGGAAGCGGTCCCCAAGGCCGACGTGGTGGTGGTCAACCCCACCCACTACGCGGTGGCGCTGAAGTACGAGAGCGGGCGCATGCGCGCCCCCACCGTGGTGGCCAAGGGCGTGGACGAGATCGCCTTCCGCATCCGCGAGGTGGGCGAGCAGCACCGGGTGGCGGTGATCTCGGCCCCGCCTTTGGCACGCGCCTTGTATAGGGAAGGCCAACTCGGCAAGGAAATTCCCGTGAGACTGTATTCCGCGGTGGCGCAGGTCCTCTCGTACGTCTACCAGCTGCGCGCCTGGCGCAGCGGGCCGATGCCGCCGTTGCCGCCGCTGGAAGTCGATGAATTCGCCCCGGGGAGCCAGCCATGAGTCAGCCCGCCGCGCAGATGAATACGCGCAAAGTCATGGACATGATCAAGCACGGGCTCGGCGCCCCGGTGATCGTGTTGCTGATGCTGGCGATGGTGGTGGTGCCGCTGGCCGCCCCGGTGCTGGACGCCCTGTTCACCTTCAACATCGCCATCTCGCTGATGGTGCTGCTGGCGGTGGTGTACGTGAAGCGGCCGCTGGAGTTCAGCATCTTCCCGATCGTGCTGCTGATGACCACGATGCTGCGCCTGGCGCTGAACGTGGCCTCCACCCGCGTGATCCTGATCAACGGCCAGAACGGCCACGGCGCCGCCGGCAAGGTGATCGAGGCCTTCGGCGAATTCGTGATCGGCGGCAACTATGCGGTCGGCATCGTGGTGTTCGCGATCCTGACCATCATCAACTTCGTGGTCATCACCAAGGGCGCCGGGCGCGTGTCGGAAGTGACCGCGCGCTTCATCCTCGACGCCATGCCCGGCAAGCAGATGGCGATCGACGCCGACCTCAACGCCGGCCTGCTGACCCGCGAGGAAGCCAAGGCCCGCCGCGAGGAAGTGCGCGAGGAAGCCGACTTCTACGGCTCGATGGACGGCGCCAGCAAGTTCATCCGCGGCGACGCCATCGCCGGCATCCTGATCCTGTTCATCAACCTGATCGGCGGCATGGCGGTCGGCGTGCTGCAGCATGGCATGCCGTTCGCGCAGGCGGCCTCCACCTATACCCTGCTGTCGATCGGCGACGGCCTGGTCGCGCAGTTGCCGGCGCTGCTGGTGTCCTCGGCGGTGGCGATGCTGGTCACCCGCGCCTCGCGTTCGCAGGACATGGGCGCCTCGATGATGGGCCAGGTGTTCGGCCAGCATAAGGCGCTGGCGGTGGCCGCCGCGATCCTGGGCCTGGTCGGCCTGATCCCGGGCATGCCCAATGTCGCTTTCTTGACGCTGGCGCTGATCCTGGGCCTGCTGGCCTGGAAGATGTGGAAGCGCAGCCTGCTGCCGCCGCCGGCCGCCGCCGAGGCGGCGCCGCAGGCCGCGGCTGCGGCCCAGGCCAATGCCGAACTGGGCTGGGACGAACTGCGCCCGATCGACCCGCTGGGCCTGGAGGTCGGCTACCGGCTGATCCCGCTGGTGGACAAGGCCCAGGGCGGCGAACTGATGGCCCGCATCAAGGGCGTGCGCCGCAAGCTGACCCAGGACATCGGCTTCCTGGTGCCGCCGGTGCATATCCGCGACAACCTGGAATTGCCGGCCAATGCCTACCGCCTGCTGGTGCACGGCGTGCCGGTGGCCACCGCTGACATCCACCCGGACCGCGAACTGGCGCTGGACCCGGGCGGCGCGCTCGGCAAGATCGACGGCATTCCCGGCAAGGACCCGGCGTTCGGCCTGGATGCGATCTGGATCCAGCCGCACCTGCGCGCCCAGGCCGAGACCATGGGCTACACCGTGGTCGACCCGGCCACGGTGATCGCCACCCACCTCTCGCACCTGATCCGTGAGCACGCCCCGGAACTGCTCGGCCACGAGGAAGTGCAGCAGCTGCTGGCGACCCTGGCCAAGAGCGCGCCCAAGCTGGTCGAGGATCTCACCCCCAAGGCGCTGCCGCTGTCGGTGGTGGTGCGGGTGCTGCAGAACCTGCTGATCGAGAAGATCCCGGTGCGGCAGCTGCGCAAGATCGTCGAGGCCCTGGTCGAGCATGCCCCGCAGAGTCAGGAACCCGGCGCGCTGACCGCCGCCGTGCGCAACGCCCTGGGCCGTTTCATCGTCCAGGAGATCGCCGGCATGGCCCCGGAACTGCCGGTGTTCACCCTGGCCCCGCAATTGGAACGTGTCTTGCAGGACTCTACCCAGGGCAACGGCGCGGCGCTGGAACCCGGACTGGCCGAACGCTTGCACCAAAGTCTGGCGGACTGCGTGAGCAAGCAGGAGGCGCGCAACGAACCGGCAGTGGTGCTGGTCCCGGCGCAGGTCCGCGCCGCCCTCGCCCGCCTGGTCCGCCACAGCGTCCCCGCGCTGTCGGTCCTGTCCTACAGCGAAGTGCCGGAGGACAAGCGGCTGAAGCTGGTGGGCACGATCAGTTGAGATGACGGGAATCGGGAATAGGGAATGGGGAATCGCACCCTTGCCCCGGCAGCGGAGAGAGCAATGAACACGATCACGAAAAACCAGACACGACACCGCGGCCCGCCACGTACCGGCACCGATCCCGCATCCATTCCCAATTCCCCATTCACCATTTCCGGCTCCCACCCATGAAGATCAAACGCTTTGTCGCCCCCGACATGCGCACCGCCTTCCGGATGGTGCGCGACGAGCACGGCCCGGATGCGGTGATCCTGTCCAACCGGCGTACCGACGAGGGCATCGAGATCGTCGCCGCCAGCAATTACGACGAAGCCCTGGTGCAGCGGGCGCTGGATGCGGTGCGCCCGGACGAGGCGCCGCGCGCCGCCGCGGCGCAGGCACCGGCCGCTCCCGCCCCGCGCGCCGCGCGTGGTGAGAGCGCCGCGGCCAACCCGGCGATGGCGATGATGGCCGCGATCAGCGAACGCCGCGGCGGTGCCGCGCCGGCCGCCCCGGCCGCGCCCGCGGCCCGGCCGCTGACCCAGCCGGCGGCGCTGGCCGCCTCGGCCATGCCCGCCGCGGCGGCGCCGGCCGCCGCAGCGCGTCCGGCCGCAGCGGCCAAGGCCCCGGCCCGCGCCGACTTCAGCATCCCCGAGGACGTGTTCCGCAACGCCCCGATCAGCGTGCCGATGCCCAGCCCGTTCGCCGCCGCCACCGCGGCGCCGGCCGTCGACGCCGCGCCGGCCTGGCGCGACGACGTCGCCGCGGTGGCGCTGACCCCGGTGGCGAGCCCGGCCCCGGCCGCGCCCAGCGTGGCCAAGGCCGACGCGCCGGCCACTGCCGGAATCCCGGCGGCGGCGGCGCTGGCGGCGGTGCCGACCTTCCCCGCCCCGCAGAACGACGAACAATTGACGCAGCTGCGCGACGAACTGGCGCTGATGCGGCAGATGATCGAGCGCGAGATGAACCGCCTCACCGACGAGCGTCTGCGCGGCTCGCCGGTCCGCGCCCAGGCGCTGGAGCTGATGGACGACTACGGCTTCGACAGCGGCATCACTCGCGACGTGGTCATGCAGATCCCCGCCGACCTGGAGCTGCACCGCGGCCGCGGGCTGATGCTGGGCCTGCTGTCCAAGCGCCTGCCGATCGCCGCGCTGGATCCCCTCGAGGAAGGCGGCGTGATCGCCCTGATCGGCCCCACCGGCGCCGGCAAGACCACCACCATCGCCAAGCTGGCCTCGCGCTTCCTGGAGCGCCATGCCGCCCGCGACGTGGCCCTGGTCACCACCGACACCGTCCGCGTCGGCGGCCGCGAACAGCTGCACAGCTACGGCCGCCAGCTCGGCATCGCCGTGCACGAGGCCGACAGCGATGCCGCGCTGCAGCAGCTGCTGGAACGCCTGGCCGACTACAAGCTGGTGCTGATCGACACCGCCGGCATGGGCCAGCGCGACCGCGCCCTGGCCGCCCAGTTGCACTGGCTGCGCGCCTCGCGCGTGGTCCGATCCTTGCTGGTCCTCCCTGCCAACGCCCATTTCTCCGACCTGGACGAGGTGGTGCGCCGGTTCGCCGGCGCCGACCCACAGGGGGTCATCATGACCAAGTTGGACGAGACCGGGCGGTTCGGCAGTGCCTTGTCGGTGGTCGTGGACCACCGCCTCCCCATCACCTGGGTGACCGATGGACAGCGTGTGCCGGACGACCTGCACCGCGCCAACGCCGCCAGCCTGGTATTGCGCCTTGAAGATTTGCGGCGCGCTGCCGATAAGCCCTGTACTCCGGAGCAGACCCATGCCGTCGCGTGACTACGTCAATCTGACCAATGCCTTCCCCCTGTCGGCGACGCGCAGCGAACCGCTGGGTCCGGTGCGCACCATCGCCGTGACCGGCGGCAAGGGCGGCGTGGGCAAGACCAACATCTCGGTCAACCTGTCCATGGCGCTGGCCGACATGGGCAAGCGCACCCTGCTGCTGGACGCCGACCTCGGCCTGGCCAACGTCGACGTGCTGCTGGGGCTGACCCCCAAGTTCACCGTGGCCGACCTGGTCGCCGGGCGCTGCACCCTGGAAGAGGTGCTGATCGACATGCCCAACGGGCTGATGGTGGTGCCCGCCGCCTCCGGCCGCCGCTACATGGCCGAGCTGCCGCCGGCCCAGCACGTGGGCCTGGTCAACGTGTTCTCCGAACTGCAGCGCGAGCTGGACGTGATGATCGTCGACACCGCCGCCGGCATCACCGACAGCGTGCTGACCTTCTGCCAGGCCGCGCAGGACGCGGTGGTGGTGGTCTGCGACGAGCCGGCCTCCATCACCGACGCCTACGCCCTGATCAAGGTCCTCTCGCGCGAGCGCGGCGTGGACCGGGTGCAGATCGTCGCCAACATGGTCCGCGACCTCAACGAGGGCCGCCTGCTGTACGACAAGCTCAGCCGGGTCTGCGAGAAGTTCCTCGGCGACGTGTCGCTGAACTACCTGGGCTGCGTGCCGCAGGACGACTGGCTGCGCCTGTCGGTGCAGCGCCAGCAGCCGGTGGTCAAGGCCTACCCGTCCAGCCCGTCGGCGCAGGCGATCTCGGAGATCGCCCGGCGCACCGCGCGCTGGCAGGCGCCGACCGCCCCGCGCGGCAACGTCGAGTTCTTCGTCGAACGCATCATCCAGCGCGGGGTGGCCGCATGAACGCCGCCGCCCACTACCGCGCCGTCCAGCGCAACAGCGCCAACGACTACATCGCCCAGCACTCGGACCTGGTCCGGCGCATCGCCCACCACCTGGCGGCGCGGCTGCCGGCCAGCGTGGAGATCGACGACCTGATCCAGGCCGGCATGATCGGCCTGATCGAGGCCTCGCGCAGCTACGACGCCGAACAGGGCGCCTCGTTCGAGACCTACGCCTCGATCCGCATCCGCGGCGCGATGATCGACGAGATCCGCCGCGGCGACTGGGTGCCGCGCTCGGTGCACCGCCGCGCCCGCGATGCCGCCTCGGCGATCCGCAAGATCGAGCAGAGCACCGGCCGCGCCGCCGCCGCCAACGAAGTGGCCGCGGCGATGGAGATGCCGCTTCCCGAATACCTGCGTTTGATGGAAGATGCCGCCCGCGGCCAGGTGCTGAGCCTGGAGTCGCGCATCGAGGACCATGGCGAGCTGGATACCATCGCCAAGGGCGGACCCAATCCGCAGCAGATGCTCGAGCGCAGCGAATTCGGCCGCGAGCTGGGCAAGGCCATCGCGCAATTGCCCGAACGCGAGCAGTTGGTGCTGTCGCTGTACTACGAGCAGGAATTGAACCTCAAGGAAATCGGCGCGGTGCTCGGGGTCAGCGAGTCGCGCGTGTGTCAGATCCATGGCCAGGCCACGGTACGGTTGCGCGGACGCCTGAAGGCGTTCGAGGTCGCCGATGCCGGTCTGGAAGACGAAGAATAGGAACCCTTAGGAGTCAGTGGTGAACAAGAACATGCGGATTTTGATCGTGGACGATTTCTCGACGATGCGACGCATCGTCAAGAATCTGCTCGGCGATCTGGGCTTCACCAATACCGCCGAGGCCGAAGACGGCAACAGCGCCCTGGCCGCGCTGCGCTCGGCGCCGTTCGAGTTCGTGGTCACCGACTGGAACATGCCGGGCATGACCGGCATCGATCTGCTGCGCAACATCCGCGCCGACGACAAGCTCAAGCACCTGCCGGTGCTGATGGTCACCGCCGAGGCCAAGCGCGAGCAGATCATCGAGGCCGCGCAGTGCGGCGTGAACGGCTACATCATCAAGCCGTTCACCGCGCAGACGCTGCAGGAGAAGCTGGGCAAGATCTTCGAGCGCCTGGGGGCGACTGCCTAAATGGAAGCCACCGCCGAACGTACTGCCCTGATCGAACGCCTGCAAGGCGCGCTGGACGCGCTGGAAAACGGCGACGAGGCCGGCTGGCGCAGGGAGATCGACACCCTCGCCGCCTGGCGCACGCGGCCGATGATGCAGGGCCTGAGCCGGCTCGCGCGCGATCTGGGCCAGGCGCTCGGCGAACTGCCGATGGTGCCCAGCGAGGCCGGCGAGCTGGACGATGCCTGCTCGCGCCTGGACCACGTGGTGGAGATGACCGAACAGGCCAGCCACCGCACCCTGGACCTGGCCGAGGAATGCCGTGCGCTGGCCAACCAGCTGGCGGCCGGCGGCCTCAGCGGCGACCAGAGCGAGATCCTCGACAAGATCCGCCACAACCTCACCGAAATGGCCCTGGCGCAGAGCTTCCAGGACCTGACCGGGCAGATCATCCGCCGCGTCGCCGGCATCGTGCGCCGCGTACACGAAGGCTTCGGCGCGCTGGGTCTGCCGCCGAAGGAAGAACGCAAGGCCGACGGCAGCCTGGCCGGCCCGGCCCTGCCCGGCCTGGACCGCCACGGCGTGTCGCAGAACGACGCCGACGACCTGCTCTCGGGCCTGGGACTGTAAATCTATGAGCGCCGTACCCGACGACATCGCTGCCGATTTCATCATCGAGGCCCAGGAGATCCTGGACCGGCTCGGCGAGCAGTTGGTGTCGCTGGAGCAGGCGCCAGAGGACAGCGGCCAGCTCAACGCCGTGTTCCGCGGCTTCCATACGCTCAAGGGCGGCGCCGGCTTTCTGGCGATCAACGCCATGGTCGAGCTGTGCCACGCCGCGGAGGAAACCCTGGGCATGGCCCGTGCCGGCCAGGCCACCTTGCAGGCGCGGCACTTCGACGCCGCGCAGCAGTCGCTGGACTATCTGCAGTCGATGCTCGACGCCTTCGGCAGCGGCCAGGAGCCGCCGCGCGCGCCGCCTGAGCTGATCGCGCAGTTCGATGCGCACGGCGACGCCGCCCCGGCGCCGGCACCGGCCAAGAGCGCCGCGCCGGCGCCCGCGCCCAAGGCCGCCGCAGCCGGCGATGCGGACCTGATCAGCGACGACGAATTCGAGGCGCTGCTGGACCAGTTGCACGGCGATGCGCCGCCGGCGGCCACGCCGCAGGCGCTGCAGCCGGCGCCGCGCGCACCCAGCCCCGCGCCCAAGGCCGCGGCCGCCCCGGCCAAGGCCGCCGAGCCCGAACACACCGTGCGCGTGGACACCAAGCGCCTGGACGCGATCGTCAACCTGATCGGCGAACTGGTGCTCTCGCGCAACCGGCTCAAGACCCTGCGCGTGCGCCTGCGCGACGAGGAACTGGATCGCGCGGTCAGCAGCCTGGACATCGCCACCGCGCGCCTGCAGTCGGCGGTGATGCGCACGCGCATGCAGCCGGTCGGCAAGGTGTTCTCGCGCTTCCCCAAGGTGGCGCGCGACGTCGCCCGCTCCCTCAACAAGGAAGTGGAACTGGAACTGATCGGCGCCGACACCGAACTGGACCGCAACCTGGTCGAGGCGCTGGCCGATCCGCTGGTGCACCTGGTGCGCAATGCCATCGACCACGGCATCGAGGCGCCGGCGCTGCGCGAGGCCACCGGCAAGCCGCGCGGCGGCCACGTGCGCCTGTCGGCGCAGCAGGAAGGCGACTACGTCAGCATCGAGGTGCAGGACGACGGCGCCGGCATCGACCCGGAACGGCTGCGCGCCAAGGCACGCGAGAAGGGCCTGATCGACCCCGAGGCCGCGGCCCGCCTGAGCACCGAGGAATGCCTGCACCTGGTGTTCCTGCCCGGCTTCTCGACCAAGTCCGAAGTCACCGACATCTCCGGCCGCGGCGTCGGCATGGACGTGGTGCAGTCGCGCATCCGCGAACTCAGCGGGCAGATCCAGATCCAGTCGGAGCTGGGCCGCGGCAGCCGCTTCCTGATCCGCGTGCCGTTGACCCTGGCGATCCTGCCGACCCTGCTGGTGCAGGCCGGCGACACCGTCTACGCGCTGCCGCTGGCGCGCGTGGTCGAAGTGCTGCATGCGCCGCGCCGCTCGCTGGGCTGGTTCGACGGCCGCGCCGTGCTCGACCGGCAGTCGCACACCCTGCCGCTGGTGGACCTGCGCCAGTGGCTCAACATCGACGCCCCGCAACTGCCGCTGCTCACCGTGGTGGTGCTGCAGGCCGGCGAATCGCGCATGGGCCTGGTGGTGGACCAGGTCCGCGGCCGCGAGGAAGTGGTGATCAAGCCGCTGCCGCGCTCCCTGCGTGGCCTGCCCGGCTACGCCGGCGCCACCCTGATCGGCGACGGCCGCCTGGCGCTGATCCTGGATGTGGATGGCTTGAAGGCTTGAGAGCTGGGATTGGGGAATCGGGAATGGGGAATCGTCAAAGCGGCTTCCCTGGCGCCTCGTTTTTCCTGATCTCCTCGTAGGAGCGGCTTCAGCCGCGACGCGGTGAGGCTGGGAATCGGGATTGGGGATTCGCAACAGCGGTTCACCACTGGCATGCCTTCATTGTGGGAGCGGCTTCAGCCGCGACGCCATGAAGCTGGGATCCGGGAATGGGGATTGGGGAATCGCGACAGCGGCTCCCGTGTGCCTCACCTCCCGCTGTAGGAGCGGCTTCAGCCGCGACGCGATAAGGCCGGGATGAGCGGTTCGCGATTGTTGATTCGCGAAACCGGGTGCCCGTAGCGCCCTGGTCACTGGCTCGCCGCCTGGCTGGCGTCCGCACGTCGCGGCTGAAGCCGCTCCTACGAGACTCCGACCAACCCTAAGCACGCGCGCTCTTGCCAATCCCCAATCCCGCCCCCCAACCCATCAAGTCCCAAGCCCCCTGGCCGATACCTCCTGCATGGACAAGCTCAGTCTCATCGGCCTGCTGTTGGCGATTCTGTCGCTCATCGGCGGCAGCATCCTCAAGGGCGCCGGCATTTCGGCGCTGTGGTCGCCGGCTGCGTTCGTGATCGTGATCGTCGGCACCGTCGCCGCGATCCTGGTGCACACCCCGCCGTCCGTGTTCCGCCGTGCGTTCCAGATCGCCAAGTGGATCCTGTGGCCGCCGCCGAGCGATCGCCAGGCGCTGCTCAAGCAGATCGTGGAATGGAGCAACATCGCCCGCCGCCAGGGCCTGCTCGGCCTGGAGAACCAGGTGCCGCAGCAGCAGGATCCGTTCGTGCGCAAGGGCCTGCAGATGCTGGTGGACGGCGTGGAGCCGGAAGCCATCCGGCACATGCTGGAGATCGACCTGGAAGGCCAGGAACATTGCGACCTGGCCGCGGCCAAGGTGTTCGAGGGCATGGGCATCTATGCGCCGACGCTGGGCATCATCGGCGCGGTGCTGGGCCTGATCGCGGTGATGAAGAACCTGGCCGACCCGAGCAAGCTCGGCCACGGCATCGCCGCCGCCTTCACCGCCACCATCTACGGCATCGCCTCGGCCAACCTGCTGTTCCTGCCGATGGCCGCCAAGCTCAAGAGCGTGATCAAGCACAGCTGCGGCGAGCGCGAAATGATCATCGAAGGGTTGATCGCCATCGCCCAGGGCGAGAACCCGCGCAACATCGAATCGAAACTGGCCGGATTCTTGCATTGAGTTCCGAATGGCCCGCAAGCATTCCCACGACGAGCACGCCAACCACGAGGCATGGGCCATCCCCTATGCCGACCTGATGACGTTGCTGCTCGCCTTCTTCGTGGTGATGTACGCGCTGTCCACGATCAACGAAGCCAAGTACCGGGTGATGGCCGACGCGATGAGCGCGGCGTTCGGCGGCACCCCGAAGACGCTGCGCCCGGTGCAGGTCGGCGACCAGGCGCTGCAGGGCCAGGGCGGCGAGCGGCCGACCCCGATCAAGTCCAGCCCGGCACTGACCCTGCCCGATCCCAACCGGCTGCCCTCGGGCAATGCGCAGCGCGGCGACGACCTGCGCGACGCGCAGCAGCTGCGCCGCGCGCAGCGCCAGCTCGACGGCATCGCCGACCGCCTCGGCGCCGCACTGGCGCCGCTGATCCAGAAGAAGCTGATCACCGTGCGCCGCGCCGGGCTGTGGATCGAAGTGGAGATCAACAGCGACATCCTGTTCGGCTCCGGCTCGGCCGCGCTCGACCAGAGCGCACGCGCCACCCTGTCGGAACTGGCGCAGGTGCTGGCCGGCGTGCCCAACGGCGTGCGCGTGGAGGGCTACACCGACAACACCCCGATCGCCACCGCGCAGTTCCCGTCCAACTGGGAACTGTCGGCGGCACGCGCGGCCAGCGTGGTCCACCTGTTCGCCGACCAGGGCCTGCAGCCCTCGCGGCTGTCGATGATCGGCTACGGCCAGTTCCGCCCGCGTGCCAGCAACGACACGCCGGCCGGCCGCAACGCCAACCGCCGCGTGGTGCTGGTGATCCTGGCCGATTCCGGCGACAGCACCGATGCGACGCCGTCGGCCTCGGACCGCTTGAGCGCCGGCGCCGCGCCGGCCACCCCGACACCCCCCGCCGCGGCGGCCGCCGGCAGCGCCGGCAGTCCCCGCGCTGTACCTGCCATTGAAGGAGTCAACTGATGCGCATCTGGGCGATCGCCAACCAGAAAGGTGGCGTGGGCAAGACCACCACCACGCTGGCCATGGGCCGTGGGCTGGCCATGCTCGGGCACCGCGTGCTGATGCTCGATCTCGATCCGCACGCCTCGCTGACCCGGGCCTTCGACGTGCCGCAGGAACCGCAGCCGCCGGGCGTGCTCGACCTGTTCGCGTCCCCGCCGGGCGAGCTCGCCGCACTGGCCCGCGACACCGCGGTCGAGCGCCTGAGCTTCGTCTGCGGGCAGACCGCGCTGGCCACGCTGGAACGGCGCAGCGCCAACCAGCCCGGCCTGGGCCTGGCGCTGCAGCAGGCCATGGCCCGCCACGCCGGCCAGCACGACTACATCCTGCTCGACTGCCCGCCGACCCTGGGCCTGCTGATGATCAACGCGCTGGCCGCGGCCGACCGCGTGATCATCCCGACCCAGGCCGAACCGCTGGCCCTGCACGGCCTGGCCAGCATGGTCCGCACCGTGGACATGGTCGAGCGCTCGCGGCGCCGCCCCCTGCCCGCCTCGATCCTGCCGACCCTGTTCGACAAGCGCACCCGTGCCGGCAACGAGACCCTGCGGCAGATGCAGGACAGCTACGGCGAGCGGGTGTGGGAAGACGCCATCCCGGTCGATACCAAGATCTGCAACGTCAAGGCGCTGACCGTGGCCGGCGTGCCCGGCGACTACCCCGGCCGCGGCCTGGCCGCCTACCGCCGCGCGCTGGAATGGCTGCTGGCCAGCGATGCGACACCGATGGAGCAAGCCGCATGAGCACCCCTGGCATCATCGACGATTATCTGGAAGGCCTGCTCCACGACGTGATCGCCGAAGAGCAGAAGACGCCGCCGAGCCCCGCGCCGGTCGCGGTCGCCGACATGCAGGCGGACGCCGAGGAGACGGTGCCGGCTGCGGCTGCTGCAGCCGCGGCCGGTCCCACGCCCGAGCAAATCGCTGCCGCGGTCCTGGCCGAGGCCGATGCCGATCCGGCCCTGGCCGGCATCATGTCGCAGCAAGCGCTGGCGCCTGCCCCGACCGGTCCCACGCCCGAACAGATCGCCGCCGCGGTCCTGGCCGAGGCCGACTCCGATCCGGCCCTGGCCGGCATCATGTCGCAGCAAGCGCTGGCGCCCGCCCCGGCCGGCCCGACGCCCGAACAGATCGCTGCCGCAGTCCTGGCCGAGGCCGATTCCGATCCGGCCCTGGCCGGCATCATGTCGCAGCAAGCGCTGGCGCCCGCCCCGGCCGGTCCCACGCCCGAGCAGATCGCTGCCGCGGTCCTGGCCGAGGCCGATTCCGATCCGGCCCTGGCCGGCATCATGTCGCAGCAAGCGCTGGCGCCCGCCCCGGCCGGCCCGACGCCCGAACAGATCGCTGCCGCGGTCCTGGCCGAGGCCGATTCGGATCCAGCCCTGGCCGGCATCATGTCGCAGGACGCACCCGCGCCTGCCGCGCTGACCCCGGCCCAGCAGGCCGAGCGCCAGGCCGACCTGGATGCGGTCGCGGCGATGGAACGGCAGCGCGCCACCGTGCCGCGCGACCTGGCTGCCGAAGACGATGCCGCCGCCGCGCGTGCGGTCAAGCGCCCGCCGATGGCGGTGCCGCCGGAGCGCCGCGCCGAAGCCAGCCGCGCACAGGCGGCCGGCGCCAAGCTGCCGCCGAACCTGCAGTCGTTCATGGCCCCGAGCGTGCCGCACGGCTCGGCCATCGCCCCCGACCGCCTGGCCGAGCGCCGCACCCGCTGGCTGCGCCTGCGCTGCGGCGAGCAGGCCTACGCGCTGGAACTGCTGAAGGTGCAGGAGGTGGTGCTGCCGGTGCCGCTGCTGGCGCTGCGCGGCACGCCGCCGGCGATGCTCGGCATCATGAACCTGCGCGGACAGGTGGTGCCGGTGCTCGATCTGGGCGTGCACCTGGGCGCCGCGCCGATCGAGATGGACATGCAGACCCGGGTGGTGGTGCTGGAAGAGAACGGCGAGACCCTGGGCCTGCGCGTGTCCGCGGTGGAAGACGTGGCCAGCCTCAGCGACCAGCAGATCGAGCCGCCGGACAATGCCCGCATCTGCCGCATTTCCAACCATCTGTTCCGCGGCGTGGCGCGGCTGGCGCAACAGCCGATGATCCTGCTCGACGCCGAGCAACTGCTGCACTGACCCGCGCGGCGGGCGGCAACTGGGAACGGTGCCGCACTTTCCAACCGCCGCTAAAGCTTTTCAGGCCACGGCCGTTATCTGCCATAGAACCATTGGTGCGGAGCAATGATGAGCACAGTCCCCCTTGGCGAAGATCTCGGCATCGAGACCAGCGCCGACCTGAAACAACGCCTGACCGCGTTCCTTGCGTCGGACGACGTGCTGCGGCTGGACGCCGGCGAAGTGCGCCGCATCCATACCGCATCCGTACAGGTGCTGTGCGCATTCGTCGATGCCCGTCGCAAGGACGGCAAGCGCACCGAATTCGAGGCCTGCAACGCGACCTTTCGCGATGCGGCCCGCCTGCTAGGGGTCAGCGAATCGCTGGGCCTTCCTGCAACCCCTGACAATCTGAAATCTGTGGAGAACGCGGCATGAGCGCACGTATCTTGGTAGTGGACGATTCGGCGTCGATGCGCCAGATGGTCTCCTTCGCCCTCACCTCGGCCGGCTTTGCCGTCGAAGAAGCAGAAGACGGCGCGGTCGCGCTGGGCCGCGCCAAGGGCCAGCGCTTCAACGCGGTGGTCACCGACGTCAACATGCCGAACATGGACGGCATCACCCTGATCCGGGAGCTGCGGCAGCTGCCGGACTACAAGTTCACCCCGATGCTGATGCTGACCACCGAGTCGGCGGCGGAGAAGAAGTCCGAAGGCAAGGCGGCCGGCGCCACCGGCTGGCTGGTCAAGCCGTTCAATCCCGAACAGCTGATCGCCACCGTCCAGAAAGTCCTGGGCTGATCCCTCCCCTCCTTTTCCGGATTCCCGCCCCATGAGCATGGACCTGCAGCGTTTCCACGCCACCTTCTTCGAGGAAAGCCGCGAAGGACTGGATGCGATGGAAGCCGGATTGCTGTCGCTGGAAGAAGGCAATCGCGATCCCGAGACCATCAACTCGGTGTTCCGCGCCGCGCACTCGATCAAGGGCGGCGCCGCCACCTTCGGCTTCGAAGCGATGGCCGGCCTTACCCACGTGCTGGAGACGCTGCTCGACGAGCTGCGCGCCGGCAAGCGCGAAGTCGAAGCGCACGCCATCGACGCCATCCTCGGCTCGGTGGACGTGCTGCGCGCCCTGCTGCGCGAAGCCGAACACGGCGTCCCGGCCGATCCGGCCGCGGTCAAGGCCGTGCACGAACGCCTGCAGCACGCGTTGAACGGCGGCCCCGCCGCGCCGGCCGCCGCCACCCCGGCAGCGAACCAGCCGGCCGAGCCGGAAGCCTGGCAGATCGGCTTCACCCCGGCGCCGTCGCTGTTCATGAGCGGCAACGACCCGCTGCGCATCATCCGCGAACTCGAACACCTCGGCCCGCTGCAGGTCGCCTGCCGCAGCACGCGCCTGCCCGGCTTCGCCGAACTCGACCCGCTCGAGGCCTACCTGGCCTGGGACCTGGGCCTGGTCGGCAAGATCCCGCGCAGCGCGATCGAAGACACCTTCGCCTGGGTCATCGACGACTGCGAACTGGAGATCCGCCCGGTGCCGCCGCCGAGCCTGGCCACCGCGCCGGCCCCGGTGCTGACCGCGCCGCCGACCGCCGCCACCGCCGCGCCGGCCGCGGCCGTGGCCGCCAACGCCCCGGCCGGCAATGCCGCCGCCGCGCACGAAGCGGAAAGCTCGATCCGCGTCAGCGTCGACAAGGTCGATGCGCTGATCAATCTGGTCGGCGAACTGGTCATCACCCAGGCCATGCTCAAGCAGGTCTCCACCGGCCTGGACCAGGCCGTGGCCGAGCGCCTGTTCGCCGGTCTGGACCTGCTGGAACGCAACACCCGCGACCTGCAGGAAGCGGTGATCGGCGTGCGCATGCTGCCGGTGGACGCGGTGTTCCGCCGCTTCCCGCGCCTGGTCCGCGACCTGTCCACCCGCCTCGGCAAGCAGGTGCGCCTGCGCACGATTGGTGAGGGCACCGAGCTGGACAAGGGCCTGATCGAAAAGATCGCCGATCCGCTGGTGCACCTGGTGCGCAACTCGATCGACCACGGCCTGGAACTGCCGGAGGCGCGCCGCGCCGCCGGCAAGGACGAGACCGGTACCATCACCCTGGCCGCGTCGCACCAGGGCGGCCACATCGTCATCGAAGTCAGCGACGACGGCGCCGGCCTCAACCGCAACCGCATCCTGGCCAAGGCCGCCGAACGCGGCATCGCGGTGCCGGACAACCCGAGCGATGCGCAGGTCTGGGACCTGATCTTCGCCCCGGGCTTCTCCACCGCCGACGCGGTCACCGACCTGTCCGGCCGCGGCGTCGGCATGGACGTGGTCCGCCGCAACATCCAGGGCCTGGGCGGCGAAGTGCAGCTGGAAAGCGAATCCGGCCGCGGCACCCGCGTGCTGATCCGCCTGCCGCTGACCCTGGCGATCCTCGACGGCATGACAGTGGCGGTCGCCGGCGAGACCCTGATCCTGCCGCTGGCCTACGTCATCGAGGCGCTGCAGCCCAAGGCCGACGACATCCGCACCATGGCCGGCGAAGGCCGCGTGCTGCGCGTCCGCGGCGAGTACCTGCCGATCCTCTCGCTCAGCGACTCCTACGGTTTCGGTCGCACCGAGCAGGCCGAGCCGTTGGTGGTGGTGGTCGAGGCCGACGGGCAGAAGCTGGCGCTGGAAGTGGACGAGTTGATCGGCCAGCAGCAGGTTGTGGTCAAGAACATCGAGAACAACTACCGGCGCATCAGCGGCATCTCCGGTGCCACCATCCTCGGCGACGGCCGCGTCGCCCTTATCGTGGACATCGGCGGCCTGGTCCGCTCGCTGCGGGTGCAGCAGGCGGCCTGACCGCAGGATCTTCCCGCGTCACGTCCCACACGAGCCCCGGCAGCGATGCCGGGGCTTTTGCGTTGTGCGCCATGCGATGCCATGGCCGCAACGCGTGTCCTGCCGGTACCGCTGCGGCTGCCGCCACCGTCATAAGCGCGCCATTGCCGGACAGGCAACGGCCACGCAAGGACAGCACAGGACCCTAAAGAATCCGCCGGTACTGTCGATAGCAATAGAGCGCACAGTTTTTGTCTACGTGCGCGAACCGGCCGCCTGGGGAGGCGTGCCGGCGCTTCAGGGGGAACGCACGGCCGTCACACGCCGGGCGCTGAAGCGAATGTTGCAGGGGAAAGGGAAACACCGTTCGATGTCGGCGCTCTCGCGGCGCGCGCGTTCGTGTGCTCACGGATTTCCGTTGCGCATTTCGCCACATCCGCCAGGCGCCACGGCGGGGTCTCCCTTTCGCGTTGGAGCGCGCAACCGCTCCTCACTCGATAAAAGGGGTTCCACACATGACTTCGTTCTTGCAACGCTACAACGTCGGCCGCCGTCTCGGCGGCGCATTCGGCCTGTTGATCGTGCTGTCCTGCCTGCTGATCGCCGCTGGACTGCTGTCCATGTCGCAGGCGCGCAGCGAGCTAGACCGCATCGTCAAGGTCAACGTCGAGAAGGTCCGCATCAGCAACGGCATGCTCGACGACAACGCCAACATCCTGATCGCGCTCGGCACCTTGACGATGGTCTCCAACAGCGAGCTCAACCAGCAGGCGCTGGCGGACATCCAGGAGCATCGCCGGCACTATGCGGAAATGCGCAGGCAACTCGAGGCGTTTCCGGCCACCGAAGAGAAGATCAGGAAGCTGCGCGCGGAGATCGACGCCGATCGCGTCGTCGCCGGCAAGCTCAACGATCAGGTCATCGCACTGGGGGCCGCAAATCGCAATGCCGAGGCGCAGGCGGTGCTGAGCGAGCAGGCACGGCCGGCCACCGCCGCCTGGCAGGCCAAGATCCGTGAGAACGCCGATATCCAGGATGTGCAGATGAAGCACGCCTATGCCAAGGCGACCCAGGCGATGGCAGCTGGCCGCAACATGCTGATCGCCGGCGGCCTGGCGGTGCTGCTCGTCAGCGGCCTGCTGGCCTGGACGATCACCCGCAGCCTGACCGGGCCACTGTCGCGCGCCACCCGCGCCGCCGAGGCCATCGCCGCCGGGCGTCTGGACAACGACGTCGCCACCGACGCCCGCGACGAGCCTGGCCGCCTGCTGCTGGCGATGGACGCGATGCAGCAACAGTTGCAGCGCTTCTCCAGCGAAACCGCGTTGATGATCGAGCTGCATGCCGACAAGGACATGAGCCACCGCATGCCGCAGGACTTCCCGGGCGTGTACGGCGAGCTCAGCAAGGGCATCAACACCATGATGTTCGAGCACCTGGACGCCATCGTCGACGCCATCGGCGTGCTCAACGAATACGCCAACGGCGACCTGCGCCGCGACGCGCGCCGCCTGCCCGGCAGCCGTGCGGTGCTGCACGAATCGATGGACGCGGCCAAGGCCAGCCTGCTGGCGATCAACACCGAGATCAAGCGCCTGGCCGCGGCGGCCGCGGCCGGCGACTTCAGCGCACGCGGCGATGCCGCGCACTTCCAGCACGACTTCCGCCTGATGGTGCAGGACCTCAATGCGATGATGGAGGTCAGCGACCGCAACCTGGGCAAGCTCTCGGCCCTGCTGCAGTCCATCGCCATCGGCGACCTCACCGCGCGCATGCATGGCGACTTCCAGGGCGTGTTCGCGACCATGCGCGACGACGCCAATGCCACCGCCGATCAGTTGACCGGCATCGTCGGCCGCATCCAGACCGCGGC
Organism: Xanthomonas indica; assembly: GCF_040529045.1. Lineage (NCBI taxonomy): Bacteria > Pseudomonadati > Pseudomonadota > Gammaproteobacteria > Lysobacterales > Lysobacteraceae > Xanthomonas > Xanthomonas indica. The sequence goes on along the minus strand of NZ_CP131914.1, from coordinate 2,950,385 downwards.
GGTCAGCATCAATGCCGCGGCCAGCGAGATCGCCACCGGCAACGACGACCTGTCGCGGCGCACCGAGCAGCAGGCCGCCAGCCTGGAGGAAACCGCCGCCTCGATGGAAGAGCTGACCTCCACGGTCAAGCAGAACGCCGAGCATGCACGCCAGGCCAATCAACTCGCCAGCGGTGCGGCCAGCGTCGCCTCGCATGGCGGCAGCGTGGTCGGCCAGGTCGTGCAGACCATGAGCGGCATCGAGGCGTCCTCGCGCAAGATTGCCGACATCATCTCGGTGATCGACGGCATCGCCTTCCAGACCAACATCCTGGCACTCAACGCGGCGGTGGAGGCCGCGCGTGCCGGCGAACAGGGCCGCGGCTTCGCCGTGGTCGCCAGCGAAGTGCGCACGCTGGCGCAGCGCTCGGCCAACGCCGCCAAGGAGATCAAGGACCTGATCGACGACTCGGTCGAACGCGTCGCCGAAGGCTCGGTCCTGGTCGACCAGGCCGGCAAGACCATGCAGGAGATCGTGAGTTCGGTGCAGCGCGTCACCGACATCATGGGCGAGATCGCCGCCGCCTCGCAGGAGCAGTCGGCCGGCATCGAGCAGGTCAACCAGACCGTGATGCAGATGGACGAAACCACGCAGCAGAACGCGGCCCTGGTGGAAGAGGCCACCGCCGCAGCGCGTTCCATGGAAGAACAGGCCGGGCACCTGACCGAGTCGGTGGCGGTGTTCAAGTTGGACACGGCAAGCGCCGCGCCAGCCACCTCCACCGTGGTACGGATCGCGCGTCCGGCCGCATCGCGCAGCGCGGTGCCGACGCCGCCCCCGCGCACGCCGCGGCCGGCGCCGGCGCCAGTGCGGGCCGCCGCACTGGCCGAGGCCAGCACCGGCGACTGGCAGGAGTTCTGAGGACACCAAGCCGTCTTTCGCTACAGGCGGCCGCCCCAGCATGGCGGCCGCTCCACCACAACCGCAGCACTGGCTACATCCGGAAACCCGCCCCGTGCCGATTCCGACCGGCGCGGCGGCATTCCCTTTTCAAGGAGATCGATATGATCCGCTTTCTGCAACGCTACAACGTCGGGATGCGCCTGTCGGCCGCATTCGGCCTGCTGATTCTTCTTTCGGTGGTCCTGGTGATCATCGGGCTGTCCGGCATGGCCGACGCGCGCAAGCAACTGGACATGATCGTGCTGGACCGCATGGCGAAGATCGAATTCAGCAACCAGATGCTCGATGCCAATTCTTCCGTGCTGGTCGCGCTCAGCACCTACACCACCTCCACCGACCCGGCAATCCGCAAGCAGGCACTGGAGACGTTCAGCAAACAGCGCGAGCGCTACGCAGCGGCACGCGCCAAGATCGACACGCTCTCCAGCACCCCGACCGGCCGCGCGATGCGAGCGGACATGGATGCCAAGCGTGCCGCCGCGAAGAAGATCAACGACGCCATCGTGGCAACGCGCGAAGCGGGCGACACCGCCAAGGCCGTGGAGATGCTCAATCGCGACGCGTTGCCGGCGACCCTGGCATGGCAGAGCAAGATCCGCGAATTCGCCGATCGGCAAAAATCCCAGGCCGCCGAGGCCTACCAGTCGGCGCTGGATTCGATGGAACGTGGCCGCATGCTGTTGATCGGCGGCACCGTGTTCGCGCTCGCGCTCAGCGCACTGCTGGCGCTGACCATCACTCAGAGCCTGACCGCACCGCTGCGCCTGGCGACCCGCGCGGCCGAGGCGATCGCCAACGGCGACATGCACAATGCCGTGCGCACCCAGGCCAGCGACGAAACCGGCCGCCTGTTGAATGCCATGGGACGCATGCAGCAGCAATTGCAGGCGGTGCTCGCCGCGCAGGCGGAGATGGCCCAGCGCCACGACGCCGGCCAGACCAGCTACCGCATGGACGAAAGCGTGTTTCCCGGCGACTACGGCCGCATGGTCCGCGACAGCAATGCGCTGGCCGCCGCACATATCGCGGTGACCGAGCGTTTGGCGCAGATCATGGGCCGCTATGCGATCGGCGACCTGTCCGAGGACATGGACCGCCTGCCCGGCGAGAAGGCCCGCCTCACCGCGACGATGGACACGGTCAAGCACAACCTGACCGCGATGAACACCGAGATCAAGCACCTGGCCGGGGCCGCCGCGGCCGGCGACTTCAGCGTGCGCGGCGATGCCGAACGCTTCCAGTACGATTTCCGCCTGATGGTCGACAGCCTCAATCAGCTGATGGCGACTGCAGACGGCAACCTGCAGGCGCTGTCGTCCCTGCTGCAGTCGATCGCGGCCGGAGATCTCACCGTCCGCATGCACGGCGACTTCCAGGGCGTGTTCGCCACCATGCGCGACGACGCCAACGCCACCACCGAACAGTTGGCGTCGATCGTGGCGCGTATCCAGACCGCGGCGGTCAGCATCAATGCCGCGGCCAGCGAGATCGCCACCGGCAACGACGACCTGTCGCGGCGCACCGAGCAGCAGGCCGCCAGCCTGGAGGAAACCGCCGCCTCGATGGAGGAACTGACCTCCACCGTGAAGCAGAACGCCGAGCACGCGCGCCAGGCCAATCAGCTCGCCAGCGGCGCAGCGGCCGTCGCCTCGCAGGGCGGCGACGTGGTCGGCCAGGTCGTGCAGACCATGAGCGGCATCGAGGCCTCCTCGAAGAAGATCGCCGACATCATCTCGGTGATCGATGGCATCGCCTTCCAGACCAACATCCTGGCCTTGAACGCCGCCGTCGAAGCGGCGCGCGCCGGCGAACAGGGCCGCGGCTTCGCCGTCGTGGCCAGCGAAGTACGCACCCTCGCCCAGCGTTCGTCGAATGCGGCCAAGGAGATCAAGACCCTGATCGACGACTCGGTGAGCCGCGTCGCGCAGGGTTCGGCCCTGGTCGACCAGGCCGGCAGGACCATGACCGAGATCGTGAGCTCGGTGCAGCGCGTCACCGACATCATGGGCGACATCTCCGCGGCCTCGCAGGAGCAGTCCGCCGGCATCGAGCAGGTCAACCAGACCGTGATGCAGATGGACGAAACCACCCAGCAGAATGCCGCGCTGGTGGAGGAAGCCACCGCCGCGGCCCGTTCGATGGAGGATCAGGCTGGCCAGCTGAGCCAGGCCGTGGCCCTGTTCAAGATCGACCAGCAGGCGCCGGCGGCAGCCCACCGCGCGTCCGTTCCGCCATCGGCACTGGCCAGCGCCAGCGCACGGCGGCCGGTCAAGACGCCGGCCCCGCGCACGGCCGTGCACCGGCCGATGACCAAGAGCGCCGCCGCCGTTGCAGCCGGCGGCACCGACTGGCAGGAGTTCTGATCGCGCTGACCGAGCTGCCGACGACTGCGTGACATCGTGCCCGGGAGCGTCAACTCCCGGGCTTTTTTTTCGACCGGCCTCACCGGCCATGACGGGATCGCGTGACACCTCCGTGGCCGCAGAGCGTGAAGCGCATCCAGGCATGCGTGAAGTAAACGTGAAACCCAGCTAAACACACGCAATGGACGCGTAAAGAACGCCGACATCATGCCGATACGTCACTTGCGCACACAAATTGTCTACAAATTTGAACAAATTTTGCCATCAACGCGCTAAAGCAAGAAAAACGCAATCGAAATAAACGCTTCAATCTGAAAAATCTATTGAAGTTAAAAAGCTATCAATTTGATGATTTTGATTTACAGAAGAAATAGTTAAGGCAGCGCCCGACGCCTCCGCGGACATCGACTCAGGCAAGGGGTACGCCATCCCCAATGCTTCACCCATCAGGACCACGACGATGACGCTCAAGAATCTCAGTCTTTCCGCCAGGCTCGCACTCAGTTTTGCGATCATCGTGTTGATCACGGTGATCATCGGCTCGATCAGCCTGAGCAGCCTGTTCTCGCTCAACAATGCCGCCGACATGAACGACCACACCTACAAGGTGCTGGCCACCGGCGACATGATGGAAATCGACGCCCTCAACGTGGAAACCGGCTCGCGCGGCTACCTGCTGGCGGGCCAGCAGCAGCATCTGCAACCGTTCACTGCCGGCCTGGCCGCGTTCGACAAGAATTTCGCCGAAGCCAAGCGCCTGACCGCGGACAATCCGCGCCAGCAGGCACGCTTGGAGAAGGTGCATGCGGCGTTCGACGATCTGGTCGGCGTCGAGAAGCAGATCATCGCGCTGCGCACCCAATCCAACGATCCGGCGCAGATCGCCGCCGAGTTCGGCCAGGCCCGCGACCGCAAGGCCATGCAAACGATCCGCAGCCTGCTCGGTGAGTTCACCGACGAGGAACGCGGCCTGCTGACCAAGCGCAGCGCGACCCTGGACACCGTGCGCGCGCAGAACAAGTGGGCCATCCTGCTGGGCAACCTGCTGGTGATCGTGGCCGCGATCGGCCTGGCGGTCCTGATCCGCCGGCAGCTGCTCAAGCGTCTCGGCACCGCGATCGGCGTGGCCGACGCCATCGCCCGCGGCAAGCTCGACAATACGATCGACCTGCGCAGCAAGGACGAGGCCGGCGTGCTGCTGCTGAGCATGGACAAGATGCAGAGCCAGTTGCAGTCGGTGCTCGCCGCGCAGGCCGAGATGGCCCAGCGCCACGATGCGGGCCAGATCAGTTTCCGCATGGACGAAACCGTGTTCCCCGGCGACTACGGCCGCATGGTCCGCGACAGCAACGCCCTGGCGGCCTCGCACATCGCGGTGAAGCTGCGCCTAGCGCAGATCATGGGCCGCTACGCCATCGGCGACCTGTCCGACGACATGGACCGGCTGCCCGGCGAAAAGGCCGTGCTCACCGAGACCATGGACAAGGTGAAGCAGAACCTCACCGCGATGAACCACGAGATCAAGCACCTGGCCGGCGCGGCGGCGGCCGGCGATTTCAGCGTGCGCGGCGATGCCGAGCGCTTCCAGTACGACTTCCGCCTGATGGTCGAGAGCCTCAACCAGCTGATGGCCACCGCCGACGGCAACCTGCAGGCGTTGTCGTCGCTGCTGCAGTCGATCGCCGCCGGCGACCTGACCGCGCGCATGCACGGCCAGTTCCAGGGCGTGTTCGCCACCATGCGCGACGACGCCAACGCCACCGCCGAACAACTCGCGGCGATCGTCGCGCGGATCCAGACCGCGGCGGTCAGCATCAACGGCGCCGCCAGCGAGATCGCCGCCGGCAACGACGATCTGTCGCGCCGCACCGAGCAGCAGGCCGCCAGCCTGGAAGAAACCGCTGCGTCGATGGAGGAACTGACCTCCACCGTCAAGCAGAACGCCGAACACGCGCGTCAGGCCAACCAGCTCGCCACCGGTGCGGCTGCGGTCGCCTCGCAGGGCGGCGCGGTGGTCGGCCAGGTGGTCGAGACCATGAGCGGGATCGAGGCCTCGTCGAAGAAGATCGCCGACATCATCAGCGTCATCGACGGCATTGCGTTCCAGACCAACATCCTGGCGCTCAACGCGGCGGTCGAAGCCGCGCGTGCCGGCGAACAGGGCCGCGGCTTCGCCGTGGTCGCCAGCGAGGTGCGTACCCTGGCGCAGCGCTCGGCCAACGCCGCCAAGGAGATCAAGGGTCTGATCGACGACTCCGTCGGCCGTGTCGCCCAGGGCTCGGCGCTGGTCGACCAGGCAGGCAAGACCATGCAGGAGATCGTGACCTCGGTGCAGCGCGTCACCGACATCATGGGCGAGATCGCCGCTGCCTCGCAGGAGCAGTCGGCCGGTATCGAGCAGGTCAACCAGACCGTCACCCAGATGGACGAGACCACCCAGCAGAACGCGGCACTGGTGGAAGAAGCCACCGCGGCGGCGCGGTCGATGGAGGAACAGGCCAGCCAGCTGAGCCAGGCCGTGGCCGTGTTCAAGATCGAGGCCAACGGCAGTCACGCCGTCCAGCCGGCCGCGGCCAGCACGCCGGTCCGCGCGGTCGCGCGGTCGGCCGCCAAGCCGGCGGCCAAGCCGGCCGCGCGTTCGGTACGGCCGGCGGCCCGGCCGGTCGCCGTCGCCGCTGGCGACGACAGCTGGCAGGAGTTCTGAGCGCGTCTCCCAGCCGCCCGTCTCGCACCAACGGCCCCGAGAGCGAACCGCTCCCGGGGCCTTTTTATTGCCACCCTGCCCGCCCAGCGGCCGCGCCGCCCCGCAGTGCGCCGTTCCGGAGCCGCCCCGCCTCCGCCCGACATGCGCCGCCGTCGACCGCGCGCCTGGCCCCGGCCAAGCGGTCCGCACCGGTGCGGCCACCCGGCGGTGAACCACGACCGCCACTACATTTCTGGGATGCCATGCCGATAAGGCCACTATCGCGCATGTGCTCTGCCTGACGTGTCTCAAAAGCAGACGCTTTCCGGGACCACGCCGCGCGACCGCTCCATTCCTCCCATCGAGACGACCGCGATGCCCACGACGTCCTCCACACGCCCGAGCAGTGTCGCCACCCGCCTGATGCTGGGTGTGGCCGCGATCGCCCTGCTGTGCTTCGGCATTACCGCCGCCATCATCTACGCCCGCAGCAGTTCCGCCCTGCTCGCCTCCGCCAAGGTCGGCATGACCGACACCGCGCGCCTGGAATCCGAGCGCATCGGCAGCACCATCGGCGCATCCGCCGTCTCCAACCAGGCGCTGGCCAATGCCCTGCTCGCCCAGCGCGGCCAGGACAAGGCACGCGAGCTGTTCAGCGAGAGCCTGCGCCGCGAACTGCAGCAGCATCCCGACTGGACCGGCATCGGCACGCTGTGGGAACCGCAGGCGCTGGACGGCAAGGATGCGGACTACGCCAACAGCGACGGCCACGACGCCAGCGGCCGCTACATGGTGTATTGGTCCTGGCAGAACGGAAAGCTGGTGCGCGATCCGTTGCGCGACTACGACGTGGCCGGCGCCGGCGACTGGTATCTGAATCCGCGCAAGCTGCTGCGGCCGACCGTCGCCGAACCCTACGATTACGAGATCGCCGGACAGAAGGTGCTGATGACCACGGTCAGCACGCCGATCCTGGAAGACGGCAAGTTCCTCGGCGTGGTCACCACCGATTTCGGCCTGGCCGCGCTGCAGCAGCGCGTGGCCAAGCTGCGCCCGCTCGGCGAGGGCCGCGTGCGCCTGCTCTCGCCCGGTGGCGTCATCGTCGCCGACCGCGATCCTGCGCTGGTCGGCAAGAAGCTGCAGGATCCGGCCACCCGCGCCCTGCTCGCCGACATCGCCCAGGGCAAGACCGTCAGCCGCGACACCGTCGATCCGCAGACCGGCACCACCGACGTGGACGTGTATGTGCCGCTGCAGATCGGCCAGGCCCAGGAGCGCTTCGCGCTGGGCGTGGCGGTGCCGAAGACAGTGCTGATGGCGCAGGCGCGCAACCTGCTGTGGACCATCGTGGCGGTCGGCCTGTGCGCCGCGCTGCTGCTCAGCGGCGGCCTGTACCTGCTGCTGCGGCGGCTGGTGGTCAAGCCGTTGGCCAGCGCGGTGCAGGTGTCCAGCGCGGTCGCCGCCGGCCGCCTGGACAGCCGCATCCAGTATCCGCGCAACGACGAGCTGGGGCAGTTGCTGGGATCGCTGCAGCGCATGCAGCAGCAGTTGCGCGCCGTGCTCGACGCGCAGAAGGAGATGGCCGAGCGCCACGATGCCGGGCAGATCAGCTTCCGCATGGACGAAAGCGCCTTCCCGGGCGACTACGGGCGCATGGTCCGCGACAGCAATGCGCTCGCGGCCTCGCATATCGCGGTCAAGCTGCGCCTGGCGCAGATCATGGGCCGCTACGCCATCGGCGACCTGTCCGAGGACATGGATCGCCTGCCCGGCGAGAAGGCCGTGCTCACCGAGACCATGGACACGGTCAAGCGCAACCTCACTGCGATGAACAGCGAGATCAAGCACCTCGCCAGCGCTGCGGCGGCCGGGGACTTCAGCGTGCGTGGCGACGCCGAGCGCTTCCAGTACGACTTCCGCCTGATGGTCGACAGCCTCAACCAGCTGATGGCCACCGCCGACGGCAACCTGCAGGCGCTGTCCACGCTGTTGAAGGCCATCGCCGCCGGCGACCTGACCGCGCGCATGCATGGCGACTTCCAGGGGGTGTTCGCCACCATGCGCGACGACGCCAATGCCACCACCGAACAGCTGGCGGCCATCGTCGCGCGCATCCAGACCGCGGCGATCAGCATCAACGGCGCCGCGGCCGAGATCGCCGCCGGCAACGACGACCTCTCGCGCCGCACCGAACAACAGGCCGCCAGCCTGGAAGAGACCGCTGCGTCGATGGAAGAGCTGACCTCCACCGTCAAGCAGAACGCCGAGCATGCGCGCCAGGCCAACCAGTTGGCCGCGGGCGCGGCATCGGTGGCCTCGCAGGGCGGCACGGTGGTCGGCCAGGTGGTCACCACCATGGACGGCATCGAGGCAGCCTCCAAGAAGATCGCCGACATCATCGGCGTCATCGACGGGATCGCCTTCCAGACCAACATCCTGGCCTTGAACGCGGCGGTGGAAGCGGCGCGCGCCGGCGAACAGGGCCGCGGTTTCGCCGTGGTCGCCAGCGAGGTACGCACCCTCGCCCAGCGTTCGTCGAATGCGGCCAAGGAGATCAAGACCCTGATCGACGATTCGGTCGAGCGCGTCGCCGAGGGCTCGGCCCTGGTCGAGCAGGCCGGCACCACGATGCAGGACATCGTCGCCTCGGTGCAGCGCGTGACCGACATCATGGGCGAGATTTCCGCCGCCTCGCAGGAGCAGTCGGCCGGCATCGAGCAGGTCAACCAGACCATCGCCCAGATGGACGAGGCCACCCAGCAGAACGCGGCACTGGTCGAGGAAGCCACCGCCGCCGCGCGGTCGATGGAGGACCAGGCCGGCCAGCTCAACCAGGCGGTGGCGCTGTTCAAGCTCGAGACCGCCGCCGCCGTGGCGATCGCCGCCCCGGCGCCGGCGCGCCGTCCCGTGCCGCCCGCTCCCGCGGCAAAGGCGACACCGCCTCGGCGACCGACTGCGGCCCCGTTGAAGACGGTCCCGCGCGTCACCACGGCGACGGACGACGGGCAGTGGCAGGAGTTCTGACCCGCGCCTGATCCCCACCACCGCGAGCGCCCTGCGCGCTTCGCGGTCGGCCGCCTCGCGCCGTGGCGAGCGCGGAGCGCTTAGGGCGTCACGTTCGTAAAGAAAGTGCATTCAGGGTCGATATAGAAAGCGGAACTGCCATGCCGGGGCGCCGCACTCCGCGTACCCCGGCGCCGGCCGCACTGCGCCCGGCCCCCCGGTTCCGACCGAACCGCCAACGGGAGCCGCCATGAAGCTACGCATTATCGCCAGTTGTCTGACCTTGTGCGGCTTCGCCGGCCTGGCGCAGGCCGAGGTCGAACCGATCGCCACCGATCGCCCCGACTTCGTCGAATCCAGCCTCACCGTCGGCGACCGGCGCCTGCAGGTGGAAACCAGCGTGGCCTGGGAACGCGACGGCGACGTCGATGGCTACGCCACCCCGACCCTGTTCCGCTACGGCATCGGCCCGACCTGGGAACTGCGTGTGGAGACCGACGGCTGGCAGACGGTGGACGTCCCGGTCGGCGGCGACATCTCCGGCTTCTCCGACATTTCGCTGGGCCTCAAGCATCACTTGGCCAGCGAACTCGGCGGCGCCTCGCTGGCCTGGCTGCTGCACGTGGACCTGCCCAGCGGCGCGCGCGATGTGCGCGGCAGCGGGGCACGCCCCTCGTTCCGCCTGGTGGCCGAATGGGAACTCAGCGACAGCGTCTCGCTGGGCATGATGCCCGGCGTGATCCGCGACGAAGGCGACGGCGGGCATCGCTACACCGCCGGTATCTTCGGCGTGGTGCTGGGCAAGGCCTGGAACGACCGCGCCCGCTCGTTCGTGGAACTGGCGCTGCCGCAGATCGCGCATGCCGACGACGGCGGCACCGTCGCCCTGCTCGACGTCGGTTCGGCCTGGCTGCTGACCCAGGACGTGCAACTGGACGTGGTGTACAGCCGCGGCCTCAACAACCGTTCGCCGGACCACGCGCTCGGCGCGGGCCTGTCCTTCCGTTTCTGATCGGGCCACACCGATGAAAATCATGCATATGCTCGGGATCCTGGTGCTGGTGGCGGTGCTCGCCCTGCTCGCGCTGGGCGGCGTCGGCTACAGCGCGCAACAAGGCCTGCTGCGCTCGGTCGCCGCGCAGGTCACGTCCTCGGACGCGCTGCGCAACCACATGCAGGCCGACATGATGCACGACGCCCTGCGCGGCGACGTCACCGCCGCGTTGCTGGCGGCGGCGCGGCAGGATGCGGACGGGGTCAAGGCCGCGCGCGCCTCCCTGGGCGAACACGCCGGCGAGTTCCGCAAGGCGCTGGACGACAACCAAAAGCTGCCGCTGGACGCGACCCTGCGCGCGCAACTGGATGCCGCGGGGCCGGCACTGCAGCGCTACATCGCCGCCGCCGACAAGGTGGTGACGCTGGCCGAGACCCAGGGCGACAGCAGCGCCGCCTATGCGGACTTCACCGCGCAGTTCGCTCGGCTGGAAACCGAGATGGATACGATCAGCGACAGCATCCTGGCGCTGAACGAACAGAGCCGCAAGGCCGCCGAGCAGCAGAGCCGGCGCGCCACCTGGCAGCAGGCCGGCGCGGTGCTGCTCGCCGTACTGTGCCTGGGCGCTGCCGCGGCCTGGATCCTGCGCTCGGTCGCACAGCTGCTCGGCGGCGAACCGCGGGTGGCGATGGACGCGGCCCAGCACATCGCCGAAGGCCGCCTGGACCAGCCCATCCCGGTCGCCGCCAGGCACGGGCGCAGCCTGATGGCGGCGCTGGCGCGGATGCAGCGCGAACTGCGCGAGCGCATCGAACGCGAGCGCAGCGTCGCCGCCGAGAACCTGCGCATCCGTACCGCCCTGGACAACGCCTCCACCGGCATGTACATCGCCGATCCCGACCTGACCATCATCTACGCCAACACGGCGCTGCAGACCTTGCTGCAGACCCACGCCGAGGACATCCGCGCCTGCGCGCCGGCATTCGACCGCGCCGCATCGCTGCTGGGCCAGTCGGTGGCGCTGCTGGAGGTGGGCAATTCGCAGGACGCGGAGATCTATCAACGGCTGGACCGACAGGGCGCGGCGCAGCGCGAGGTGCGCTATCGCGAGGTCTGCATCGCCCAGGAGATTTCCGCCATCCGCAACGCCGAGGGCGCGCACCTGGGCTTCGTCTGCGAATGGCGCGACCGCACCGCCGAGACGCGGGTGGAGGCGGAAGTGGCCGCAGTGGTGCGCAGCGCCGCCGCCGGCGACCTGTCGCAGCGCATCGACCGCACCGGCAAGCAGGGCTTCTTCCTGATGCTGGCGCAGCAACTCAACGGCCTGCTCGACGCCAACGCGATCAGCATAGCCGAAGTCTCGCGGCTGCTCAGCGCACTGGCCGACGGCGACCTCGGCGCGCGCATGCACGGCGACTTCCAGGGCATCTTCGCCACCATGCGCGACGACGCCAACGGCACCGCCGAGCGCCTGGCCGACATCGTCGGCCGCATCCAGCGTGCCGCAGGCGACATCCACAGCGCCGCCACCGAAATCGCTCAGGGCAACAGCGACCTGTCGCAGCGCACCGAGCAACAGGCCGCCAGCCTGGAAGAGACCGCCGCCTCGATGGAGGAGCTCACCGCCACGGTCAAGCAGAACGCCGAGCATGCGCGCCAGGCCAACCAGCTCGCCGCCGGCGCCGCCGCGGTCGCCTCGCAGGGCGGCGCCGTGGTCGGCCAGGTGGTCGACACCATGAGCGGCATCGAAACCGCATCGAAGAAGATCGCCGACATCATCTCGGTGATCGACGGCATCGCCTTCCAGACCAATATCCTGGCCTTGAACGCGGCGGTGGAGGCCGCGCGCGCCGGCGAACAGGGTCGCGGCTTCGCCGTGGTCGCCAGCGAGGTGCGCGTGCTGGCACAACGCTCGGCCAACGCCGCCAAGGAGATCAAGGGCCTGATCGACGACTCGGTCGAGCGGGTCACCACAGGCGCGGAGCTGGTGCAGCGTGCCGGCCAGACCATGCAGGAGATCGTCGCCTCGGTGGGCCGGGTCACCGACATCATGGGCGAGATTTCCGCGGCCTCGCAGGAGCAGTCCGCCGGCATCGAGCAGGTCAATCGCACCGTCACCCAGATGGACGAGAGCACCCAGCAGAACGCCGCGCTGGTCGAGGAAGCCACCGCCGCGGCGCGGTCGATGGAGGACCAAGCGGCGCAGTTGAGCGATGCGGTGGCGGTGTTCCGGGTGGAACAACAGCAGGCCGCGCGCAGCGCCGCCCCTGCATCCGGCGCCGTCGCCGCGACCGCATCCAGCCATGCCACCGCAACGACCGCCGCTGCGCACGCGCCGCAGGCCAATGCCCAGGCCATCGCCGACGCGATCGGCAGCCAGTGGCAGCCACTCACTGCGTAAGGAAATGAATTAGACAGCGTCGGGAATCGCCTTACGACCAACGACGCATCGAGGAATCCGCCGTCACGCCGATATCACATTCGAGCGACGGCGTTGCAGAGTCAAACAAAAAAGGCACTTGGTTTTCTTGCTTCTTTTCTGACCGCCACGCCCCGCCGCTCCACGCGCACACGCGCTGCTGGAGCCCGTCTGGACGCAGTAGGCCCTGGATGCTCCAGGAACATCGTCAACGAAGAGGTCGACCAATGAACTCCTTCCTGCAACGCTACAACGTCGGCCGCCGGCTCGGCGGCGCCTTCGGCCTGCTGATCCTGCTGTCCTGCGCCCTGGTCGCCATCGGCTTGCTGTCGATGGCGCGCACGCGCACCGAGTTGGACAGCATCGTCAAGGTGAATGTCGAAAAGAGCCGGATCAGCAACGGCATGCTCGACGCCAACTCCAGCATCCTGATCGCGCTCGGCACGCTGGCGATGGAGACGCGCGAGGAACTCAACGATCAGGCACTGGCGGAAATCAAGGCCAAGCGCCAGCGCTACACCGAACTGCGCAACGAACTGGAGGCGTTCCCGCCCGCCAACGCGGATGCGGTGAAACTGCGCGCCGACATCGACGCCGCACGCACCACCGCGCGCGCCATGAACGATGAAGTGATTGCGCTCGCCACCGCGCACCGCAACGCCGAGGCGCAGACGGTCCTGAGCGAACGCTCGCGCCCAGCCACGCTGGCCTGGCAGGCCAAGATCCGCGAGAACGTCGCCTTGCAGGAAGCGCAGATGAAGGTCGCTCATGCCAAGGCGACGCAGGCGATGGTCACCGGCCGCAACCTGCTGATCGCCGGTGGCGTCGCGACCCTGCTGCTCAGCGCCCTGCTGTCGTGGACGATCACCCGCAGCCTGACCGGGCCGCTGGGTCGGGCCACCCGCGCCGCCGAAGCGATCGCCAGCGGGCGCCTGGACAACGACGTGGCCACCAACGCACACGACGAACCCGGCCGCCTGCTGCTGGCCATGGATGCGATGCAGCGTCAGTTGCAGCGTTTCTCCGGCGAAACTACGTTGATGATCGAACTGCATGCGGACAAGGACATCAGTCACCGCATGCCGCAGGATTTCCCGGGCGTGTACGGCGAGCTCAGCAAGGGCATCAACACCATGATGTTCGAGCACCTGGACGCCATCGTCGACGCCATCGGCGTGCTCAACGAATACGCCAACGGCGACCTGCGCCGCGACGCGCGCCGCCTGCCCGGCAGCCGCGCTGTACTGCACGAATCGATGGACGCGGCCAAGGCCAGCCTGCTGGCGATCAACACCGAGATCAAGCGCCTGGCCGCGGCCGCCGCCGCCGGCGACTTCAGTGCCCGCGGCGATGCCGCGCACTTCCAGCACGACTTCCGGCTGATGGTGCAGGACCTCAACGCGATGATGGAAGTGAGCGACCACAACCTCGGCAAGCTGTCGGCGCTGTTGCAGTCGATCGCCGCCGGCGACCTGACCGCACGCATGGAAGGCGAGTTCCAGGGCGTGTTCGCCACCATGCGCGACGACGCCAACGCCACCGCCGATCAGTTGACCGGCATTGTCGGTCGCATCCAGACCGCGGCGGTCAGCATCAGTGCCGCCGCCACCGAGATCGCCGCCGGCAACGACGACCTGTCGCGCCGCACCGAGCAGCAGGCCGCCAGCCTGGAAGAGACCGCCGCGTCGATGGAGGAACTGACCTCGACGGTCAAGCAGAACGCCGAGCACGCGCGCCAGGCCAACCAGTTGGCGGTGGGCGCGGCCTCGGTCGCCTCGCAAGGCGGCAGCGTGGTCGGCCAGGTCGTCGCGACCATGAGCGGCATCGAGGCGGCATCGAAGAAGATCGCCGACATCATCAGTGTCATCGACGGCATCGCCTTCCAGACCAATATCCTGGCGCTCAACGCCGCGGTGGAAGCGGCCCGCGCCGGCGACCAGGGCCGCGGCTTCGCCGTCGTCGCCAGCGAAGTGCGCACGCTGGCGCAGCGCTCGGCCAGTGCCGCCAAGGAGATCAAGGGCCTGATCGACGATTCGGTCACGCGCGTGGCCGAAGGCTCGGTCCTGGTCGACCAGGCCGGCCGCACCATGAGCGAGATCGTGGCCTCGGTGCAGCGCGTGACCGACATCATGGGCGAGATCTCGGCCGCGTCGCAGGAACAGTCCGCCGGCATCGAGCAGGTCAACCAGACCGTGGTGCAGATGGACGAGACCACCCAGCAGAACGCCGCGCTGGTGGAAGAAGCCACCGCGGCCGCACGTTCGATGGAGGAGCAGGCCGGTCAGCTCACCAGCACGGTGGCCTTGTTCAAGATCGACAGCATCGGCGGCACCGCCGCTGGCGTGCACCCAGCGCCGGCGCGGGCGCCGTCCGTTGCGGCCAGCGCGCCGCGAGTCGCCAAGGTGGCGGCACGTCCACAGCGGCAAACCGCCAAGCGCGCCGCGGTCGCGGTCGGCGGCGACTGGCAGGAGTTCTGAGTCGCACGGTCGCCATGCCGCCGGCATGGCGACCGGATGCGGCGGCCTGCCCCATGTCCGTCGTGCAGGCAGTGCACCACATGCACATGCCCGCATACGCAAGGTATAGGCCGGCGCATTACGCGCCAGCACATGTCGGAACCACGTCGGATTCCGCCCTCGCCGACTGAAACCAGTCGGAACGCAGACAGCTTCCTAACCGGCTGCCAACAATTCGGTGAGGAATGCTCAACTTCTCACCGACACGTCGATATTGAGGGTGCGACAAGGCACCACCAGGTCGCGTCGCAGCCGCTGATTGCCAGCGCTTGCGACCGGGCTTCCCTCTGTCCCCCAAAGGTCGGCTATGAACGCACTTCTGCAACGCTACAACGTCGGTCGGCGCCTGAGCATGGCGTTCGGCATCCTCATCCTGCTGTCCGGCGTGCTGGTCGCCATGGGCCTGCTGACCATGGCCAGGGCGCATCGCGAGCTGAACAGCATCGTCAACGGCAACATGGAAAAAGTGCGGCTTTCCAACGAAATGCTGGACGCCAACACCAACGTGCAGGTGGGCCTGCTCTCCATCAGCATCGTCGACGGCGACGCGGCCAACCAGAAGATGCTGAACATCGTGCGAGGCAATCGGGCCCGCTTCAAGGCCGCCCACGACGCGTTGGCGGCCATGCCGGCAAGCCCGGCCGAACGCCAGGCCATGGACACGATCGAGGCCTCGCGCGTGCGCTCGATGCAGCTGAACGATCAGGTGCTCGCGCTGGGCGAAAAGGACCAGAATGCACAGGCGCAGGCGCTGCTGCTCGGCGATGCCGCGGTGGCGATGGACAAGCAGCAGGCGGCGATCCGCGCCAATGCCGACCTGCAGCGGCGCCTGAGCAAGGAGGCCTATGCGGCGTCCTCGGCGGCGATGACGCGTGGCCGCATCGTCCTGATCTCCGGCGGCCTCGCCGTCCTGTTGGTCAGCGGCCTGCTGGGCTGGACCATCACCCGCAGCCTGACCGGGCCACTGTCGCGCGCCACCCGCGCCGCCGAAGCGATCGCCGACGGCCGCCTGGACAACGACGTGAGCACTACCGCGCGCGACGAGCCCGGCCGCCTGCTGATCGCGATGGGCCGCATGCAGACCCAGTTGCAGCGTTTCTCCAGCGAAACCGCATTGATGATCGAACTGCATGCGGACAAGGACATCAGCCACCGCATGCCGCAGGACTTCCCCGGCGTGTACGGCGAGCTCAGCAAGGGCATCAACACCATGATGTTCGAGCACCTGGACGCCATCGTCGACGCCATCGGCGTGCTCAACGAATACGCCAACGGCGACCTGCGCCGCGACGCGCGCCGCCTGCCCGGCAGCCGTGCGGTGCTGCACGAATCGATGGACGCGGCCAAGGCCAGCCTGCTGGCGATCAACACCGAGATCAAGCGCCTGGCCGCGGCGGCCGCGGCCGGCGACTTCAGTGCCCGCGGCGATGCCGCACACTTCCAGCACGACTTCCGCCTGATGGTGCAGGACCTCAACGCGATGATGGAGGTGAGCGATCGCAATCTCGGCAAGCTGTCGGCGCTGTTGCAGTCCATCGCCGCCGGCGACCTGACCGCACGCATGGACGGCGAGTTCCACGGGGTGTTCGCGACCATGCGCGACGACGCCAACGCCACCGCCGACCAGCTGACCGGCATCGTCGGCCGCATCCAGACCGCGGCGGTCAGCATCAATGCCGCCGCCACCGAGATCGCCGCTGGCAACGACGACCTGTCGCGCCGTACCGAGCAGCAGGCCGCCAGCCTGGAAGAAACGGCGGCGTCGATGGAGGAACTGACCTCCACCGTGAAGCAGAACGCCGAACACGCACGCCAGGCCAATCAGCTGGCGGTGGGTGCCGCCTCGGTCGCCTCGCAAGGCGGCAGCGTGGTCGGCCAGGTGGTCGAGACCATGAGCGGCATCGAGGCGTCCTCGAAGAGGATCGCCGACATCATCTCGGTCATCGACGGCATCGCCTTCCAGACCAATATCCTGGCGCTCAATGCCGCGGTGGAAGCGGCGCGCGCCGGCGAGCAGGGGCGCGGCTTCGCGGTGGTCGCCAGCGAGGTGCGCACCCTCGCCCAGCGCTCGGCCAACGCCGCCAAGGAGATCAAGACGCTGATCGACGACTCGGTCGGCCGCGTCGCCACCGGCTCGGCGCTGGTCGACCAGGCCGGCCGCACCATGCAGGAGATCGTGGCCTCGGTGCAGCGCGTCACCGACATCATGGGCGAGATCTCGGCGGCCTCGCAGGAGCAATCCGCCGGCATCGAACAGGTCAACCAGACCGTCACCCAAATGGACGAGACCACCCAGCAAAACGCCGCGCTGGTGGAAGAAGCCACCGCCGCCGCCCGCTCGATGGAGGAACAGGCGGTGCAACTGAGCGATGCGGTGGCGCTGTTCAAGATCGACCGTGTCGCCACGATCACGCGGCCGGCAACGGTTCGCGCGGTGCCGGCCACGCCGGCGCCCCGAGTCGCGAGCAAGGCCGGCCCTGCTCCGCAACCGGCCGCGCACCGTCCGCTCGTGGCCGCCGCCAGCAACGGCGACGCCTGGCAGACGTTCTGAGGCCACACTGGCCAGGCCGCTGCGGCCTGGCCAGCACGCGCGCCCCTACACGCGACACCTGCGGCCATCCTCGGCCCCATCGAACGCCGGCGACGTCGATACCCACCGCCAGCGACTGCCTGTCCGGCCCTTCGAGCGCCGCATCGCGTGCCGTTCCGGAACCTCCCCGCGTTTCCCACCCCGACGCCGTGCCCGGTGCATGGCGTCACGCTGCCTGCGAGCAACGCGTGCTCCGGCATCGCTCGCGGCGGCAGCATGCCGTGTCCGCAGCCGGCGAGCCTGAGCAGACGCAAGCGGGCCGCCACCGGTCGGTCACCGCCGTCCCGCAGCGCTTCGCGTCGACCCAGGAGCGGCAGGAGCGTGTCGCCGTGCGCGGATTGCGTCAAACCTGCCGCGCGGCTGCATCCGCGCGGGCGCGCACCGCGTATGTGCTGCCCAATTGGCTTCGCGGTGGTATTGCAACACGGAGGGCGGCGTAATTCGGCCGCCATCACAGATTCAAAGTTTCGCCCGTGGCGGCCGCTAAAGATCTGCCCGAGCCGGTCGAGCGCTGCCGATCCATCGCATGCGCACGTGCTGGTCAGGCGACCTCGACGGCCACTTGTTCCACCCTGCCTTTCCTTGGCATGCGCTCCCTGCGGGGCACCTGCCTTCTTTCGCTTTCCCTCAGAGACCCGCGCAATGACGTCGCATCCTGCGAACCACGCCGCTCCGCCCGCCTCCGAACGCCACTCCCGTCTGCGGGTCTGGCACGACCTTCCCATTGCGCGCAAGCTCAGCCTGATCGGTGTCCTGGCCTTGATCGGGCTGGTCATTCCCCTGCTGCTGTACACCCGCACGCTCAACGAGGGCGTGGAGGTCAGCCGCGCCGAACTGCGCAGCTACGCGCCGCTGCGCGAGATGCTCACCTTGCTGGCGGCACTGCAGGAAGAACAGGTCGGCAGCGCCGCCGACGCGGCACAGGCACGCGCGACGGCCGACCGGGCGCTGCGCGAACTGCAGCGGACCGTCCCGGCCCTGCCCGGCTTCGAGCGCAGCACGGCGGCACTGGCGCAGTTGCAGCAGACCTTGCAGACCAGGCGCAACGACTTCGTGGCGGTTGCAGACCAGGCCGACGACGCGCTGGACGCGCTGCGCGACGACAGCCAACTGGTCTATACGCCCTACGTGGAGAGCTACCACCTGGTGGTCAGCAGCCTGATCTACGCCCCGGTCACCAGCGAAACGCTGACCCGCCTGGATGCGATGCGTGACCCGTCCCAGGCCGGCGCCGACACGCCGGTGCTGCGCGCGCAGATCGCCGAACTGGCGCGCGATCAGGCCCGCCTGCAGCATGAGCTGAAGAAGGCCCTGGGCCTGCTCGAGCAGCCGGATCCGGCGCTATCGCGCGCCGTCGCCACCGAAACGGACGTCGCCGCCCGCGCCCTGCCGCAGTTGGCGCAGGCCCTGGACAGCGGCAGTGCCGATGCCGGCCAGCACTGGAACGCGGCCCTGCATGGCTGGGACGAGGCGCTGCACGGCCTCAGCGCCACCGCATTGCAGGCGCTGCAGCGCCAGTCGCAACGGCACCTGGACGCCTCGCTGCAGGCGATGTGGACCGCCGTTGCCGGGCTCGGCCTGCTGACCCTGCTGATCGCGGCGGTGTGCGTGCATACCCTGATCACCCTGACCCGCAACGTGCGCCGTGCCGCGGGTGTCGCCGCCGACATCGCCGAGGGCCGCCTGGATGCCCGCATCGTGGTTCCCAGCCGCGACGAAAGCGGACGGCTGCTGGCCGACATGCACCGCATGCAGCAACAACTGCGCGAGGTGCTGGCCGCACAGACCGAGATGGCACGCCGCCACGACCTGGGTCAGACCAGCTACCGCATGGACGAAAGCGCCTTCCCCGGCGACTACGGCCGCATGGTCCGCGACAGCAATACGCTGGCCGCCGCGCACATCGCGGTCACCGAGCGTTTGGCGCAGATCATGGGCCGCTATGCGATCGGCGACCTGTCCGAGGACATGGACCGCCTGCCCGGCGAGAAGGCCCGCCTCACCGCGACGATGGACACGGTCAAGCACAACCTGACCGCGATGAACACCGAGATCAAGCACCTGGCCGGGGCCGCCGCGGCCGGCGACTTCAGCGTGCGCGGCGATGCCGAACGCTTCCAGTACGATTTCCGCCTGATGGTCGACAGCCTCAACCAGTTGATGGCCACGTCCGACGACAATCTGCAGGCGCTGTCGTCGTTGTTGCGCGCCATCGCCGCCGGCGACCTGACCGCGCGCATGCAGGGCCAGTTCCAGGGCGTGTTCGCCACCATGCGCGACGACGCCAACGCCACCACCGGGCAGCTGGCCGCCATCGTGTCGCGGATCCAGACCGCCGCCGGCAGCATCAATGGTGCCGCGGCGGAGATCGCCACCGGCAACGACGACCTGTCACGGCGTACGGAGCAACAGGCGGCCAGCCTGGAAGAGACGGCAGCCTCGATGGAGGAACTGACCTCCACCGTGAAGCAGAACGCCGAACGCGCGCGCCAGGCCAACCAGTTGGCCGCGGGCGCCGCCTCGGTCGCCGCGCAGGGCGGCGTGCTGGCCAGCCAGGTCTCGGACAAGATGAGCGGCATCGAGGCCGCGTCGCGCAAGATCGCCGACATCATCTCGGTGATCGACGGCATCGCCTTCCAGACCAACATCCTGGCCTTGAACGCGGCGGTGGAAGCGGCGCGTGCCGGCGAACAGGGCCGCGGCTTCGCCGTGGTCGCCACCGAAGTGCGGACCCTGGCGCAGCGCTCGGCCAACGCGGCCAAGGAGATCAAGACCCTGATCGACGACTCGGTCGAGCAGGTCGCCGAGGGCGCGGCCCTGGTCGGACAGGCCGGCAGCACCATGCGGGAGATCGTGACCTCGGTGCAGCACGTCACCGACATCATGGGCGAGATCGCCGTCGCCTCGCAGGAACAATCGTCCGGCATCGAACAGGTCAACCGCACCGTCACCCAGATGGACGAGAGCACCCAGCAGAACGCCGCGCTGGTGGAGGAAGCCACCGCCGCCGCACGCGCGATGGAGGAACAGGCCAGACAGTTGCGCCAGGCCGTGGCGGTGTTCAAGGTGGAGGCATCGGCATCGGCATCGGTGCGCGCGCCGGCAGCGTTGTCCTCGCACAGGTCGTCGCACGCGCTCGCCTGAGCCGGCACGCGCAGGCCGGGCGAGCGCCGGCCTGCCCGCTGTGCAACCCGCTCGACGGCACCGCGGCTCACGCGGCGACACCCCGGACGACCGATCGGCCGCGGCACCTTCCGCGGCCATGGCGTTTCCATGTCTGTCGGTCGTGTTTTGCCTCGAATCGAGAACTGGCAACGTGACCGGAGCGTGAAATGTGATGAATGCCACCTTAAGGAACGATAGCCATTGTCGATAACGTGAACAGCCGGTAA
This sequence comes from Xanthomonas indica, assembly GCF_040529045.1. Classification (NCBI taxonomy): domain Bacteria; kingdom Pseudomonadati; phylum Pseudomonadota; class Gammaproteobacteria; order Lysobacterales; family Lysobacteraceae; genus Xanthomonas; species Xanthomonas indica. The sequence goes on along the minus strand of NZ_CP131914.1, from coordinate 2,929,482 downwards.
GTGCCGGCGCCGTCCTGGCCGCCTTCCATGCAGACACCCTCCCCGGATGCCGACCGACCGCGGCGTTTCCTGCGATTGCCGCTGGGTTTGTTGCTGCTGGTGGTGTGGAGCGTCTGGGCCATTGCGCACCTGGTCGCGTTCGCCACACCGCCACCGGCCGACAGCGCCGAGGGCATTCGGGCGCGCCTGCTGGCCTTCGCGCCGGCCGCCGCCAACGCCGGCCAGCCCGTCGCGTTCCGCCTGCGCGTGGCCGGTTGCGCGTGCGCCACACCGGCAACGGCGTCCCTGCCAGGCATTCGCAGCGTCGACCTGCGCGACCGCGCGGCACCGCCGACCCTGCCCTACGCGCTCATCGTCTTCGATGCGCAGGCCCGCCTGATCTATGCCGGCCCGGCCCAACTGGGCGGATGCGGCACGTCCATCGCCGCGGCTGCGCTGATCCCCCGATTGCTCGCCAGCGGCAGTGCATCGCCGCTGATCTCCCCCGCCGCGTGCGGATGCCCCACCGACTCCAAGGAATCCCTCGCATGAGCGCGTCGCCTCACCCAGGCAGTCTTCTCATCGGCCACGAGCGCTACGTCTATCTGCAGAGGCTGGCGGCACAGGCCGACCGGCTGTTCGTCGCGGTCTCTGTGCTGGCCACCCTGGCCAGCCTCGTCGCCGCCTGGCATCAGGGCGCGTGGACGTTGTGGCTGACGGTCAGCCTGCCGACCCTGGTGGTCGTCGCCCTGCAGGTGAAGCTGTATCCGGGCAGCCTGCTGAGCCGCTGCACCGTGGCGCTGGGCCTGATGGTGCTGGCGGCCGCGCTGATCCAGCAGGCCGGCGGCATGATCGAGGTGCACTTCGGGGTCATCCTGCTGATCGCCCTGCTGCTGTACTACCGCGACTGGCGTCCGATCGTGGTCGCCGCCGCGGCGATCGCCGTGCACCACGTGCTGTTCTTCTGGCTGCAGCACCGCGGCCTGCCGGTGCGCGTGTTCACCGCCGACGCCGGGCTCGGCATCCTGGCCATCCATGCGCTGTACGTGGCGGTGGAAGCGGCGATCCTGGTGCCGATGGCGGTGCAGATGCGCCGGCAACTGCTGGACGTGGGCCACGATCCGCACGACCTGGCGCAGGCCGCGCGCGCCATCGCCCAGCAGCAACCGCTGCCGGAGGCGATCCGTGCGCTGACCCTGCCGGAAGGTTCCATCGCCCACACCCTGGTCGCGGCCAATGCGCAACTGCTGCACAGCCGCGAACAGGACAGCGAGGCCCAGCGCGAAAACCAGCGCATCCGCAGCGCGCTGGACGACGTCACCACCAACGTGATGATCGCCGACGCCGAGCGCCGCATCGTCTACGTCAACCGGCCGCTGCTGCAGATGCTCAGCGACGTGCAGGACGACCTGCGCCGCGACCTGCCGCAGTTCGACGCCAGCGCGCTGCTGGGCAAGACCATCGACGTGTTCCACCGCCATCCCGAACACCAGGCGCGCATGCTCGCCGAGTTGAAGGGCACCCACCGCGCGCAGATCCGCGTCGGCGGCCACACCATGCGCCTGATCGTCAATCCGGTGACCGACGCGGCCGGCCAACGCCTGGGCTTCGTGGTGGAGTGGGCCGACCGCACCGAGGAAGTGGCGGTGGAAGAAGAGATCGCCGGCATCGTGCGCGGCGCGGTGGCCGGCGACCTCGGCGGACGCATCCGCCTGGACGGCAAGCACGGCTTCCTGCTGCAGCTGGGCGAACAGATCAACGCCATGCTCGCCGCCAGCGCCTCCGGCCTGGGCCACATCCAGCAGATGCTGCGCGCGCTCGCCGAGGGCGACCTGTCGCGGCGCATCGACGCCGACCTGCAGGGCGTGTACGCGAACATGAAGGACGACGCCAACGCCACCGCCGAGCAGTTGTCGGCGATCGTGCGGCAGATCCAGGGTGCTTCCGATGCGATCAACACCGCGGCCGGCGAAATCGCCGCCGGCAACGACGACCTGTCGCGACGCACCGAGCAGCAGGCCGCCAGCCTGGAGGAAACCGCCGCGTCGATGGAAGAGCTGACCTCCACGGTCAAGCAAAATGCCGAGCATGCGCACCAGGCCAACCAGTTGGCGGTCGGCGCGGCGGCAGTCGCCTCGCAGGGCGGCAGCGTGGTCGGCCAGGTGGTCACCACCATGAGCGGCATCGAGGCGTCCTCGAAGAGGATCGCCGACATCATCTCGGTGATCGACGGCATCGCCTTCCAGACCAACATCCTGGCGCTCAACGCGGCGGTCGAAGCCGCGCGTGCCGGCGAACAAGGCCGCGGTTTCGCCGTGGTCGCGAGCGAGGTGCGCACCCTCGCCCAGCGTTCGTCGAACGCGGCCAAGGAGATCAAGACCCTGATCGACGATTCGGTCGGCCGCGTCGCCCAAGGCTCGGCCCTGGTCGATCAGGCCGGCGGCACCATGCGCGAGATCGTGGCGTCGGTGCAGCGCGTCACCGACATCATGCGCGACATCGCCGCGGCCTCGCAGGAGCAGTCGGCCGGCATCGAGCAGGTCAACCAGACCATCGCGCAGATGGACGAGGCCACCCAGCAGAATGCCGCCCTGGTCGAGGAAGCCAGCGCCAGTGCCCGCTCGATGGAACAGGAGGCAGGCGCACTGGCACGCGCCGTGGCATCCTTCACTCTGGAGCAGCGTCCGCGGCTGAGCGCCGTCGCCACTGGCGGCAACGCGCAGCCGGGCTACAAAAACGCCCTGCTCAGCCGATAGCATGCGTGGGGCGATCCGACGCGGTGCCGCCCCACCCACCTCCCGTACGCACTGTCCACCATGGCCGAAGGCACTCCCAGCGACTCCCCCGTCCCGTCTTCGCCGGAAGAAGCGGTGGAGGACGACCGCTTCCTGCTGACCAAGCCACGACAGATCCGCCAGTTGCTGCAGTCGCTGATCCAGCAGCGCTCGCAGGTCAGTGCGCACGTGGGCGGCCGCGACCAGGCCTTCTCCACCGCGCTGCTGGAGTTGGACGAGGACAGCGTGCTGCTGGACCTGAGCGTCAACGAAGCCTCCAATCGCGCCGCCGAGCAGGCCGAGTACCTGCTGTGCTTCGCGCAGCTGGACAAGGTGCGGGTGCGTTTCCGCATCGAACGCCCCGAGCGCACCGAACACAACGGCCAGTCCGGCTTCCGCGCGGCGCTGCCGGAGTCGCTGTACTACCTGCAGCGGCGCGAGCATTTCCGCCTGGAGACCCCGGTCACCGAATCGCCGCTGTGCGTGCTGCGTTTCGAGGACGACGCCGGCCAGGTGGAACTGAAGCTGCGCGTGGTGGACATCAGCGGCGGCGGCCTGGCGGTGGCGCTGGTGCAGGGCCAGCCCATGCCGCAGCTGCAGCAGAGTTGCCCGAACTGCATCCTGCAGCTGCCCGACGCCGATGCCATCCGGCTGACCCTGCAGGTCTGCAACATGTATGTTTCCAAGCTCGCCAACGGCCAGGACACCCTGCGGGTGGGCATGCGCTTCCTGGACCTGCCGCGCGGCGCCGATGCGGCGATCCAGCGCTACGTGTTCCGCATCGAGCGCCAGCGCAGCGCCCGCAAGAGCGGCGTGCTTTCCTGAACGCCGGCAGCGGCGAGCCGTTCGCGGCCTAAAGTTTGGCGGCGCCGCGCCGATCTAGCATCAGAGTCGCGCTTCCCCACCCACGCCACCACCCGCAATCCCGTGCGCACCAGGAGCACACGATGAACGACAAGACCACCTCCACCTCCGGCGCCACCGGCGGCGAATTCCTCAGCTTCACCCTCGGCGAAGAACATTACGGCGTGGATATCCTCAAGGTGCAGGAAATCCGCGGCTACGACTCGGTGACCCGGGTCCCGGACGCCCCCGAGTACATCAAGGGCGTGATCAACCTGCGCGGCACCATCGTGCCGGTGATCGACCTGCGCCTGAAGCTGCGCCTGAAGGAGGCGCGCTACGACGCCTTCACCGTGATGATCGTGCTCAACGTCGAGAACCGCGTGGTCGGCATCGTCGTGGACAGCGTCTCCGACGTGATCCCGCTGAACGAAGAGCAGATCCGCCCGACCCCCGAGTTCGGCGCCGCGGTCGACACCCGCTTCATCTCCGGCATCGGCACTCAGGACGACAAGATGTTGATTCTGCTGGATATCGAGACCCTGCTCGACAGCGCCGAGTTCGGCCAGCAGCACGCCCACGTCGACGAGGCCGCCTGACGGACGGCGGTTCGCCCGGCTGTAGACGAAACCCGCCTCCCGGCGGGTTTTTTATTTGAAATGCGAACTGTTTATCACTTGTGAGAATCAAGTTAACCGGTTTCAGGCCGATAGCTGAAGAGTGGCTGGCATCACACGGCCCTCACTTCATCCCCCCGCCCTTAAGGAGTCGTTCCATGAAACCGAGCTTTCCCATGCTGCTGGTCCTGCTGTTCGCCGCCAGCCCCAGCACCTTCGCCCAGTCCCAGCAGATGATCCCGCCGGAGATGGCCACCCGTTTCGTCGGCAAGGACGGCATGGTCTGCGGCAAGGTCGAGAAAGCCAAGTACGCGCAGAATTCCGAAGGCGAGCCGACCTTCCTGTACATGGGCGGCATGTTCCCGCGTCACACCTTCTCCGCCCGCATCGCCGGCGCCGACCGCAGCAAGTTCGGCTTCCCGCCGGAGACGCTGGAAGGCAAGGATGTGTGCGTGATCGGCAAGATCGAGCGCGACAGCTCGCGCGCCGAAATCCAGGTCAGCGCGCCGTCCAGCCTGAAGCTGGCCACCATCAAGTAAGCCCTGACGCCGCCGTGCTGGACCCGTGCAGGCGGTCCGGCGCGGCGGCGTTTGCCGTTCTTGCCCCTTGTCGCCCCCTCCGAATTACGGGAAACGCGCTCATGCAGTGGATAAAAGATCTCAAGGTGATGCCCAAGCTGATGCTGGCATTCGGCGTCGTGTTGGTGCTGATGCTGATCCAGGGCGTGGCCGCCTATCGCGGCCTGAATTCGCTCGACGGCGTGACCAAGAACGTGTCGTCGCAGGTGGTGCCGAGCGTGCGCACCGGCGGCGAAATGCGCGGCATCCTGGGCGAGTACCGCAATGCGGCCTACCAGGGCCTGATCCGCAGCAGCGATGCGCTGAAGAAGGAATCGGCGGCACGCGCGATCGCGCTGAAGAAGCAGATGGACCAGATCCTGGCCAAGTATCCGCCGAGGATCGCCAGCCCGCAGGAAAAGGCGCTCTATGACCGACTGGTCGCCGACTGGAAGAAGGCCAGCGCCTCCTATCAGTCCGTCAACGAAATGCTGCAGCTGGACCTGCATGACGACGCCATCGACACCTTCACCGGCGAGACCCGCACCCTGCACAACAAGGTGGTGGACGATGTCGTCGCCCTGATCGCCGAGAACGATCGCCAGGCCAAGGCCGCGGCCGACGCCGCCAGCGGCACCTACGGCAAGGCCTCGGCGACCCTGCTGGCCTGCCTGCTGATCGGCCTGGTCGCGGCGATCGGCATGGCCTTCCTGTTCGGGCGGATGCTGGCCAACAGCGTGCGCGACGCGGTCAAGGTGGCCAGCGACGTCGCTGGCGGCAAGCTCGACGGGCATATCGACGCCAACGGCAAGGACGAAATCGGCGAGCTGATGCAGGCGCTCAAGCGCATGCAGCAGGACCTGCGCGGGCGCATCGAGCGCGACGCCGCGGTCGCGTCCGAGAACCTGCGCATCCGCACCGCGCTGGACAACTCCTCGATCGGCATGTTCATCGTCGACCTGGACTACAACATCGTCTACGCCAACCCCTCGATGCAGGGCCTCACCGACAAGTACGCCGAGCAGATCCACTCGGTCGCGCCGGCCTTCGATTCGAGCCTGCCGCTGGTCGGCTCGCCGGTGACGGTGCTGGAGTACGGCAACCAGCACGATCCCAAGACCCTGGCGGAGCTGGAGAAGAAGGGCGTGATGGAACGCGAGATGGCCTATGCCGACGCGCGCATCGCCCAGACCATCACCGCCATCCGCGACCAGCACGGCGCCCATATCGGCTTCGTCTGCGAATCGCGCGACCGCACCCTGGAAGCCCAGGTCGAGCAGGAAGTGGCCAAGATCGTGCGCGAGGCCGCCGCCGGCGACCTCAGCGGGCGCGTCGGCCTCGACGGCAAGCACGGCTTCTTCCTGCAGCTGGCGCAGCAGCTCAACGGCCTGCTGCAGGCCAACGGCGACAGCATCGGCGAAGTGTCCAAGCTGCTGACCGCGCTGTCGCAGGGCGACCTCACCGCGCGCATGCATGGCGACTTCCAGGGCGTGTTCGCGACCATGCGCGACGACGCCAACGCCACCGCCGAGCAGCTGGCGGCCATCGTCGGCCGTATCCAGCAGGCGGCGAACGCGATCAATGCCGCGGCCGGCGAGATCGCCGCCGGCAACGACGACCTGTCGCGCCGCACCGAGCAGCAGGCCGCCAACCTGGAAGAGACCGCCGCCTCGATGGAGGAACTGACCTCCACCGTCAAGCAGAACGCCGAACACGCGCGCCAGGCCAACCAGCTCGCTGCCGGCGCCGCTTCGGTCGCCTCGCAGGGCGGCGACGTGGTCGGCCGCGTGGTCGAGACCATGACCGGCATCGAGGCCTCCTCGAAGAAGATCGGCGACATCATCAGCGTCATCGACGGCATCGCCTTCCAGACCAACATCCTGGCGCTCAATGCCGCGGTCGAAGCGGCGCGCGCCGGCGAACAGGGCCGCGGCTTCGCGGTCGTGGCCAGCGAAGTGCGCACCCTCGCCCAGCGCTCGGCCAACGCCGCCAAGGAGATCAAGGGCCTGATCGACGCCTCCGTGGGCCAGGTGGCCAACGGCTCGACCCTGGTCCGCCAGGCCGGCCAGACCATGACCGAGATCGTGGCCTCGGTGCAGCGCGTCACCGACATCATGGGCGAGATCGCCGCGGCCTCGCAGGAGCAGTCGGCGGGCATCGAGCAGGTCAACCAGACCGTCACCCAGATGGACGAGACCACCCAGCAGAACGCCGCGCTGGTGGAAGAAGCCACCGCCGCCGCCCGCTCGATGGAAGAGCAGGCCGGCCAGCTGATCGAGTCCGTGTCGATCTTCCGCGTCGACCAATCGGCGCAGGCCGCGGTGGTGCATGCACCGCAGGCCGTGGCCGTGGCCGCGCCGAAGCCGGCACCGGTGGCGAAGAAGCCGACGGCCGTCGCCTCCGCCAAGCCGGCGGCGGTGCGCGCCCGCAAGGTCGAACCCGCGCTGGCCGATTCCGACTGGCAGGAGTTCTGAGACCGGCCCGGCCTGTCGCTGCATCCCCCTCCCCGGCCTCCGCGCCGGGGATTTTTTTGATGGCGACGCCGGCGCGCGGATTGTCTACGAATCGGTCGCGCCACACGCTCAATTTCATCGTTGCCGGGGCCGCTAAATCCCTGGGTACCTTCCAAGGAACTGGTCGATGTCGTCTCGCTCGCTGCTCACCCGCCTCTCGGATCTGCCACTGCGCCGCAAGTTCCTGTGGCAGACCATCCTGCTGGGCGCCGGTATCGTCCTGCTGGCGGTGATCGCCGCGCGGATGCAGTACCTGGACATCCGCAACACGCGCGAGCAGGCGCTGAAGAGCCAGATCGAGCTGGCGCTGGGCGTGGTCCGTGCCTATGCGGCCGAAGTGGACAAGGGCAGCATGCCGCTGGACGAGGCGCAGCACACCGCCCTGCGCACCCTGGAATCGATGCGCGCCCGCGACGGCGTGGATTACTTCTACGTGCACGACATGCACCCGACCATGCTGATGCACCCCACCCGCAAGGACCTGATCGGCAAGGACATCGGCCAGGTGCTCAGTGCCGACGGCAAGCCGATCTTCCGGGATTTCGTGAAGGCGGCCGAGGCCGGCGGCGGCTATGTCGACTACCTGTGGCCCAAGCCCGGCAACACCACGCCGGTGGAGAAGGTTTCCTACAACGCGCCGTTCGCGCCCTGGCACTGGGTCATCGGCACCGGCGTCTACATGGACGACGTGCAGGCGCAGGCGCTGGTCTTCACCGGGGTCATGACCCTGGCCGGCGGCATCCTGGTGCTGCTCACCTTCGGCATCAACTGGCTGATCGGCAGTTCGGTGCTGCGGCCGGTGTCGCGCAGCCTGGACGCGATCCGCGCGGTATCGCGCGGCGATCTCAGCGTGCGCATCGACAATCCCGGCCGCGACGAGGCCGGCGAGATGCTGCGCGCCACCGGCGAGATGATCCGGATGCTGGAACGCTTCTCCAGCGAGACCGCGCGGATGGCCGTGCTGCACGCCGACAAGGACATGTCCCACCGCATGCCGGAGGATTTCCCCGGCGTATACGGCGAACTGGCCGCCAGCATCAACCGCATGATGTTCGAGCACCTGGATGCCATCGTCGATGCCATCGCCGTGCTCAACGAGTACGCCAACGGCGACCTGCATCGCGACGCGCGCCGCCTGCCCGGCAGCCGTGCGGTGCTGCACGAATCGATGGACGCGGCCAAGGCCAGCCTGCTGGCGATCAACACCGAGATCAAGCGCCTGGCCGCGGCCGCCGCGGCCGGCGACTTCAGCGTGCGCGGCGACGCCGAGCGCTTCCAGCACGACTTCCGGCTGATGGTGCAGGACCTCAACGCGATGATGGAGGTCAGCGACCGCAACCTGGGCAAGCTCTCGGCCCTGCTGCAGTCCATCGCCGCCGGCGACCTGAGCGCGCGCATGCACGGCGACTTCCACGGCGTGTTCGCGCAGATGCGCGAGGACGCCAACATCACCGCCGACCAGCTCGCCGACATCGTCGGCCGCATCCAGACCGCGGCACGCAGCATCCACGGCGCCACCACCGAACTGGCCGCCGGCAACGAAGACCTGTCGCGCCGCACCGAACAGCAGGCGGCCAACCTGGAAGAGACCGCCGCCTCGATGGAGGAACTGACCTCCACCGTCAAGCAGAACGCCGAGCACGCGCGCCAGGCCAACCAGTTGGCCGCCGGCGCCGCCTCGGTGGCCTCGCAGGGCGGCGACGTGGTCGGCCGCGTGGTCGAGACCATGAGCGGTATCGAGGCCTCGTCGAAGAAGATCGCCGACATCATCTCGGTGATCGACGGTATCGCCTTCCAGACCAACATCCTGGCCTTGAACGCGGCGGTGGAAGCCGCGCGCGCCGGCGAACAGGGCCGTGGCTTCGCCGTGGTCGCCACCGAAGTGCGGACCCTGGCGCAGCGCTCGGCCAACGCCGCCAAGGAGATCAAGACGCTGATCGACGATTCGGTCGGCCGCGTCAGCGAAGGCTCGGTCCTGGTCGACCAGGCCGGGCGCACCATGCAGGAGATCGTGGCCTCGGTGCAGCGGGTGACCGACATCATGGGCGAGATCTCGGCGGCCTCGCAGGAGCAGTCGATGGGCATCGAGCAGGTCAGCCGCACCGTGGCGCAGATGGACCAGGCGATCCAGCAGAACGTCGCCGTGGTCGAGGAAGCCAGCGCCTCGGCGCGGGCGCTGGAAGACCAGGGCCGCCGGCTCGGCGAGGCCGCGGCGGTGTTCCGGCTGGACGCGATCCCGGCCAGCCCGGGCGCTGCGGCGGCGTATGCGACTGGCACGCCGGTGCGCGGCGCGGCGCGGCCGGCAGCGCTGCGGCTGGTCCGCACCGCCGCCTCGACCACCGAGACCGATTGAGCGGGCATACCGTTGCAATAGACACAATCAGGCACGGCATGGCGATTGGCACCCTGGCACGGTTCAAGCAATCGCCGCACTAGTCGATATCAGATCACGCTCCGTGCCCGGTATGACACCGCCGGGTCACGGCCGCGACCGTTCAGGGAGCACGTGATGCCTTGCCGTCCACATCCACCATCGTCCAGTCTCCTGCCACCGCGCCGCGTCGACGCGTGCCCGCAGGTCCTGTCCGTGGTTTCGCGCCAGCCATCCAGGCACTGGAGCCGCGCGCGCATGGCACGCGCCGGCCTCGACCGGTGGCGCGCCTGCGCGCCGCCCTCGCCTCGCCCCCTCGCCGCCAGCTGACGCCGCGGCCCCCTTCTCCCCGGTTTCCACCCCGTTACCGCACATGGAACGCCCATGAACGTGCTCCCGCATCTGAAAATCCGCGACAAGCTGATCTGCGCCTTCGCCCTGACCACCCTGCTGACGCTGGTGCTGGGCGCGTTCACCTATTCCCGCACCAACCTGTCGATCTCCGAACTCCAGCACATCGAGCGGGACTGGGTGCCGGCGACCCAGGCCCTGTCCGAGGTGCGCGCGCAACTGGGCGAGTTCCGCACCTACGAACTGGCGCAACTGGCGCGCGCCAACGATCCGCAAGCCCAGGCCGACTATTTCAAGCGCATGCAGAAGGTGCGCAACGAGGTGGCCAAGCACCAGCAGGTCATCGCCGCGATGATGCGCGACCCCAAGCAGGTGCAGATGTACGCCGGCGTCCAGGAAACGCTGAAGGCCTATCTGCAGGCCAATACCGAGATGGGCGCCGCCTTGCGCGCCGGCGACGTGGCGGCGGCGCAGAGCATCTCCGATAACCGCTCGCGGGCGCTGCGCCGCACCTTGTTCGAGCGCATCGTGGCGTTGACCGAGTACAACGTCGCCGAACTGAACCGGGAGATGGAGCTCGCCCATCGCCAGATGGCCAATACCAAGACGCTGATCCTGGCGCTGCTGGCGCTGGCCGTGCTGTTCGCCGGCGTCACCGCCTGGCTGATCGCGCGCGGCATGGCCCGCCAGCTGCACGCGGCCAAGCGCCTGTCGCAGGCGGTGGCCCGCGGCGAACTGGAGGGCGCCACCTACCCGCACGGCCAGGACGAGATCGGCGAATTGATGGACGACATGCTGGTCATGCGCTCGCGCATCCACGCGGTGATCCGCGCTCAGGACGAGATGGCGCAGCAGCACGCGCGCGGCACCATCAGCTATCGCATGGACGAGACCGCCTTCCCCGGCGAGTACGGGCAGATGGTCAAGGGCACCAACGAGCTGGTCGCCTCGCACATCGCGGTGAAGATGCGCCTGCTGCAGATCATCCAGCGCTATGCCATCGGCGACCTGTCCGAGGACATGGACCGCCTGCCCGGCGAAAAGGCCGTGCTCACCGAAACCATGGACATGGCCAAGCAGAACCTGACCGCGATGAGCGACCAGATCAAGCAGCTGGCGGAGGCGGCCGCGGCCGGCGCGTTCGGCACGCGCGGCGATCCGGACCGCTTCCAGTTCGGCTTCCGTGCGATGGTGCAGGACCTCAACGCGATGATGGCGGTCAGCGACCGCAACCTGGGCGAGCTGTCGACGCTGCTGCAGTCCATCGCCGCCGGCGACCTCACCGCGCGCATGCACGGCGAGTACCACGGCGTGTTCGGGCGCATGCGCGACGACGCCAATGCCACCGCCGCGCAACTGGCGGCGATCGTCGGCCGCATCCAGGCCGCCGCCGCCAACATCAATGTCGCCTCGACCGAGATCGCCGCTGGCAACCACGACCTGTCGCGTCGCACCGAGCAGCAGGCAGCCAGCCTGGAGCGCACCGCCGCGTCGATGGAGGAACTGACCTCCACCGTGAAGCAGAACGCCGAGCATGCGCGTCAGGCCAACCAGCTCGCCGCCGGCGCCGCCGCGGTCGCTTCGCAGGGCGGCGAGGTGGTCGGCCAGGTGGTGACCACCATGAACGGCATCGAGGCCTCGTCGAAGAAGATCGCCGACATCATCGGCGTGATCGACGGCATTGCCTTCCAGACCAACATCCTGGCGCTGAACGCGGCGGTGGAAGCCGCCCGCGCCGGCGACCAGGGCCGCGGCTTCGCCGTGGTCGCCAGCGAAGTGCGCACCCTCGCCCAGCGCTCGGCCAGTGCCGCCAAGGAGATCAAGACCCTGATCGACGAGTCGGTCGGCCGCGTCGCCGAAGGCTCGGCACTGGTGGACCAGGCCGGCCGCACCATGAGCGAGATCGTGACCTCGGTGCGCCGCGTCACCGACATCATGGGCGAGATCGCCGCGGCGTCGCAGGAGCAGTCCGCCGGCATCGAACAGGTCAACCAGACCGTGGTGCAGATGGACGAGAGCACCCAGCAGAACGCCGCGCTGGTCGAGGAAGCCACCGCCGCGGCGCGCTCGATGGAGGACCAGGCCGGGCAGCTCGGCGCGGCCATCGCCGCGTTCAAGCTGGACACCTACCACGGCGCAGCCGCCAACGCGCCGCTCGCGCACGCCGCGCCTGCCCCGGCCCGGGCCAGGACCCGGCCGGCGCCACGCCCGCGCTCCGTCGCCGCAGTCGCCGCCAGCGCCAGCGAGGCGCAGTGGCAGGAGTTCTGAGCAGCGACACCACCGCCGGCGGCCGTTCCTGACCGCCGGCTGTCAATTTCGTCCATTCCCGGCCGATAACCCGGTTGACCGACCATCGCTGCGCACCATGGCCATCCAGACTCCCGCTTCGCCCTCCTCCGGTTCCGACAATCGCGACTTCGACTTCAGCGACCGCGATTTCAAGCGGGTCTGCGACCTCATCTACCAGAAGGCCGGCATCGCCCTGGCCCCGGCCAAGCGCGACATGGTCTACGGCCGGCTGTCGCGGCGCCTGCGCGTGCTCGGGCTGCGCTCCTTCCGCGACTACCTGGACTGGCTGGAGCGCGACGGCGGCGACGAATGGGAGGCGTTCACCAACGCGCTGACCACCAACCTGACCTCGTTCTTCCGCGAACCGCACCATTTCGAGCGGCTGCGCGAGGAGCTGCAGAAGCATTCCGGCGCGGCGCCGCTGAAGATCTGGTCCTGCGCCTCGTCCACCGGCGAGGAACCCTACTCGCTGGCGATCACCGCCTGCGAGGCGTTCGGCACGCTGACCCCGCCGGTGCGGATCCTGGCCACCGACGTCGACACCCAGGTGCTGGCCACCGCCTCGCGCGGCGTGTACGCGCTGGAGCGCGTCGCCAGCCTGGACCCGGCGCTGAAGCGCAAGTACTTCCAGCGCGGCAGCGGCGCCAACGAGGGCCAGTGCCGGGTGCTGCCGGCGCTGCGCGACCTGCTCGAGTTCCGCCAGCTCAACCTGCTGGAGCCGCGCTACGACGTCGCCGGGCCCTACCTGGCGCTGTTCTGCCGCAACGTGATGATCTATTTCGACAAGCCCACCCAGCGCGGCATCCTGTCGCGGCTGATCCCGCACCTGGACGACGACGGCATGCTCTACACCGGCCATTCGGAAAACTATCTGCATGCCGCCGACCTGATCCAGCCCTGCGGCCGCACGCTGTACCGCCGGGCGCAAAAGGACCGCGCATGAGCCCCGCCGCCATGGCTGTAGACCAGGTGATGCGCTATCACGATACGCGCTTCCAGACGACGGCCGCCAAGCTGCTGCCCACCCAGTACCTGGTGGTGGACGACGACACCGCGCTGACCACCATCCTGGGGTCGTGCGTGGCCGCCTGCATCCGCGACCCGCTGCTGAAGATCGGCGGCATGAACCACTTCATGCTGCCCGACGGCCAGAGCGGCGACGGCGCGCCGGCGCGCTACGGCAGCTATGCGATGGAAGTGCTGATCAACGACCTGCTCAAGCGCGGCGCCGCCCGCAACCGCCTGGAAGCCAAGGTGTTCGGCGGCGGCAACGTGCTCAAGGGCTTCACCAACAACCCGGTCGGCACGCGCAACGCCGACTTCGTCCTGAACTACCTCAAGGCCGAGCAGATCCCGGTGGTGGCCGAGGATCTGCGCGGCATCCATCCGCGCAAGATCTGGTTCTTCCCCGGCACCGGCCGCGTGGTCGTGCAGCGCCTGCCGCACGCGCACGAAGAGGCCGAGATCGCCGCGGCCGAGTCGGCGGTGCGCGCCCGTCTGGCCAAAGCCCCTGTCACCGGCGCCGTGGAGTTGTTCGAATGAGCCTGGAAGCCCCTTGCCGTGTCCTGATCGTCGACGACTCCGCGGTCGTGCGGCAGATCCTCACCGAGATCCTGTCCGGCGCGCCCGGCGTGGAGGTGGTCGGCTCGGCCGCCGACCCGCTGCTGGCGCGCGAGAAGATCAAGCGCCTGAATCCGGACGTCATCACCCTGGACGTGGAAATGCCGCGCATGGACGGCCTGGCGTTCCTGGAAAACCTGATGCGGCTGCGGCCCACGCCGGTGGTGATGATCTCCTCGCTCACCGAGCGCGGCGCCGACACCACCCTGCAGGCGCTGTCGCTGGGCGCAGTCGACTTCGTCTCCAAGCCCAAGCTCGACGTGGCCCGCGGTCTGGAGGAATACGCCGAAGAGATCATCGCCAAGGTCAAGAACGCGGCCAAGGCCAAGGTCCGCGCTTTGGACCGGCCGGCCACGCCGAAGCCGGCCGGTGCCACCGCCACGCCCGCCGCGGTGTCCTCGCTGAAGTTCCGCACCACCGACCGGCTGATCGCGATCGGCGCCTCCGCCGGCGGCACCGAGGCGCTGCGCGTGGTCCTGGAAGGCATGCCGGCCGACGCCCCGGCGGTGGTGATGACCCAGCACCTGCCGGCCGGCTTCAGCACCGCCTTCGCCGACCGCCTCAACCGGCACTCGGCGATGGCCGTGCGCGAGGCCACCGAAGGCGAAGCGATCCTGCCCGGCCATGCCTACCTGCCGCCCGGCGGCAAGCACCTGCAGGTGATCCGCGACGGCGCCCGCTGGCGCTGCAAGATCGACGACGGCCCGCCGGTCAACCGGCACAAGCCGGCGGTCGACGTGCTGTTCCAGTCGGTGGCGCGCAACGCCGGTGCCAACGCCATCGGCGCGATCCTCACCGGCATGGGCGACGACGGCGCACGCGGCCTGCTGGAAATGCTGCAGGCCGGCGCCAGCACCCTGGTCCAGGACGAGGCCACCAGCGTGGTCTGGGGCATGCCCGGCACCGCCTTCCGCCTGGGCGCAGCGCAGGAGGTGCTGCCGCTGGACAAGATCGCCGAGCGCCTGATCGCGCTGTCCGCGCAGGCCCGCTGACGCATGCCGGGCCGCCGCGCCACCACATCGAGCGTCCCCAGCGACCCCAGTGTGGAAACGGCGCGCGCGGCCGCGGCCTGTTCCGAACTCGATCTGCTGCACTGCCTGCACTACGCCCCGCAAGGGGTGCTGGTGATCGATGCGAAGGCGCGCGTGGTCGCCTTCAACCACACCGCCGAAGCGTTGTGGAACCGCCCGCGCGCGCAGGTGCTGGGCTATCCGCTCGGCGAGCTGGTCGACGCCGAGGTGCGCGACGACTTCCTCGCCAGTTGCCTGCACGAGGACGGCAGCGGCAGCTACGAACTGCTGTTGCGCGACGCCGACGGCGCCGCGCGCTGGCTGGCGGTGAGCGCGGCCCGGGTGCCGCAGAACACCAGCCAGTTGCAGGTGCTGTTCGTGCGCGACGTCAGCGCCGAGCGCGCCCGCGATGCCAGGATGCGGCTGCTGTCGCTCGCGCTGGACTCCAGCGACAACGCGATCGTCGTCTGCGATCCGGAATTGAACATTCTCTACGTCAACGCCGGCTTCAGCCAGGTGTTCGGCTACGCCGAGCGCGACGTGCTGGGACACCTGCCCAGCAACGTGCTGACCGGCCCCGGCACCGACCTGCAGACGGTGCAGCACACCCGCGAACGCGTGCGTGCCGGCTTCGGCCACCAGACCGACATCCTGGTGTACCGCAAGGACGGCACCCCGCTGTGGGCCACCCTGGTGGCCACTCCCATCGCCGAAGAGGACGGCAGCCAACAGCACTACATCCTCTCGTTCACCGACATCACCCAGAGCAAGATGCACGAGGTGCTGCACAAGAACGTGCTGGATGCGCTGGTCCGCGAACAGCCGCTGGTCGAGGTCGCCACGCTGATCTGCAAGGAGGTCGAGCGCATCGCGCCGGAACTGATGGCCGCGATCGTCAGCGTCGACGGCAGCGGCTGCCTGCAGCCCCTGGCGGCACCGAGCATGCCGGCGCAGTTCGGCGAGACCATGACCAGCATGCGCGCGGGACCGCGCTCCGGCGCCCTCGCCACCTCGATCTGGCGCAGCAAGCAGGTGCTGGTGCTCGACCCGCGCACCGACCCGCTGTTCGCCGACTACATGGGGCTGGTGCAGCATGTGCAGTTGGGCACCTGCGTGGCCACCCCGATCAAGTCCAGCAGCGGCCGCGTCCTCGGCAGCTTCGCGCTGTGCTACCGGCAGGTGCGCGAGCCGCTGCCCTGGCACCTGCGCCTGATCGAACTGTGCGTGCATCTGTGCGCGCTGGCGCTGGAACGCGAGCAGACCAGGGCACGCGTGCACCAACTCGCCTTCTACGATTCGCTCACCGGCTTGCCCAACCGGGTGATGTTCAGCGCCCGCGCCGAGCAGGCGCTGGCCGCGGCCGAGCACCAGGGTGCGCCGGTGGCGATCCTGTTCGTGGACATCGATCGCTTCAAGCGTGTCAACGAAACCCAGGGCCATGCCGCCGGCGACGGCCTGCTGCGCGACATCGCCCATCGCATCGGCGACACCCTGGGCATGACCGACCTGGTCGGCCGCCAGGCCGGCGACGAATTCGTGCTGATGCTGCCGAACTGCAGCGTCGCGCAGGCCGCCGGTGTCGCCGAGCGCCTGTTGCTGGCATTGGCCGAGCCCCTGGTGGTCGGCCAGGTGACCTTGCACCCCAGCGCCAGCATCGGCGTGGCGATGTTCCCCGACGACGGCCGCGACATCGAGACCCTGCTGCGCCATGCCGACCTGGCCATGTTCCGGGCCAAGCGCGAGGGCGGCGACAGCGTGTGCTACTTCAGTTCCGACATGAACCGCATGGCGCAGGAACGCGTGGCGATGGAGACCGCGCTGCGCGACGCCCTGCATCGCGACAAGCTGCAACTGCACTACCAGCCGCAACTGGACAGCCAGGCGCCGCATGCGCTGTACGGCGTGGAAGCGCTGCTGCGCTGGGAGCATCCCAACCTCGGCGCGATCTCGCCGTCGCGGTTCGTGCCAATGGCCGAGGAATGCGGCCTGATCGACGAGCTCGGACACTGGGTCCTGCGCGAGGCCTGCCGGCAGATGGCCGACTGGCGCCTGCGTAGCATCCCGGTGCCGCGCGTGGCGGTGAACCTGTCGGCCAACAATTTCGCCGATCCGCAGCTGCCGGCGCGGGTCGAGGGCCTGCTCGCCGCCTCCGGTCTGCAGCCGGCCGACCTGGCCCTGGAGATGACCGAGAGCGTCATGCTTTCCAATCCCAATGCGGTGCTGGCCAACCTGCGTCAACTGCAGACCAGCGGTGTGCTGCTGTCGCTGGACGATTTCGGCACCGGCTATTCCAGCCTCAGCCATCTGCACCAGTTGCCGGTCAACGAGCTGAAGCTGGACATGAGCTTCGTCAGCGACCTGGAGCACTGCCAGACCTCGCGCGCCCTGACCACCTCGGTGCTGCGCATCGGCGAAACCCTGGGCCTGCACACCGTCGCCGAGGGCGTGGAGACCGAAGCGCAACGTGCATTTCTGGCGCGGCTGGGCTGCCGCGTGCTGCAGGGCTTCCTGTTCGCACCGGCGCTGCCGGCCGCGGCGCTGGAGCACTGGCTGCAGGGACGCGCGCCCGCGCCGCAGACGTAAGCCCACGCGAGCGCGGCAGATCGACCGCGCCCCGAAACGCAGCAACACCCACAAAAAAGCCCGGCACTGCCGGGCTTCTTCGTGGCGACGGTGCCGGATGCACGGCACCGTCGCGTCAGCGCATCGCCGGGGCGATCAGGCCGCGACCGTGGCGGCCACGTCCTGGTAGTCCTGGATCTGATCGAAGTTCATGTAGCGATAGATCTGCTCGCCACTGGTCTTGATCACGCCCACGTCGGCCATGTACTCGTCCTTGGTCGGGATCCGGCCCAGGCGCGAGCAGATCGCCGCCAGTTCCGCCGAGCCCAGGTACACGTTGGTGTTGCGGCCCAGGCGGTTGGGGAAGTTGCGGGTGGAGGTCGAGAACACGGTGGCGCCCTCGCGCGCCTGCGCCTGGTTGCCCATGCACAGCGAGCAGCCCGGCATTTCCATGCGCGCACCGGCGGCGCCGAAGGTGCCGTAGTGGCCTTCCTTGGTCAGCTCCGAGGCGTCCATCTTGGTCGGCGGCGCGACCCACAGGCGGGTCGGGATGTCGCGCTTGCCTTCCAGCAGCTTGGCCGCGGCACGGAAGTGGCCGATGTTGGTCATGCACGAGCCGATGAACACTTCGTCGATCGCCGCGCCGGCCACGTCGGACAGGGTCTTCACGTCGTCCGGGTCGTTCGGGCAGGCCACGATCGGCTCGTGGATGTCGGCCAGGTCGATCTCGATCACCGCCGCGTATTCGGCATCGGCATCGGGCTCGAGCAGTTGCGGGTCGGCCAGCCACTCCTCCATCTTCTTGATCCGCCGCGCCAGCGAACGCGCGTCGGCATAGCCTTCGGCGATCATCCACTTCAGCAGGGTGATGTTGCTGGTCAGGTACTCGACGATCGGCTCCTTGTTCAGGCGCACCGTGCAACCGGCGGCCGACCGCTCGGCCGAGGCGTCGGACAGTTCGAACGCCTGCTCCACCTTCAGCTCCGGCAGGCCTTCGATTTCCAGGATGCGGCCGGAGAAGATGTTCTTCTTGCCCTGCTTGGCCACGGTCAGCAGGCCCTGCTTGATCGCGTACAGCGGGATCGCGTTGACCAGATCGCGCAGGGTCACGCCCGGCTGCATCTGTCCCTTGAAGCGCACCAGCACGCTCTCGGGCATGTCCAGCGGCATGACGCCGGTGGCGGCGGCGAAGGCCACCAGGCCGGAGCCGGCCGGGAACGAGATGCCGATCGGGAAGCGGGTGTGCGAGTCGCCGCCGGTGCCGACGGTGTCGGGCAGCAGCATGCGGTTGAGCCAGCTGTGGATCACGCCGTCGCCCGGACGCAGCGACACGCCGCCGCGGGTGGAGATGAACTCCGGCAGGGTGTGGTGAGTCTTGACGTCCACCGGCTTCGGGTACGCCGCGGTGTGGCAGAACGACTGCATCACCAGGTCGGCGGAGAAGCCCAGGCAGGCCAGGTCCTTCAGCTCGTCGCGGGTCATCGGGCCGGTGGTGTCCTGCGAGCCCACCGAGGTCATCTTCGGTTCGCAGTAGGTGCCCGGGCGCATGCCCTGGCCTTCCGGCAGGCCGCAGGCGCGGCCGACCATCTTCTGCGCCAGCGAGAAGCCCTTGCCGGTGTCCGGCGGGTCCATCGGCAGACGGAACAGGTTCGAGGCCGGCAGGCCCAGGAACTCGCGCGCCTTGGCGGTGAGGCCGCGGCCGACGATCAGCGGGATACGGCCGCCGGCGCGCACTTCGTCGAACAGCACGTCGGACTTCATCGCGAACTCGGCGATCACCTGCCCGTTCTTCAACGCCTTGCCCTCGTACGGACGCAGCTCGACCACGTCGCCGTGCTCCATCTGCGACACGTCCAGCTCGATCGGCAGCGCGCCGGCGTCTTCCATGGTGTTGTAGAAGATCGGCGCGATCTTCGAGCCCAGGCACACGCCGCCGAAGCGCTTGTTGGGGATGTAGGGGATGTCCTCGCCGGTCCACCACAGCACCGAGTTGGTCGCCGACTTGCGCGAGGAACCGGTGCCGACCACGTCGCCGACGTAGGCGACCAGGTGGCCCTTGGCCTTGAGGTCGGCAATGGCCTGGATCGGGCCGCGCTTGCCGTCCTCTTCCGGCTCGAACGGCGCGCCGTCGCGCTTGTTCTTCAGCATCGCCAGCGCGTGCAGCGGGATGTCCGGGCGGGTGGTGGCGTCCGGCGCCGGCGACAGGTCGTCGGTGTTGGTCTCGCCCGGCACCTTGAACACGGTGATGGTCAGGCTCTGCGGCACTTCCGGCTTGCTGGTGAACCACTCGGCCTCGGCCCAGCTCTGCAGCACGGCCTTGGCGTGCGCGTTGCCGGCCTCGGCCTTCTCCTGCACGTCGTGGAAGGCATCGAAGATCAGCAGCGTGTGCTTGAGGCCTTCGGCGGCGACCGCACCCAGCTCCGGGTTGTCCAGCAGTTCGATCAGCGGATGGATGTTGTAGCCGCCGAGCATGCTGCCCAGCAGTTCGGTGGCGCGGGTGGGCGAGATCAGCGGGGTCTTCTCGCTGCCGAAGGCGACCGCGGCCAGGTACGAGGCCTTGACCTTGGCGGCGTCGTCGACGCCGGCCGGCACGCGGTGGCTCAGCAGTTCGACCAGGAACTGCTCTTCGCCGGCCGGCGGATTCTTCAGCAGTTCGATGACCTGCGCGGTCTGCTGCGCGCTCAGCGGCAGCGGCGGGATTCCGAGCGCGGCGCGCTCTGCAACGTGGTGGCGGTAGGCTTCCAACATGCGGGTTCTCCGGGAAAAAACGGTGGGAATGAGCGGTAGCGGTTGCGCGGCGTCAGCCGGCAGGCTTGGGGACGATGATCTTCAAGCCCTTGAAGTAATCGCGGAAAAAACGGTCGTCGCGGGTGATCAGGCCATCGCATTGCAGCAGCGCATGCGCACCGATCAGGAAATCGGCCACGACCCGCTCGCGCTTGCCGCCGCGGGCGCGGAAGCGGCGCTGCATCTCGCCGGCGCGCAAGGCCGACTTGGCCTCCAGCGCGCTGAAGCGGATGCTCATGTCCTCCAGCACCGACAACGCCTCGGCGCCGTCGCGCAGCGCGCTGCACACTTCGGCCAGGACGATGTCGCAGACCACCACCGGGCCGGTGCTCAGGCACTGGCGCAGGCAGGCTTCGGCGGCGTCGGCCTGCGGGCCGTCGGCCAGCAGATCCACCAGCACGGACGAGTCGATGGCGATCATGCGCCGGCGTCGGGTTCGGGTTCGAACGGATCGCCCGGGGCGCGGCCGCGGATCGCACGCATCGCTTCGTCGGTGCTGGCGAAGCCGTCGAGCTTGAAGCGGCCACGGGCGCGCGAGATGGCATCGTCCACGCTCTTGCGCAGGATGATCCGGCCGCCGTCCAGCTCCACTTTCAGGATGGTGCCCTTGCTCAGGCCGAGCGCATCGCGCACGGCCTTGGGAAGGGTGATCTGACCGCGTTCGGCGACAGTGGCTTCCATCGGTGTAGGCCCGGTTCGGTATGCACGGATTATACATACTCGGGCAGCCATACCGCCAGCGACGGACGCGCCGCGGCACAGCGCCCGGTCAGGTACCCGGGCGCTGTGCCCGCCACACGCAACGACCTCGCGGCCTCCTCGGCAGCCGCCGCACGCCCGCGCGGGAACGCCGTGCCGGTGACCCGCGCGAATGCAGGGCCGCCCCTCCCTCTTTCAGCGGCTCAGAACGCCACCTGCAGGCGGGTGTTGAAGGTCGTGCCCTGGTCCCTGCCCTGCACCGTGCCGCTGCGGTTGTCGGTCTGCCAGCGGATCACGTCGAGCATCAGTCGGCTGACATCGTTGAGGTACCAATTGGTCCCCAGCGTCCAGGCATGGCCGCGGCCGCCGCTCGGCAGCTCGGCGTAGTCCACGTCTTCGTAGCGCAGCTTCAGTTCCCAGGCCCCGGCGCCGCCGGCGGTGGCCGGATCGGCGACCTTGACCCGGCCCCAGGTGCCGGTCTTGCCGGCATACGCGGGCAGCGCGCCGGACAGGAACCAGCCGGCCGACACCGCCCAGGCCTGGTGATCCAGATCGTAGCCGCCGGCCGCGTCGCGCCCGCGCAGATTGCGCGTGCCCCACTCGCCGCTGGCCCAGGCCGGGCCGACGACCCCGGCCAGCTCCGCGCCGTAGCCGTCGCTGCGCTGCGCACCCAGCAGCGTTCCCGGCGCGATCCGGACCTGGTCGTTGAAATGCCCGGCGATCGCCGAACTGCGCAGCACGCCGCTGGCGCCGGCGGCGATCTCCTCGTGGAAGGCCCAGGCGCCCAGGTGCACGGTCGCGTCCTTGCCGGCCAGCGGATTCCAGTGCGCGCGCGCCGCCCAGGTCAGGCTGTCGTTGTCGTCGCCGGCATTGTTGAGGTCGTTGCCCGCCACCGACAGGCTGGCGTGCCAGTCGCGCCCGTAGACGCGCTCGGTCAGGCCGACGCCGAACAGGCCGCGCTGCGGCAGGATCAGCGTGCCGACCACGTTGCGGTCCTGGAACGGGGTGTTGGACGTGCTGCTGGCGCCATCGATGCCGCGATCGTTCAGGCGATTGCCCACGCTCAGCTCGGCCGGCAGGCCGAACAGGCGATGGTCGACGCTGGCGTACACCGATTTCCAGGCCACCGCGTTGTCGGCAAAGTCGCCCTCCACCACCCAGCCGAGCTGGCCATAGCGGCCTTCGGCGCCGAGTCGCACCGAGCGGATCTCGGTGCCGGACAGGTTGCGCTGGCTGGCAGCGGAACCGTCGGTGCTGGAGGCATCGACGAACAGGCGGCCGCGCGGCCGGAACACCACGTTGCCGTCGGCGCTGGCGAACTCCGGGGCGCCCTTCGACCACGACACCTTCGGCGCCTTGGCCTGCGCCGATTCGAGCGCGGCGACGCGGCCTTCCAGCGCCGGCGCGGTGGTGGCGGACGCCGTGGTGGCGGGCACCGGACTCGGCGCGGCGGGGGCCTGCAGCGCGTCGAGCCGCGCTTGCAGTTGCTGGATCTGCAGCGCCTGCTGCCGCACCAGCGCGGTCAGTTCGGCCTGGCTCAACGTGGCCGGCGCGGCCGGCACGGTTTGCGCAGCGGCCTCGTTGGCGCCGCCGAGCAACAGGCCGAGCGCCAGCGTCAGCGCTGCGCGGGGCAGCACGGGATGGGGATGCATGGATGGGTCTCTCCGGCCAGCCGGGCGCCTGGCCTGGCGCTGGCCCGTTGCGATGGTGCGGGGGGATGTGATGCGCGCGACAGGCGCGCCACCGGCCTGGCCGGTGGCGCGCGGCCGTGGTCAGCTGGTGGCCTGGTTCTGCGCGTTGGGACGCCAGGTGATCAGGCGGTTCTCGATCACGTCAAGCAGCGCATCGATGAGCAGCACGAAGGCGGCCAGGATGATGATGCCGGCGAACACGCCCACGGCATTGAAGTTGCCCTCGGCCTGCGCGATCAGGTAGCCCAGGCCGGCGGAGGCGCCGAGGTATTCGCCGATGATCGCGCCGACCACGGCAAAGCCCACCGAGGTGCGCAACGACGACAGGATCCAGCTCGCCGCCGCGGGGAAGTACACGTGACGCAGCAGGTCGCGGCGGTTGGCGCCGAGGATGCGCGCATTGGCCAGCACCACCGGATTGACCTCGCGCACGCCCTGCATGGCGTTGAAGAACGTGGTGAAGAACACCAGGGTCACCGCCAGCGCCACTTTCGACCACAGGCCCAGGCCCAGCCACAGCACGAAGATCGGCGCCAGCACCACGCGCGGGATCGCATTGAAGCCCTTGATGAAGGGATCCAGGATCCGCGCCGAGCGCCGGCTCAGGCCCAGCCAGACGCCGCCGGCCACGCCCAGCGCGGTACCGATGACATAGCCGAGCGCCGTTTCGGTCAAGGTGATGTAGACGTGCTGGTAGAAGCCGGTATCGGACAGCCAGGTCCAGGCCTGCTGCACGATCGCGGTCGGCGCGGGGAAGAAGAACGGGTCGATCAGGCCCAGGGCGATGCCGCCCTCCCAGCCGCCGAACACGGCCACGACCAGCGCGAGCTGGATGAGTTTGTCAGTCTTGGCGTGCATAGCTCTTCTCCACTTCGCCGCGCAGGCAGGCCCAGATGTCGCGGTACAGGTCGGTAAAACGCGCGTCGAGCTTGATCTCGGCGACGTTGCGCGGACGCGGCAGGTCCACGTCGAAACTGCGCACCACGCGGCTGGCGGGGCCGGAGGACAGCACCACCACGCGGTCGCCCAGCGCGATCGCCTCTTCCAGGTCGTGGGTGATCAGGATCACCGAGCGGCGCTGCTCCTGCCATAGCCGCAGCAGTTCGTTCTGCATGAGGTGGCGGGTGTGGATGTCCAGCGCCGAGAACGGCTCGTCCATCAGGATCACCTTCGGCTCGACGATCAGCGCCTGCGCCATCTGCACGCGCTTGCGCTGGCCGCCGGAGAGCTGGTGCGGGTAGCGGTGCTCGAACCCCGCCAGGCCGACCTTGGCCAGCCAGGCATTGGCGCGCTGCCTGCGCTCGGCCTCGGCCACGCCACGGAAGCGCAGGCCCAGCTCCACGTTCTGGAAGGCGGTCTTCCACGGCAGCAGCGCATCCTGCTGGAACAGGTAGCCGACCGCTTCCTGTACGCCGGCGACCGGGCGGCCATCGATGACGACCTGGCCGGCGGAGGGCGACAGCAGCCCCGCCACCGAGTTGAGGATGGTGCTCTTGCCGCAACCGGTGGGGCCGACGATGGCCAGGAACTCGCCATCGGCGACCTGGATGTCCACGTCGCGCACGGCGGTGAAATCGCCGAAGGACATGGTGACGTTGTTGATCGCGACCATCGTCTGTGCCGGATCGAGGTGCGGCGCGCCGTTGAGGCGCTGCACAGTCGCGTTGCGTGCCATGGTTCCTCCGCTCACGGTTGGGCCGCCTTGCCCGCACCGCTGGCGCGGTCGACGAAGGCGTTGGTGTAGGTCTTGGACAGATCGATGTCCGCGCGCGCCACGTCCTTGTTGAACGCGCGCAGCACGGTCAACGGCGTTTCCAGGTCGGCGGCGACGAAGCGCCCGTCGCGGGTGAAGATGGCGCGGGCGTTCTCCACCGCCCGCGTATAGGTGGCGCGGTCGCCGGAGACGTAGGCATCTGGCAAGGCCGCGACGATCTCCTCGGCGGAGTGGTCGGCGATGAAGCGCAGCGCCATCTGCTCGGCACGCACGATCTTCTCCGCATCCTGCGGCCGCTTTTCCAGGAAGCTGCGGTTGGCGTACATCACCGAGGTCGGGTACAGCCCGCCGTAGACCTGGCGCGCACCGGCATCGCTGCGCGCGTCGATCAGGATCCTGCCGATCCTGCGCTCGCTGATCAGGGTCGCCGCCGGATCGTAGTTGACCAGCAGGTCGATCTTGCCCTGCTCCAGCGCCGCCACCGCGGCCGCGCCGGAACCGACGCCGATCAACGACACCGCGCTCTCGGGGATGCCGTTGCGCGAGAGGTAATGGCGCACGAAGAAGTCGGACGAGGACCCCGGCGCGGTGATGCCGACCTTCAGGCCCTTGATGGTCTGCGGCCTGGCCGGATCGAAGGCGGTGTCGTTGCGCCCGGCCAGCACCAGCCCGGAATTGCGCGAGAGCAGCACGAAGGCGACCACGTCCTTGCGCTTGGACTGCATCTGGATGGTGTGGTCGTAGAAGCCCACCGCCACGTCGGTGGAGTTGGCCACCAAGGCCTGCAGCACCTTGGAGCCGCCTTGGGCGAAGTTCTCGGTCTTGACCTTGACCCCGACCTGGTCGAAGTAGCCGTTGGCGTCGGCGATGAAGAACGGCAGGTTGTTGAGATTGTAGGACCCGACGCTGATGCGCACCGGGGTGGCGTCGGCGCTCGCCGCATCGCCGCCGCCCTTGCCGCAGGCGGTGAGGAGCAGCAGGCCGGCCGCGGCGAGCGCCGCGGTGAAGAACGTTCTGGACAACATCGATCCCTCCCAGGATTGAAGCGTGTGCGTTGTCGGTCGCGGACGTGCGTGCATGCAGGCGCCCGGCCGGTTCGGGTCATGTCATGCCGCGGAGATCCATTGGCGGGCCTCGGTGGACACGGGCGAGGTCGCGAAGACCCGCCCTTCGAACAGCCGGCGGGCGGTGCGCACCACGCTGGCGACGATCGGCGCATCGGCCGCGGTGCGGCTCAATCCCACCTCCAGGGCGCCGCTCGGATGTTCCAGGACGACGTGGCGCGGCAGCGCCGCATCGCCGACGAAGGCGTTGGCCAGGGTGCCCGGCGTGGCCGCCGCGGTGGCGATGCCGACCGCGCCGGTGATGGCCAGCGCGGTGTGGCACTGCTGCGGCATGAAATAGCGCACCTGCAGGTCCCCGCCATGCTGCGGTGCCGACAGCAGCACCGGCTTGGGAATCACCTTGCTGCCGGCATCGGCGATACCCATGCGCGCGCCGGCCTCGATCCGCAGCGCCTCCAGCCGCGCCAGCAGCGCGGCATCGGCATTCAGCTCGGCAGGCGAGGCATCGCCGCACACGCCAAGATCGGAGGCGCGCAGCAACATCATCGGCATGGCGCAATCCACCAGACTCGTCGCGACACCGTCGATGGTGTCCTGCGCCTGCCCGCTCGGCAACAGCTTGCCGGTGCGCGCGCCGGCCGCGTCCAGGAACGACAGCCAGATCGGCGACGCCGCGCCGGGCGCCCCGGCGATGCGCGTCTCGCCGCGGTACACCACCCGGCCGTGCGGCGTTTCCACCGTGGCCACGATCAGCTTGCCGGTGTTGACGTTGTGGATGCGCACCTGGGTGCGCGGATGCTGCGCCTGCACCAGGCCGCGCTCGATCGCGTACGGCGCCACCGCCGCCAGCATGTTGCCGCAGTTGGGCGAGGTGTCCACCACCTGCTGGTCGACCCGCACCTGCGCGAACAGATAGTCCACGTCCGCGTCGGCGCGGCTGGAACGGTCGACGATGGCGACCTTGCTGGTCAGCGCGTTGCCGCCGCCGATGCCGTCGATCTGCAGCGGATGCCCGGCGCCCATCACCTCCAGCAGCAGGCGGTCGCGCCGGGCCGGATCGGCCGGCAGGTCTGGCGCGAAGAAGAACGGCCCCTTGGAGGTGCCGCCGCGCATGAGCACGCAGGGAATGCCGAGCAGATCGTTGGACATGGTGTAGATTGATGCGCCATGAAGATGAATGTCTTCGTCTGATTCGATACTGGCATGACCCCGATTGATCTGTGAATTGCTAATTTTTTTATGATTGATTACCTATGAGCATCAATTGCGAAATCCTGGACCTGCGCGCGTTCCTGCTGGTGGCCGAGACGCGCAGCTTCCATCGCGCCGCCGAGGCGCTGCACATGTCGCAGCCGGCGCTGAGCCGGCGCATCCAGAAGCTGGAACAGGCGGTCGGGTCGCCGCTGCTGGAACGCACCACCCGCAGCGTGGCCACCACTGCCATCGGCGAGAACCTGCTGCCGCTGGTGCGGCGCATGATCGAGGAGTTCGACGGCTCGCTGTTCTCGGTGCGCGGCCACGACGACGCGCGCGGCGCCACCGTCACCATCGCCTGCCTGCCGACCGCCGCGTTCTACTTCCTGCCCAGCGTGATGGCGCGCTTCCGCGAGGCGCATCCGCACGTGCGCTTCCGCATTCTCGACATCCCCGCCACCGAGGGCCTGCAGGCGGTGGAGCGCGGCGAGGTCGAGTTCGGCATCAACTTCATGGGCGCCAACGATCCCAACCTGGATTTCGACGTGCTCGCCGAAGATCCGTTCGTGCTGGCCTGCCGCCGCGACCATCCATTGGCGAAAAAACGCCGGATCGAATGGGCCGACCTCGCCCAGCACCAGTTGATCACCGTGCACCGTACCAGCGGCAACCGCACCCTGCTCGACGGCGCGCTGGCGCGCGAGAACCTGAAGCTGAGCTGGCACTACGAAGTGACCCACCTGTCCACCTCGCTTGGCATGGTCGAGGCGGGCATCGGCGTGTCGGTGCTGCCGAAAATGGCCACGCCCGACGGCGAGCATCCGATCCTGGTGACCCGGCCGATCGGCAACCCGGTGGTCTCGCGCACCATCGGCATCGTGCGCCGGCGCAGCGCGCTGCTCTCGCCCAGCGCCGAACGTTTCCTGCAGATGCTGATGAGCCGCTGGCGCGGCAAGCCGTGACACGAGCGCTACATCTGAACGTGTAAGCTTCCGCCCGACGCCTTGGGCCGCCGCGCCTTCCGGCCGCGCCGCAACGCGACGCAATGCCGGCAACGCAACGTCCCGGCACTCGCAAGCAGGCTCGCGAAAGCGCGCCAATGCAAGCCATCCGCAATCAGGAGTTCCCCGCATGAACGACTCGTTCTCCACCCGCAGCCAGCTGCACGTCGGCGGCAAGACCTACGGTTACTTCAGCCTGCCCAAGCTCGGCGAGCGCTTCGACATCTCGCGCCTGCCCTACTCGCTGAAGATCCTGCTGGAGAATCTGCTGCGCCACGAGGACGGCGGCGCGACCGTCGGCAAGGAGCACATCGAAGCGGTGGCGCAATGGCAGCCGACCGCCGAGCCGGACACCGAGATCGCGTTCATGCCGGCGCGCGTGGTGCTGCAGGACTTCACCGGCGTCCCGTGCGTGGTCGACCTGGCGGCGATGCGCGACGCGGTGGTCAAGCTCGGCGGACGCCCGGAGCAGATCAATCCGCTGATCCCCTCGGAACTGGTGATCGACCACTCGGTGCAGGTGGACGTGTTCGGCAAGCCCGACGCGCTGGATCTCAACGGCAAGATCGAATTCCAGCGCAACAAGGAACGCTACGGCTTCCTGCGCTGGGGCCAGAAGGCCTTCGACAACTTCAAGGTGGTGCCCCCGAACACCGGCATCGTGCACCAGGTCAACCTGGAGCACCTGGCGCGGGTGGTGATGACCGGCGAACGCGACGGCGAGGCGCTGGCCTACCCGGACACCGTGTTCGGCACCGACAGCCACACCACCATGATCAACGGCATCGGCGTGCTCGGCTGGGGCGTGGGCGGCATCGAGGCGGAAGCGGCGATGCTCGGCCAGCCCTCGTCGATGCTGATCCCGCAGGTGGTGGGCTTCAAGCTCACCGGCAAGCTGCCCGAAGGCGCCACCGCCACCGACCTGGTGCTGACGGTGACGCAGATGCTGCGCAAGCACGGCGTGGTCGGCAAGTTCGTCGAGTTCTTCGGCGACGGTCTGCAGCACCTGCCGCTGGCCGACCGCGCCACCATCGGCAACATGGCGCCGGAGTACGGCGCCACCTGCGGCATCTTCCCGATCGACGCCGAATCGCTGACCTACCTGCGCCTGTCCGGCCGCAGCGAAGAGCAGATCGCGCTGGTCGAGGCCTACGCCAAGGCGCAGGGCCTGTGGCACGACGCCGACAGCGCGCATGCCAGCTACAGCGCGACGCTGGAACTGGACATGGGTGACGTCAAGCCGTCGCTGGCCGGCCCCAAGCGCCCGCAGGACCGCGTGCTGCTGGAAGACATGCAGCGCAACTTCCGCGACAGCCTGGTGCCGTTTGCCGACGCGCGCGCCAAGCGCCGCAGCGACGCCGCGCAGGAAGACCGGCTCAAGAACGAAGGCGGCGGCGGCACCGCGGTCGGCGCCCAGGCGGCGCACGCGCAGGACGCCGAGGCCAGCGGCGCCGGCTGGCGCCTGCGCGACGGCGCGGTGGTGATCGCGGCGATCACCTCCTGCACCAACACCTCCAACCCGGCGGTCATGCTCGGCGCCGGCCTGCTCGCGCGCAACGCCGTGGCCAAGGGCCTGAAGGCGCAGCCCTGGGTCAAGACCTCGCTCGGGCCGGGCTCGCTGGTGGTCACCGACTACCTGAAGAAGGCCGGGGTGATGAGCGACCTGGAACAGCTCGGCTTCTACGTGGTCGGCTACGGCTGCACCACCTGCATCGGCAACTCCGGCCCGCTGCCGGAGGACGTGTCCGCGGCGATCGCGCAGGACGACCTGGTGGTGGCCTCGGTGCTGTCGGGCAACCGCAACTTCGAAGGCCGCGTGCATCCGGAAGTGAAGATGAACTACCTGGCGTCGCCGCCGCTGGTGGTCGCCTACGCCATCGCCGGCACCACCGACATCGACCTGACCCGCGAGCCGCTGGGGACCGGCAGCGACGGCCAGCCGGTGTACCTGCGCGACATCTGGCCGAGCAACAAGGAGATCGGCGACACCATCGCCGCCACGGTCGGCCCGGAAATGTTCAAGCAGAACTACGCCGACGTGTTCAAGGGCGACAGCCGCTGGAACACCATCGCCTCGCCCGACGGCGAGCTGTACGCCTGGGACGGCGCCTCCACCTACATCAAGAACCCGCCCTACTTCGACGGCATGACCATGCAGGTCGGCCGCATCGAGGACGTGCATGGCGCGCGCGTGCTCGGCCTGTTCGGCGATTCGATCACCACCGACCACATCTCCCCGGCCGGCAACATCAAGAAGGACTCGCCGGCGGGCCGCTTCCTGCAGGAACGCGGCGTGCAGCCGGCCGACTTCAACAGCTACGGCAGCCGCCGCGGCAACGACGACGTCATGGTCCGCGGCACCTTCGCCAATATCCGCATCAAGAACCTGATGTTCGGCGGCGAGGAAGGCGGCAACACCCTGTACTACCCGGCCGGCGGCGGCCAGCCGGAAAAGCTGGCGATCTACGACGCGGCGATGAAGTACAAGGCCGACGGCGTGCCGCTGGTGGTGATCGGCGGCAAGGAATACGGCACCGGCTCTTCGCGCGACTGGGCGGCCAAGGGCACCAACCTGCTCGGGGTCAAGGCGGTGATCGCCGAGAGCTTCGAGCGCATCCACCGCTCCAACCTGGTCGGCATGGGCGTGCTGCCGCTGCAGTTCCTCGACGGCCAGAACGCGCAGAGCCTGGGCCTGGACGGCTCGGAGGTGTTCGAGATCACCGGCCTGCAGGACGGCGCCAGCAAGCGCGCCAAGGTCGTCGCGACAAAGGCCGACGGCGGTACGCAGTCCTTCGAGGTGGCGGTGATGCTGCTGACGCCGAAGGAAGTGGAGTACTTCCGCCACGGCGGCCTGCTGCAGTACGTGCTGCGGCAGTTGGCTGCGCGCTGACCGACCCTGCGGTTTCCGGCAGCAGAAGCCCGGCCCCCGCGCCAGCGCGGGGGCGCTGCGCCGGCGCGCGAACCATGGTTCGCAAGCGCGCCGGCTCGCCCACCACGGCGGCCTGCTGCAGTACGTGCTCCGGCAGTTGGCTGCGCGCTGACCGACCCTGCGGTTTCCGGCAGCGGAAGCCCGGCCCCCGCGCCTGCGCGGGGGCGCTGCGCCGGCGCGCGAACCAATGGTTCGCAGGCGTGCCGGCTCGCCCACCGGCGGCCTGCTACGGTAAGTGCTCCGGACGTTTGGCAGCACAGCCCAGTTCGCTTGTCGGTTTCCGGCGGCGAAAGCGCGACCCAAGTGGCGGCTATTGCACTGCGCAGCACGGCCGGCAGCGAAATGGCCATGTCCAGTTACTCATCCGTAGCCACGACCTCCGTTGCTGTTGCTGTTGCTGTTGCTGTTGCTGTTGCTGTTGCTGTTGCTGTTACTGTTGCTGCTGTTGCTGCTGTTGCTGTTGCGTTTGCTCCTGCTCTTCCGGGTTCCCTTCCGAAGCGGCGGCCAGCCCGGGGAAAAACCCGAAGGGCGGCGCACATGGATGTGCGCCGTCCGCGGCAGGGGCAGGATGCCCCTTCCGCGGATCCCCGGGATGGACGCGAACCCGGAGCGCGCAGCGCGGAGGGCGCGAAGGCAGGGCGCGCTTTCTTTTGGTTACTTTTCTTTGCGCGAGCAAAGAAAAGTAACTCGCCCGCAAGGGCGAAAGCCGTTGCTTGGCAATGCTTGGCGATCAGCATCCCACACAGACATGCGCCTCGACCAAGCATTTCAAGCGCTCAGCGTCCAGCGCAACACCCCAAGAAAATCAACGACTCCCCGCCACCACCACCCCGCCCCTGTTCGCCTTTTCCCTACGGAACGGTATGCTGCCGTTGCCGGTTCTGACGGATACTGTCCGTCGTGAGCCAATCAACACGTTTCCTGGAGGGGGAATATGAGTCTGGATCGTCCGTGGTTGCAGAGTTATCCGGCCGGCGTTGGCGCCGACATCAACGTCGACGAGTACCGCTCCGTCGCCGCGGTCTTCGAAAGCTCCGTGGCCAAGTTCGGAGACCGCCCCGCCTACTGCAACTTCGGCAAGACCCTGACCTACCGCGAGGCCGGAGAACTGGCCCGGCAATTCGCCGGCTACCTGCTGGGCGAACTGCAACTCAAGAAGGGCGACCGCGTCGCCCTGATGATGCCCAACTGCCTGCAATACCCCATCGCCACCTTCGGCGTGCTGCTGGCCGGCATGACCGTGGTCAACGTCAATCCGCTCTACACCCCGCGCGAACTGCGCCACCAACTGATCGACTCCGGCGCCAGCGCGCTGGTGGTGATCGACAACTTCGGCACCACCGTGCAGGAAGTGCTGGCCGACACGCCCGTCAAGCAGGTCATCACCACCGGCCTGGGCGACATGCTCGGCTTCCCCAAGGGCCCCTTGGTCAACTTCGTCCTGAAGTACGTCAAGAAGCTGGTGCCGGATTACGACATCCCCAATGCGATCCGCTTCCGTGACGCGCTGACCCTCGGCCGCCTGCACACGCTGCCGCCGATCGACATCGCACCGGACGACATCGCCTTCCTGCAATACACCGGCGGCACCACCGGCGTGGCCAAGGGCGCCATGCTGACCCACCGCAACCTGGTCGCCAACATGCTGCAGGCCGGCGCCTGGATCGCGGCGACCGGCAAGCTGGAGGAAGGCAAGGAAGTCATCATCACCGCGCTGCCGCTGTACCACATCTTCGCGCTGACCGCGAACGGGCTGGTCTTCATGAAGCTCGGCGGGCTCAACCACCTGATCAGCAATCCGCGCGACATGCCGGGCTTCGTCAAGGAACTGCAGAAGACCCGCTTCACCGCCTTCACCGGCGTCAATACCCTGTTCAACGGCCTGCTCAACACGCCGGGCTTCGACAAGGTGGACTTCTCCTCGCTGAAGTTCACCCTCGGCGGCGGCATGGCGGTGCAACGCGCGGTGGCCGAGCGCTGGAAGCAGGTCACCGGCGTCACCCTGGTCGAAGCCTACGGCCTCACCGAAACCTCGCCGGCGGCCTGCATTAACCCGCTGACCCTGACCGAGTACAACGGCGCGATCGGCCTGCCGATTCCGTCCACCGACGCCTGCGTCAAGGACGACCAGGGCCAGATCCTGGCCCATGGCGAGGTCGGCGAGCTGTGCATCCGCGGGCCGCAGGTGATGAAGGGCTACTGGCGCCGGCCGGAAGAAACCGCCAGCGCCATCGATGCCGACGGCTGGCTGCACACCGGCGACATGGCGCGGATGGATCCGCAGGGCTTCTTCTATATCGTCGACCGCAAGAAGGACATGATCCTGGTGTCCGGCTTCAACGTGTATCCGAACGAAGTCGAGGACGTCATCGCGATGATGCCGGGCGTGCTCGAAGTGGCCGCGGTCGGCGTGCCCGACGAGAAATCCGGCGAAGTGGTCAAGGTGGTCATCGTCAAGAAGGACCCCAACCTCACCGCCGAGGACGTCAAGGCCCACGCCCGCGCCAACCTCACCGGCTACAAGCATCCGCGCATCGTCGAGTTCCGCAAGGAACTGCCCAAGACCAACGTCGGCAAGATCCTGCGGCGCGAGCTGCGCGACGCGCCGCCGCCGCAATAAGCAGGTCCGACGGGCGCCCACGCGGCGCCCGCGCCGGCGCTGGCGGGCCGAATTCCGGCCGCGGCACCCGGGTGTAGCATCCGCCGGGTGGAAACGCATTCGCCCGCTGCGCCACGCCATCTCCGCGGGCGTCTTTCCGAGAGCCCGCCATGAGCATGACCGACACGCTGCCCTGTACCCGCGCCTATTCCAGCATCCGTATCGACGCGGACGACGACGACGATAGCCACTGGTTGTACATGCATGCAGGCAACGCCGCGACGCAACGGCCCTGCTTCCATCCCACGTTGATGCGCGAGATGCACAGCTATCTCGCGTCCCTCAGCCAGCCCCGCAACCTGGCGTCGGCGCGGCTGGGCACCCTGGTGCTGGCGTCCGATGGCAGCGCGTTCAACCTGGGCGGCGATCTGGAACTGTTCGGCCACTACATCCGCCGCCGCGACCGCGCCGGGCTGATGGCCTACGCGACAAGCTGCATCGATGGCGTGCACCGTTTCCACGAGGGACTTGGCGGCAGTTTCCGCACCATCGCTCTGCTGCAAGGCGATGCGCTCGGCGGCGGTCTGGAGATGGCGCTGTCGTGCCACCTGATCGTGGCCGAAGAGGACGTCGGCATGGGCCTGCCGGAAATCATGTTCGGCCTGTTCCCGGGCATGGGCGCGTATTCGTTCCTCAGCCGCCGCATCGCACCGCAGGCCGCGGAAAAGCTCATCCTGGGAGGTCACGTTTTCAGCAGCCAGGAGATGCACGCCATGGGCATCGTCGACGTGCTGGTGCCCAAGGGCCAGGGCAAGGACGCGGTGCGCGACCTGATCCAGCAACAGCGGCGCGCGCCGCTGGCGCATCTGGCGATGAATGCGATGCGCAAGGTGGTGCAGCCGGTGCGCCGCGAAGAGTTGCTTGCGGTGACGGAAATCTGGGTGGACGCCGCGCTGGCCCTGGGCGAAAAGTCGCTGCGGACGATGGATCGGCTGGTGCGTGCCCAGCTCCGGCGCGCCCAGGCGGGCGTCTTTGCCGCCTGAGCCCGGGGCGCTGCTTTCGGCAATGGGGGATGACCCGGCTCCGCGTCGGGCATTCCTCAGCGCAGTTCGCCGTCCTGCACGGCGCTGTGCCGTGCACGCAGATCCAGGGCCTCGCGGCCTTCGGTCAGGCTGGCGTTGAGCGCCATCAGCCGTGCCCGCCACTCGCTGCGCACCTGCCATTCCGGCATCTGCATCAATTCGCCGCCGAGGCTGGCGAGCCGTACCAGGCCGAGATTGCTGGCGACGCCCTTGATCGCATGCGCGTGCTCGCGCAGGCGTTCCCAGTGCTCGGCTTCACCGGCGATCTGCATGCCACCGAGGCAGCCTTCGGCATCGTTGAGGCACTGCGAGATGAATTCGCGTTCGAACCCGTCGCCCATGCCGAGCCCGGCGAGTTCGTCCAAAACCGACGCATCCAGCACCCCTTCGCTCGACACCGCAATCTGCCGCACGCCGGCCTCGCTGCCCGCACGCAGGCGTCCCTCCATCGCGATGTCGGAAAGCGTGTCCAGCAACCGGTTGGCCACCACCGGCTTGGCCAGGAAGGTGCGGGCGCCGGCCTGCTCGCAGCGCTGGATCGACTCGGGGGTGACATCGGCGCTGAGCACCACGACGGGCGTGCGCGGCCCGCCGGCCTGCATCACCCGCAACTGCCGCAGCATGTCCAGGCCGCTCATGCCGGGCATATGCAGGTCGACGATCACCGCATCGAACTCGCTCTCGGCCAGCGCATCCAGCACCGCCTCCGCACCGTCGACGCAGATGGCGCGATGGCCGGCCTTCTGCAGCATGCGCTGCAGCACCATGCGGTTGGCGGCGTGGTCGTCGGCGACCAGGATGCGCATGCCACGCACCCGCGCACGGTGGCGCAGGAACGGGTCGGAGAACGCGATGACGTTGCCGTTGGTGTCGAACTCCTCGGCCGCCGTCGGCACGCTCGCCGCCGGCGCGCCGATCTCCGGCGATGCCGGTACCGCCGCGGCCACGAACGGCAGTTCGAACCAGAAGTGGCTGCCGCGCGGGGCATTTTCCTGATAACCGATGCTGCCCCCCATTGCCTCGACCAGGCCCTTGGCAATCGTGGTGCCCAGGCCGCTGCCTTCGTAGCGGCGCGCCAGGCCGACGTCGGCCTGTTCGAACGCCTCGAACAGGCGCGGCCGCATGTCCGGCGTCACCCCGATCCCGGTATCGACGATGTCGAAACTCAGGCGCTTCGGCTGCCCGTGCTCGTTCTTGTGCAGGCGCACCCGGATATCGACCCGGCCGGTCTCGGTGAACTTGATGGCGTTACCGGCCAGGTTCAGCAGCACCTGGCGCAGATGACCCGGATCGCCGGACAGATAGTCCGGCACGTCGGGAGCGACATCCACCTGGTAGGCCAGGCGCTTGGCCCGCGCCTGCGGCTGCAGGATCAGGCTGATTCCTTCCAGGGTTTCGCGCAGCGAGAAATCGCGCTTGTCGAGCCGCAGCTTGCCGGCCTCGATCGCGGAAATGTCCAGCACCTCCTCCACCAGCGACAGCAGGCTGCGCGCGGAGGCCTGGATGGTGTTGACGCACTCGCGCTGCTCGGCGTCCAGGCGCGTCGTCGCCAGCACCTCGGTCATGCCCGACAGGCCGTTCAACGGGGTGCGGAACTCGTGGCTCATGTTGGCCAGGAAGCGGCTCTTGGCCTCGCTGGCGCGGCGCGCCTCGGCGGTCGTCGAGGTCAATTGCCGCAACAGCCCGGACAGATACAGCGGGATGGCGGCCAGGCCGACCAGCAGGCCGATGCCCAGCCCGCGATTGGCGATCCAGTAGTCGCTGGCCATCAGCGTGATGCTGAAACTGGCCACCGCCATGGCCACGGCCAGGTACAGGTAGCGGTTGCCGTAGCGCAGGCCGTTGCCGATGGTGACCCACATGATGACGACGTAGATGCACGCCATCGGTTCGCCGATCGCGCTCATCGCCATCGACATGAGCCCGTAGTCGGCGACCATGCCGATGATCCGGCGCATGTCCGAGCGCTGCGGCCGGGCCACGATCCAGGTCATCAAGGCCAGAGCCACCGCCTGCGAGATCAGGGTCAGGCCGATGACGTAGGCGCGTTGCCGCGGGGCGATGTCCCAGGTGTGCGAGAACGACAGTTCGTACACCAGGATCAGCGCGACCATGCAGATGCGGACGAACGCCTGGCCGTGCTCGGTATCCTTGCGCTCCGCGAACCGTTGCCGCACCCACCTGATCGCCGAGGTCATGTCAGACTCCTGGTCGCGCCGAGGCGGTGGAGAATTTCTCGCAGATCACCTGCAGTTGCTCGCGGCCGCGGAACAGCGCGTCCACGCAGCGCGGGTCGAACAGGCGGCCGCGCTGGGCGTACAGGTAGGCCAGCGTCGCGTCCATGGTCCAGGCCTCCTTGTAGGGACGCGGCGAGATCAGCGCGTCGAACACGTCGGCGACCGCCACGATGCGCGCTTCCAGCGGAATCGCCTCGCCGATCAGGCCGTCCGGGTAGCCGCTGCCGTCGTAGCGCTCATGGTGGCGCAGGGCGATCAGCGCGCCGACCTGGATGAAACGGTTCTGGCTGCCGCTGAGCAGTTCGTAGCCGATGCGCGGGTGCATGCGCATCACCGCCATCTCGTCTTCGTTGAGCTTGCCCGGCTTGAGCAGCACCGCGTCGGGGATGGCGATCTTGCCCATGTCGTGCAGGCTCGCGGCCATCTCGATGACCCGCACCTCGTCCTCGGACAGGCCCAGCTGCTCGGCGATCAGGCCGGCCACGTGCGCCATCCGTTCCAGGTAGGCGCTGGTGCCGACATCGCGGTACTCGATGGCCCGCGCCAGCCGCGACAGGGTCTCGCGCTCGCGCTCCTCGACTTCGCGCATGCTGGCCAGCAGGCGCTGCTCCAGCGACATCGCGCGCTGCTTGATGTTCTCGCTCTGCAGCCGCAGCTGCAGCAGGTTGTGGCAGCGCGCCCGCAGTTCGCGCGGGCGGATCGGCTTGACCAGGAAGTCGATCACCCCCGCCTCCAGGGCGGCCTGGCGGATCGGCTCGTCGCCGACCACGGTGATCAGGATGATCGGGATGTCACGGTGCTTGGGCAGCCGGCGCAGGCGCCGCGCGAACTCCAGCCCGTCCATGCCCGGCATGCGGTAGTCGAGCAGCAGTAGATCGACCTTGCCGGCTTCGCACCAGGCCAGCGCGGCCTGCGAATCGCCGAAATCGCGCACGGTCAGTTCCGGGGCGATGTCCTCGATGACATGCCGCAGCATCGTGCGCGCGGAGGTCTGATCGTCGACGATGACGATGTTCAAACGATTGTCGTTTCCGTCCGCCCATTGGAGACGGTCCCCGTTCGAGGACGCGCCGGAGAGGCTCACGCTGGCATCATGCATCTGCAATCCTCCGCCCGTCGCATGCGCGGGCTGCTGAGACGACAACGGGAACGCGCCGGCGCCCATTCACGCCGACCCGTCCACCTCACTTCCTTTTGCGTGCAACGCCTGCTGCAAGAACCGCGCCACCTCGTCCGGGGCTAGGTTAAGCCTCCGGACGCATGTACGGAAACAGCAGCACGTCACGGATCGAACTGCTGCCGGTAAGCAACATTACCAGCCGGTCGATGCCGATGCCCAGGCCGCCGGTCGGCGGCAGCCCCACCTCCAGCGCCCGGATGTAGTCGGCGTCGAAGTGCATGGCCTCGTCGTCTCCCCCGTCCTTGGCGGCCACCTGTGCCTGGAACCGCGCCGCCTGGTCTTCCGGGTCGTTGAGCTCGGAGAAGCCGTTGGCAATTTCCTTGCCGTTGATGAACAGTTCGAAGCGGTCGGTGTAGCCCGGCTCGGTGTCGCTGGAGCGGGCCAGCGGCGACACCTCGACCGGGTGGTCGGTGATGAAGGTGGGCTGGATCAGGGTGTGCTCGACCGTGGCCTCGAAGATCTCCAGCAGCAGCTTGCCCCAGCCGTAGGACGGCTTGATGCGGATCTTCAGCCGCTCGCAGTGGCGCAGCAGCGCCTCGCGGTCGGTGCAGTCGGCAGCGCTGATCTCCGGGTTGTGGTGGCGCACCGCCTCGTCCATGCGCCAGCGGCGGAACGCCGGCGCCAGGTCGATGTCGGCGCCGTCCCAGTGCACCTGGGTGGTGCCCAGCACCTCGCGGGCGACGTCGCGGATGACGTTTTCGGTCAGGCCCATCACCTCGTGGTACGTGGCGTAGGCCTCGTACAGCTCCATCATGGTGAATTCCGGATTGTGCCGGGTGCTGACGCCTTCGTTGCGGAAATTGCGGTTGATTTCGTAGACCCGTTCCAGGCCGCCGACCACCAGGCGCTTCAGGTACAGCTCCGGGGCCACCCGCAGGTACAGGTCCAGGTCCAGGGCATTGTGGTGGGTGGTGAACGGCTTGGCCGTGGCGCCGCCGGGGATGTAGTGCATCATCGGCGTCTCCACTTCCAGGAAGCGGCGCGCGTCCAGCCAGGCGCGCATGGCGCGGATGATCTTGGAGCGCTTGACGAACACCTCGCGCGCCTCCGGCGACACGATCAGGTCCACGTAGCGCTGGCGATAGCGCTGCTCCACGTCCGACAGGCCGTGCCACTTGTCCGGCAGCGGCCGCAGCGCCTTGGTCAGCAGCCGCAGGCCGGTGGCCTTGATCGACAATTCGCCGGTCTTGGTGCGGGTCAGCCCGCCTTCCACGCCGATGATGTCGCCGATGTCCCAGCCCTTGAAGGCGTCGTAGGCCTCGCCCAGCGCGTTGGCCTGCAGGAACAACTGGATGCGCCCGGACTCGTCCTGCAGTTGCACGAAGCTGGCCTTGCCCATCACCCGCTTGGCCAACAGGCGCCCGGCCAGGCGCAGGCTGCGGCCCTGCGCCTCCAGCGCCTCGGCAGTCCAGCGCTCGGTGTCGGCGAACTCGGCCTGCAGATCGCCGGCGAAGTCGCTGCGGCGGAAATCGTTCGGATAGGCCACGCCCTGCGCGCGCAGTGCGGCGAGTTTGGCGCGCCGTTCGGCGATGAGGCTGTTCTCGTCGACGGGAAGGGACGGCGCGGGGGTCTGCTCGGTCATGGGATGGGGGATGCGTGAGGAAGGGAAAGAATGCACCAGCCGACGGGGCCGTGTGCCGTCGCACGGCCTCCGTCGCCAGGACGGAGGCCGCCGGTTCAGGCGTCGCTGCGTTTCGCGCCGGCTTCCAGGCCGGACTTGAGGCTGGCCTCGACGAACTCGTCCAGGTCGCCGTCGAGCACCTTCTGGGTGTCCGAGCGCTCCACGCCAGTGCGCAGGTCCTTGATCCGGCTCTGGTCGAGCACGTAGTTGCGGATCTGGCTGCCCCAGCCGATGTCGGACTTGGTCGCCTCGACCGCGTCGCGTTCGGCATTGCGTTTCTGGATCTCCAGCTCATAGAGCTTGGCGGCCAGCATCTTCATCGCGTTGTCGCGGTTCTGGTGCTGGCTGCGCCCGGTCTGGCAGGCCACCACGATGCCGGTGGGCACGTGGGTGATGCGCACCGCCGACTCGGTCTTGTTGACGTGCTGGCCGCCGGCGCCGGAGGAGCGGTACACGTCGGTCTTCAGGTCGGCCGGATTGATGTCGATGTCGATGTTGTCGTCCACTTCCGGCGACACGAACACCGAGGTGAAGCTGGTATGGCGGCGGTTGTCCGAGTCGAACGGCGACTTGCGCACCAGCCGGTGCACGCCGGTCTCGGTCTTCAGCCAGCCATAGGCGAAATCGCCTTCCACGCGCAGTGTGGCGGACTTGATCCCGGCCACTTCGCCGCCGGAGACTTCCATCAGCTCGGTCTTCCAGCCGCGCGACTCGCACCAGCGCAGGTACATGCGCAGCAGGATCTCGGCCCAGTCCTGGGCCTCGGTGCCGCCGGCGCCGGCCTGGATGTCGACGAAGGCGTTGCTGGCGTCCATCTGCCCGGAGAACATGCGCTGGAATTCCAGCTTCTCCACCTGCGCCTGGAAGCGGTCGACGTCGGCCAGCACCGCCTGCGCGGTGGCCTCGTCGTTCTCGCTCTCGGCCAGTTCCAGGAATTCCAGCGATTCGTTCAGGCCATCGAGCACGCTGGCGATGCCGCCGACGGTCTTCTCCAGGCTGGCGCGTTCGCGGCCCAGGCCCTGGGCGCGCTCGGGGTCGTTCCAGACGTCGGGGCTTTCCAGCTCCCGGGTGACTTCCTCTAGACGCTCTTTCTTGGCGTCGTAGTCAAAGAAACCCCCGTAGCGACAGCACCCGATCGGACAGATCGGCGATGCGGTGGCGAATCGGATTGAGTTCGATCATTGCGGCTTTTTCCGGCAGACAAGAGCGCGATTCTAGCAATTCCGGCCGCTGCGCCACAGCGCTACTCGACCGGGGCGACCTCGCCCTCCCCGGCCGCCACGCGCAGCGCGGCGCGGTAGCGGCGGCTGCACGGCACCTGGCTGCCGTCGCGCAGGTGCACCCGCGCCTCGCCCGCCTCCAGCGGCTCGATCGAGACCACGCTGGCCAGGTTGACGATGTAGCTGCGGTGGATGCGCACGAACCGCGCCGGGTCCAGCCGCGCCTCGATCGCAGCCATGGTGCTGCGCAGCGGGTAGTCGTGGCCGCGCACGCGCAGATTGACGTAGTTGCCGGCCGCCTGCAGCCATTCGATGTCGGCGGCGGCGACCAGGAAGTCGCGGCCCAGCTTGCGCACCAGGAAGCGCTCCGGCCGCTCCAGCGAGCCCACCGGCGGGCCGGCGTCGGGCGCACCCAGCAGTGCCGCCTCGCCCTGCCAGCGCCGCAGCAGGAACCGGTACATCTCCACGCACAGCGCAATCGAGGCCAGGCTGCGCACGTCCTTGAGGTATTCGTAGGCCAGCCCTTGCGGCCACGGCCCGAAGTTGTACTGCTGCCCCTGCAGGCGGTAGACCAGGCTGCGCAGGGCGACCATCCCCACCACGTGCAGCACCGACAGCGCCACGCTGCCCAGCAGGTAGCCCGGCAGCCGGCGTCGCCAGGTGTCCCAGTGCAGCGGATAGCGTCGGGTCAGCAGCACCACCAGCGGCACGATCAGCAGGAACATCAGTTGGCTGGACCACTCCCAGACCACCGGCTCCCATGCGGCGAAATGCAGCCCGGTGTTGCGGATGTCGATCAACACCGTGACGCTGTTGGCAATGGCGTTGATCAGGGTGAGCGCGACCCAGAAGCCGATTTCGAAGCTGCGGCGCCAGGGCTGGAAACGGGAATAGGCGCTGGCGCCGGAGGGATCGGACATCGCGGCAGTGTAGCGCGCCGACGATTCCTCGCCGGCGCGGCATGGGCGACCACGACCTCGAACCCGCAGCCCAGCAGCCCCTCTCCCATCGGGAGAGGGGTTGGGGTGAGGGTGCGGCGCGAAGCACTCGTGGATTGGCTATGCGAGGCTGCGCCCGTACCCTCATCCGCCCCTGCGGGGCACCTTCTCCCGAAGGGAGAAGGGAACGCTAAGCCCCTCTCCCATCGGGAGAGGGGTTGGGGTGAGGGTGCGGCGCCACGTGCGCCGGCGGACACCCAGCGACTCAGCCCCCCAGCGGCTGGCAGTGCTCCACCACCAACTGCACCGCACTGCCGCCGCGGTAGTCATCCGCGACAAGGCGATAGGCGATATGCACGCGACGGCCCGGTTCGCGACCGTGCCAGCCGTTGAAGTGGATGGCGTTCAGGGGCTCGGCGCGGCCGGGGCAGCGCAGGCTCAGCTTGAGGTGGCGCTCCTTCAGCACGCGCCACTGCAGCACCTCGAATTCGCCGTCGAACAGCGGCTCGGGAAAGCCCTGCCCCCATGGCCCACCCTGACGCAACGCCTCGGCATGGCGATGGTCGAGTTCGTGCGGGTCCAGCGCACCGTCGCTGAGCAGTTCGGCCTGCAGCAGTTCCGCGTCCAGACTCGCCAGCGCGTGCGCGCGGAACACCTGTTCGAACTCGGCCAGTGCGTCCTGCGGCAGGCTCAGGCCCGCGGCCATGGCATGGCCGCCGAACTTCTCCATCAGCCCCGGCCGCTGCGCCTCCACCGCCGCCATCGCATCGCGGATGTGAAACCCGGGAATCGAACGCGCCGAGCCGCGCAACTGGGTGCTGCCCGGCTCGGCCGGGGCGAAGGCGATCACCGGCCGGTGCAGGCGATCCTTCATCTTCGACGCGACCAGGCCGATCACGCCGGGATGCCACTGCGCATCGAACAGGCACACCGCCACCGGCGGCTGCTCGGGCGCGGCCAGCAGCGCCTTGGCCACCACCGCTTCGGCCTCGTCGGTCATCTGCTGCTGCACGGCGCGGCGCTCGGCGTTGATCTCTTCCAGCGTCGCGGCGATCGCACGCGCCTGCTGCGGGTCCTCGCACAGCAACAACTCGATGCCCAGGGCCATGTCCTCAAGGCGGCCGGCGGCGTTGAGCCGCGGCGCCAGCGCGAAGCCGATGTCGCTGGCGCTGAGCCGTGCCGGATCGCGACCACTGGCTTCGATCAAGGCGCGCAGGCCGATGCAGCCCTCGCCACGCTGTAGCCGGCGCAGACCGGCCGACACCAGCGCCCGATTGTTCGGATCCAGCGGCACCAGGTCGGCGACGGTGCCGACCGCGACCAGGTCCAGCAGCACGCCTAGGTCCGGCGGCGCCGCCGCGAACGCACCGTGTGCGCGCAGGTGCCGGCGCAACGCCAGCAGCACGTAGAAGATCACGCCGACGCCGGCCAGCATCTTGCTCGGGAACGCGTCGCCGGCCAGGTTCGGATCGACGATGGCATCGGCCGGCGGCAAGGCCGGCCCCGGCAGATGGTGGTCGGTGACCAGCACCTGCCAGCCCAGCGCCTTGGCCGCGGCGACGCCGGCATGGCAGGCGATGCCGTGGTCCACCGTGACCAGCAGGTCCGGCTGCAACGGCGCCAGTTCCGCCACCAGCGCCGGCGACAGGCCGTAGCCATGGACCATGCGGTTGGGCACCGCGTGCAGCACCTGCGCAGCGCCGAGCAGGCGCAGCCCGCGCACCGCCACCGCGCAGGCCGTGGCGCCGTCGCAATCGAAATCGCCGACCACCAGGATGCGCTTGCGCGCCGCGATCGCCTCGGCCAGCAACGCGACCGCGGCGTCGATGCCGCTCAGCGCATCGGGCGGCAGCAGTTGCGCCAGCTTGGGCTGCGCCAGGCCGCTGTCGTGGGCGCCGCGCGCGGCATAGATGCGCCGCAACAGCGGCAAGGTGGCCTCGTGCCACGGGCCGGCCGCGGCCGCCGCGGGCCGCCGCACGATGCGCGCGATGGCATTCATGCGTCCAGGCGCGACAGCGGCCGCCGCCACAGGCGCCAGCGTTGCGCGTGGGCGATGCGGAAACAGGTGCCGTCCTCGAAATCCAGCTGCAGTTGCTGCAGTTCGCCATCGCGCAGCGCCTGCAGCAGCGGCTGCACCACCTCGCCGACGAACTGCTCGGGCGCGCGCAGCTGGCGCAGGTCGACCAGCGCATCGACCCGCGGCGCCTGGCCCTCGGCGACCCCGATGCCGGCGGCCTGGGCCAGCGCACGCAACAGCGGATCGCGGCTGCGCACCTGCGCATGCGCGGTGCCGACCGACGCCGGCAGCCGGCCACCGCCCCAGAACCACAGCGAATTGATCGCCGGCTGGCCGCGGGCGACGCGCTCGCGGTTCCATGGATGCTGGTGCAGCACGATCTGCGCCTCGGTCAGCAACGCACGCCAGCGGCGCGCGTCCTCGCCCTGCGGCAGGTGATCGAACAGGTCCGCGCCGAGTACCTGCGCTGGCGCCGTGAACACCGGCAGCACGCTGTCGGCCGGCAGGCGCAGGTACCAACGGGTCGGATCGGGCGCATCCAGGGTCAACCCGCTCTCGGCGAACAAGGCCTGCACCGCCGGCAGCAGCGCGTCCAGGTCGACCGCGTCGAGCGGCAGCATGTCGCCATGCGCCATCAGCCGCGCGCCCTGCATGTCCGGCACAACGTAGGCCGGATCGGCGCGCAGCCACAGGCCGTCGCCGGCATCGCCGGCGTCCAGTTGCCGGGTCAGCGCCGCGGCCGGCAGCGGTTGCTCCGCCAGCGCGAAATGGCGGCGCAACTGCGCCTCGCCACCTGGCGCGGCCTGCGTGCGGTCGGCACGGCCGAACGCGCGCGCCACCTCGCCGGCCAGCACGGCGCCGGCCAGGCGGACCCGCTCCGGCAACAGCAAGGTGGCGACCGCCATCGGATCAGCCGACGTAGGCGACGCTGACGATCTCGTACTCGCGGCGTCCGGCCGGGGCGTCGATGCTGACGCTGTCGCCTTCCATCTTGCCGATCAGCGCACGCGCCAACGGCGAGGAAATCGCGATCAGGCCCTGCTTG
This sequence comes from Xanthomonas indica, assembly GCF_040529045.1. Classification (NCBI taxonomy): domain Bacteria; kingdom Pseudomonadati; phylum Pseudomonadota; class Gammaproteobacteria; order Lysobacterales; family Lysobacteraceae; genus Xanthomonas; species Xanthomonas indica. The sequence continues at coordinate 2,884,978 of NZ_CP131914.1, read as the reverse complement.
ATGTCCGCCTCCAGGTCGCCGACCAGCTGGTAACGCTTCTCCTCGTCGGTCTCCACGTCGGCCAGGGTCACGGTGGCGCCGAACACCACCTTGCTGCCGACCGCCAGCTTGCTGACGTCGATGACCTCGGCGTGCGAGAGCTCGCTCTCCAGCTGCTTGATGCGGCCTTCGATGAAGCCCTGCTGCTCGCGCGCGGCGTGGTACTCGGCGTTCTCCTTGAGATCGCCGTGCGCACGCGCCTCGGCGATCGCGGTGATGACCTCGGGACGCTTGACCGACTTCAGGTGATCCAGTTCCTCGCGCAACCGCTGCGCGCCTTGCATGGTGATCGGGGCTCTCACGCTTCCAGCTCCTTGTGCAGTTCCTGCAGCGCCCAGACCGGACCGGTGCCGCGGAATTCCAGTGAATGCACCAGCGCACGCGCGCCGGCGACCGTGGTCGAATAGGTGACGCGATGCTGCAGGGCTTCGCGACGGATCGAGAACGAGTCGGAGATCGCCGCCCGGCCCTCGGTGGTGTTGACGATATACACGATTTCGCCGTTCTTGATCAGATCGACGATGTGCGGGCGGCCCTCGGCGACCTTGTTGACCTGCTCGCACTGCAGGCCGTGTTGCTGCAGCCAGGCGCAGGTGCCGCGGGTGGCGACCAGGGTGTAGCCGCGCTCGACCAGCGCCTGCGCCACCGGCAGCACGCGCTGCTTGTCCGGATCGCGCACCGACACGAAGGCCTTGCCCAGCGGCGGCGCCTTGATGCCGCCGGCTTCCTGCGCACGCGCGAACGCCGCGCCGAAGCTGCGGCCCACGCCCATCACCTCACCGGTGGAACGCATCTCCGGGCCGAGGATCGGATCGACGCCCTGGAACTTGGCGAACGGGAAGATCGCCTCCTTCACCGAGTAGTAGTCGGGCACGATTTCCTTCAGCGCGCCCTGCTCGGCCAGGGTCTTGCCGGCCATGCAGCGCGCAGCGATCTTGGCCAGCGGCACGCCGATCGCCTTGGACACGAACGGCACGGTGCGCGAGGCGCGCGGGTTCACTTCCAGCAGGTAGACGATGTCGTCGCCGGCATCGTTGACCTGCACCGCGAACTGGGTGTTCATCAGCCCGACCACGTTCAGCGCCTTGGCCAGTTCGACCACCTGGCGACGCAGCTCGGTCTGGGTGGCCGGCGACAGCGAGTACGGCGGCAGCGAACAGGACGAATCGCCCGAGTGCACGCCGGCTTCCTCGATGTGCTCCATCACGCCGCCGATCAGCACCTGGCCACTGTGGTCGGCGATGATGTCCACGTCCACTTCCACCGCATTGTCGAGGAAGCGGTCCAGCAGCACCGGCGAATCATTGGAGACCTTGACCGCGTCGCGCACGTAGCGCGCCAGGTCGGATTCGCCGTAGACGATCTCCATGGCGCGGCCGCCGAGCACGTAGCTCGGGCGCACCACCAGCGGATAGCCGATCTCGCGCGCCAGCACCAACGCCTCATCGGCGTTGCGGGCGATGCGGTTCGGCGGCTGCTTCAGGCCCAGCTTGTCGACCAGCTGCTGGAAGCGCTCGCGGTCCTCGGCCAGGTCGATCGAGTCCGGCGAGGTGCCGATCACCGGCACGCCGTTGGCTTCCAGCGCGCGCGCCAGCTTCAGCGGGGTCTGCCCGCCGTACTGCACGATCACGCCCTTGGGCTGCTCCAGCTCGACGATCTCCAGCACGTCTTCCAGGGTCAGCGGTTCGAAGTACAGGCGATCGGAGGTGTCGTAGTCGGTGGACACGGTCTCCGGATTGCAGTTGACCATGATGGTCTCGTAGCCGTCCTCGCGCAGCGCCAGCGCCGCGTGCACGCAGCAGTAGTCGAACTCGATGCCCTGGCCGATGCGGTTGGGACCGCCGCCGAGGATCATGATCTTGTCGCGGTCGCTCGGCGCGGCCTCGCACTCGTCCTCGTAGGTCGAGTACAGGTAGGCGGTGCTGGTGGCGAATTCGGCCGCGCACGAGTCCACCCGCTTGTACACCGGGCGCACCTTGTGCGCGCGGCGCAGCGCGCGCACCGCCGCTTCGTTGGTGCCGCACAGCTCGGCCAGGCGCGCATCGGAGAAACCGGCACGCTTGAGCGTGCGCAGGCGCTTGGCGTCCAGCGCACCGAGGCCGTCGGCAGCCAACTGCGCTTCCTGCGCGATCAGGTCTTCCATCTGGTCGAGGAACCAGGGATCGATGAACGACAGCGCGTGGACCTGCTCCACGCTCATGCCGGCGCGGAACGCATCGGCGACATAGAACAGCCGCTCCGGACCGGGCGCCTTCAGCTCGCGCTTGAGCGTGGCCAGGTCGTCTTCGCTGCTCAGGTCCAGGCCGGTCGGGTCCAGGCCGATCTTGCCGGTCTCCAGGCCGCGCAGCGCCTTCTGCAGCGATTCGGAGAAGGTACGGCCCATCGCCATCACCTCGCCCACCGACTTCATCTGCGTGGTCAGGCGCGCGTCGGCCTGCGGGAACTTCTCGAAGGCGAAGCGCGGGATCTTGGTGACCACGTAGTCGATCGACGGCTCGAACGAGGCCGGAGTCAGCCCGCCGGTGATCTCGTTCTTCAGCTCGTCCAGGGTGTAGCCGACCGCCAGCTTGGCCGCGACCTTGGCGATCGGGAAGCCGGTGGCCTTGGAGGCCAGCGCCGAGGAGCGCGACACGCGCGGGTTCATCTCGATCACCACCACGCGGCCGGTCTGCGCGTTGATGCCGAACTGCACGTTGGAGCCGCCGGTATCCACGCCGATCTTGCGCAGCACCGCGATCGAGGCATCGCGCAGGCGCTGGTATTCCTTGTCGGTGAGGGTCTGCGCCGGGGCCACGGTGATCGAGTCGCCGGTGTGCACGCCCATCGGGTCCAGGTTCTCGATCGAGCAGACGATGATGCAGTTGTCCGCGGTGTCGCGGACCACTTCCATCTCGAACTCCTTCCAGCCCAGCACCGACTCCTCGACCAGCACTTCGCTGGTCGGCGACAGTTCCAGGCCGCGGCCGACGATCTCGATCAGTTCTTCGCGGTTGTAGGCGATGCCGCCGCCGCTGCCGCCGAGGGTGAAGCTGGGGCGGATGATGGTCGGGTAGCCCACCGTGGCCTGGATCTCCAGCGCCTCTTCCAGGGTATGCGCCACCGCCGCCTTGGGGCACTCCAGGCCGATCTCGCCCATCGCCACGCGGAACAGCTCGCGGTCTTCGGCCATGCGGATGGCCTCGCGCTTGGCGCCGATCAGCTCGACGCCGTACTTCTCCAGCACGCCGTGGTCGGCCAGGTCCAGCGCGCAGTTCAGCGCGGTCTGCCCGCCCATGGTCGGCAGCAGCGCATCGGGCTTTTCCTTGGCGATGATCTTCTCGACCGTCTGCCAGTTGATCGGCTCGATGTACACGGCGTCGGCCATGTTCGGGTCGGTCATGATCGTGGCCGGGTTGCTGTTGACCAGCACCACGCGGTAGCCCTCGTCGCGCAGCGCCTTGCACGCCTGCGCGCCGGAGTAGTCGAACTCGCAGGCCTGGCCGATGACGATCGGGCCGGCGCCGATGATGAGGATGGTTTGGAGGTCGGTGCGCTTGGGCATTTCTTTCTCGAAGTCTGGACTTTCGACGTATGTGAGGCTGAGCGTCTAACGTTTAGAGTCGTTCAGGAAAAATCGGATTCGGACAATCGACAACGATTGACCAGCTCATCCCCGAGCGCTGCCTGCTGCGCTTCCGTCATGGCAGGGGGAGTCAGCGGCGGTGCCGCGCGGAACACCATGCCTGCAGGCGAAGCGATGAACTCCTGCGTCTGCGCCGCTTGAGCAGGGCTCATTCCAAGCAGCAATTCGGCGCGATCAGGCACGGGTCGGCTCAGAAAAACGGCCTTTGCAGCCGCGGCCACATACTGCATGTAGCGCTGACCAGCAGCTGTCTTGGAAAACTGGATCCAGCGCTCTGCCTTGTCGTCATCCTGGAAGAGGGTCTTCAACTGCGCCACGGTATTCCGCGCGATCGTCTCTCCCACGAGCCCAGCAATGCAGCCTTTTTGATCTGAACCGAGTTTTTGGAACAACGGCGCTGATGCCACCGAGTCCTTGGCGTAGATGGACACCGCCTCTTTCAATCCGAGGATCTGGAAAAGTTGCGACGCTTGCGCATCCGATACGTCGGAGGCCGTTGCAGCTCCACTGCACGCGAGGAGAATCGCCAACGTCAGCTGGCGAAGGTTCATGCGCCAGCCGCCGCCATCAGCGCGGTGAAGCGATCGAACAGCGGCGCCACGTCGCGCGGACCCGGCGAGGCTTCAGGATGGCCCTGGAAGCTGAAGGCCGGCGCGTCGGTGAGCGCGATGCCCTGGTTGCTGCCATCGAACAGCGAGCGATGGGTGACGCGCACGTTGGCCGGCAAGGTCGCCTCGTCCACCGCGAAGCCGTGGTTCTGCGAGGTGATCATCACCCGGCCGCTGTCCAGGTCCTGCACCGGATGGTTGGCGCCGTGGTGGCCGTGGCCCATCTTCAGGGTCTGCGCACCGGCGGCCAGCGCCAGCAACTGGTGGCCCAGGCAGATGCCGAAGGTCGGGATCTTGCGCGCCAGCAGTTCCTGGATCGCGGCGATCGCGTAGTCGCAGGGCGCCGGATCGCCGGGACCGTTGGACAGGAACACGCCGTGCGGGTTCATCGCCAGTACTTCGGCGACCGGCGTCTGCGCCGGCACCACGGTCACCTCGCAGCCGCGCTCGGCGAGCATGCGCAGGATGTTGAGCTTGACCCCGTAGTCGTAGGCGACGACCTTGAACCTGGGCTCGGCCTGCACGAACGCGTTGCTGTCCAGGTCGAGCTGGCCGTCGCGCCAGGGATAGGCCTTGTCGGTGGACACCACCTTGGCCAGGTCCATGCCCTTCAGCCCCGGGAACGCGCGCGCCGCTTCCAGCGCGGTGTCCACGTTGACCTCGCCGGCCATCAGCGCGCCGTTCTGCGAGCCCTTCTCGCGCAGGATGCGGGTCAGCTTGCGGGTGTCGATGCCGGCGATGGCGACCACGCCGCGCTGGATCAGCCAGTCCGGCAGCGCCACCTGGTTGCGCCAGTTGCTGGGGCGGCGCGGCACGTCGCGCACGATCAGGCCGGCCGACCAGACCTGGGCGGCCTCGTCGTCCTGGTCGGTGCAGCCGGTGTTGCCGATGTGCGGGTAGGTCAGCGTGACCAGTTGGCGGGCGTAGGAGGGATCGGTGAGGATCTCCTGGTAGCCGGTCATGGCGGTGTTGAACACCACTTCGCCGACGGACAGGCCGGCAGCGCCTACGGATTCGCCCTCGAACACGGTGCCGTCTTCAAGGACAAGGATTGCGGGTTGAGTCACGGGGTTCGCCTTGGGGAGAGAGGAACCCTGCCCCACCAACTTGCAGGCTGCAAGAAACCGCGAACTCGGCGCTTCTCCGGGTCCGTGGCGATGGGTAACAGGCGAGCGAGAATTGTACCGGCGCGGGGCGGTCCGCGCCAGCCGTTTGGGTGAAGTGCCTGTTCAGCCGAGCAGGTCGCGCAGCCGGTAGGCCCCGGGCGCACGCCCCGGCAGGCGCGCGGCGGCGTGCAGCGCGCCGCGGGCGAAGATGTCGCGGTTGCTGGCGCGGTGCACCAGCTCGACCCGCTCGCCGAGCCCGGCGAACTGCACCAGATGCTCGCCGACGATGTCGCCGGCGCGCAGGCTGGCGTAGCGCGGGGTGGCGCCGCCCTGGGCGGCCGCGTCGCCAAGTGTCAGCGCGGTGCCGGAGGGGGCGTCCTGCTTGTGCACGTGGTGGGATTCGACGATGTCGCAATCCCAGCCCGGCAGCGCCGCGGCGGCGCGCTCGACCAGATCGTGCAGCACCGCCACGCCCAGGCTGAAGTTCGATGCCCAGATCAACGGAATGCGCTCGGCGGCGGCGGCCAGCGCCTGCCGCTGCGCGTCCTCCAGCCCGGTGGTGCCGGACACCAGCGCCGCACCGCGCGCCGTGCACAAGGCCAGCACCGGGTCGAAGCCCTGCGGCAGGCTGAAGTCGATCGCCACGTCGAAGGCCGGCACGCCGCCCAGTTCGGCCGCGGCGAAGTACGGCACACCATCGATCACCCGCTGCGCCGGCGCGCGGCGGACCACCGCGGCCACCACCTGCAGCGCCGGGTCCTGCGCGGCCAGCCGCAACAACGCCTGGCCCATGCGGCCGGACGCACCATGGATCAACACACGCAACGGAGAAGTCGTCATCGGCACAAGGCTAGCGGTTTGCGCGCGGGTGCGACAGAGGGCGTGTGCCGTGGATGGCAGGCGGCGGGCGCCGAAGCGTCCCCGGGTCGTCGATGAAAGAGGTGAAGCGTGCCCGCGTGGACAGTGCTCGGTGCCGGCGAGCGCCGCGCTTCGTTCGTCGCGGCTGAAGCCGCTCCTACAGACCATCAACGGCGTCGCTTGCCGGAAAGTGGGTGGGAGGGGCTTCAGCCCCGACGCGGTGCCATCCAATCACGCCACACACGACGACAGACATAGGAATGGCGGCGCCTTGCTGCCCTACTCCGGCGCCTGCCCCAGCAAGCGCTTGTCCCAATCCTCCACCGCGCGCTGCGCCAGGCGCCGCTCGAACAAGGTGCGCCAGTTCGGCACCAGTGGCAGCGCCAGCACCTCCTGCAGTTGCGCCGGGTCGATCTCGCGCCGGTACAGCAGGCCGACCAGGCGTGCCAACGACCACTGCGGATACGGACGCTCCAGCAGCGCCAACCTGTCGCCGGCGGCGACCTCGCCGGGCTGCAGCACCCGGTAGTACCAGCCGGTACGGCCGCTGTCCTGCACGCGCCGCGCCAGCGCGGCCACGCCGAAACGGTCGGACAGCTTCCAGCACGGCTGCCGCGACTGCGACACCTCGACCACGGCCGTGCCCAGGCGCAGCCGGTCGCCCAGGCACAGGTCAGCTTCGGTCACGCCGCAACTGCTGAGGTTTTCGCCGAACGCGCCCGGCGCGTCCAGCAAGGCATGCACGCCCAGTTCCTCGCGCCAGGCCGGGTAATGGTCGCGCGGATAATGGTGCAAGGCCTTGTCGGGGCCGCCATGCACACGGCGGTCGCCCTGCTCGTCCAGTTCCAGCCCCTCCAGCCCGATGCGCAGGCGCCCGGCCTGCGGTCGCTTGTCGATCGCGCTGCGGCTGCCCGGGCGGGTGAACGCCTGGGCGCGGCCGACCAGGACCGCATCGATGGTCCACGCTGCCACGGCGGAACCGGAGGGTGTCATGGACGGCACGACGCCGGACTCAGGCCGTCGCGCGCAGGTGCGCGGCGACCTCGTCCTGCAACAGCGCGCCGAGGATGCGCACACCCATCTCGATGCGTTCGGCCGGCACCGTCACGAACGAGAGCCGCAGGGTATTGCGCTGCGGCGCGACCGCGAAGAACGGCGCACCCGGCACGAAGGCCACATTGCGCTCGATCGCCTTGCTCAGCAGCGCGCCGCCGTCCATGCCCACCGGCAGCTCGACCCAGATGAACATGCCGCCGGCCGGGCGATTCCAGCGCACCTGCGCGGGGAAATACTTGCCCAGGGCGGCGAGCATCTGCTCGCAGCGGCTGGCGTACAGCGCACGGATGCCAGGGATGTGTGCATCCAAAAAGCCGTCCTGCACCGCCTCGTAGACGATGCGCTGGCTGAACGACGGGGTGTGCAGGTCGGCGGCCTGCTTGGCCTGCACCAGCTTGGCGTGCACCGCTTCCGGCGCGACCACGTAGCCCAGGCGCAGGCCGGGCGCGAAAACCTTGGAGAACGAGCCCATGTAGATGGCGCCGTCCGGGTTCATCGACAGCAGGCTCGGCAGCGTGTCGCCGCTGTAGCACAGCTCGCCGTAGGGATCGTCCTCGACGATCGGCACGCCGGCCTCGGCCGCACGCGCCACCAGCGCCTGGCGCCGGTGCAGCGGCAGGCGCCGCCCGGTCGGATTCTGGAAGTTCGGCAGCACGTACATGAAGCGCGCGCCGGCCAGTTGCGCATCGTCCAGCGCGTCCACCACCACGCCGTCGTCGTCCGACTGCATTGCCGCGAACGCCGGCTGGAACAGCGAGAACGCCTGCAGCGCGCCGAGATAGCTGGGCGTTTCCACCAGCACCTTGCTGCCTTCGTCGATGAACACCTTGCCGAGCAGGTCCAGGCCCTGCTGCGACCCGGTGGTGATCAGCACCTGGCTGGGTCGGATGCTGGCGCCGTCGCGGCTCAGCCGTGCCGCCACCCATTCGCGCAGCAACAGATAGCCCTCGGTCGGGCCGTACTGCAGCGCCGCCTGCGGCGCATCGCGCAGCACCTTGTCGCAGGCCTCGCGCATGCGCGCGACCGGGAAGGTATCCGGCGACGGCAGGCCGCCGGCAAAGGAGATCACTTCCGGGCGTTCGGTGACCTTGAGGATTTCGCGGATCGCCGAACTGGTCAGCGCCTGCGCACGGCGGGAGAACGGGAATGGATTGGTCATCGGCATAGGATAGTCGCCGCCCTCGCCACGCGCATGTGCGGCGCACAAGCAGGCGCGGGCCGGGAACGCGTGGCGCGGCTCAGTGCCGCCGCGGCGGCGTCGGCCCGCAGCTGTCGCAGCCGCCGCAGGCGCCAGCGCCGGCGCTGGCCGGCGGTGCGATGCGCCGCCCCAGCGCCTGCAGCCAGGCCGCCCGGCCGGGCTTGAGCAGGCGTAGCGCGAGTGCGCCGCGCAGCTTGCGCGCGGTGCCCGGGAATTGCTTCTTCAGTACCACCCAGGCGCTGACCAGTACCGCCAGCGCGATCACCAGGTACTGCAGCAGCAGCGAGGTGCTCATTTCAGCCGGCTCCCAGCGCCACCGCGACCTGGTAGGTGACCAGCGAGGCCAGGTACGCCAGCGCGAACAGGTAGAACGCAGCGAAGCTCATCTGCTTCCACGAATTGGTCTCGCGCTTGATCGTGGCCAGGGTGGAAATGCACATCGGTGCGTAGATGTACCAGACCAGCAGCGACAGCGCGGTGGCCAGCGACCAGCCGTCGTGGATCAGCGGCGACAGCGCCTGCGCGGCGGCATCGTCGTCGGCCGCCGACAGCGCGTACACCGTCGCCAGCGACGACACCGCCACCTCGCGCGCGGCCAGGCCGGGGATCAGCGCGATGCAGATCTGCCAGTTGAAGCCCAGCGGCGAAAACACCGTGGTCATGGCGTGGCCGATGCGGCCGGCGAAGCTGTAGTCGATCGCCGGCAGGGTGGCGTCGGCCGGCGGCGCCGGGAACGACAACAGGAACCACAGCAGGATGGTCAACGCCAGGATGATGCCGCCGACGCGCTTGAGGAAGATCGCCGCGCGCTCCCACAGGCCCAGCGCCAGGTCGCGCAGGTGCGGCACGCGGTAGGACGGCAGCTCCAGCAGCAGCGGATGCTCGCCCTTGTCGCGGCGCCACTTCTTCATCGTCCACGACACCAGCAGCGCACTGGCGATGGCGGCGAAGTACAGGCCGAACAGCACCAGGCCCTGCTGGTTGAACACGCCCCACACCTGCCGCTGCGGGATGAACGCGCCGATCAGCAGGGCGTACACCGGCAGGCGCGCCGAACAGGTCATCAGCGGCGCCACCAGGATGGTCGCCAGGCGGTCGCGCGGGTCCTGGATGCTGCGGGTGGACATGATCCCGGGCACGGCGCAGGCGAAGCTGGACAGCAGCGGGATGAACGAGCGCCCGGACAGGCCGGCGGCGGCCATCATGCGGTCGAGCAGGAACGCCGCGCGCGGCAGGTAGCCGGACTCCTCCAGCGCCAGGATGAAGGCGAACAGGATCAGGATCTGCGGCAGGAAGATCACCACGCCGCCGAGACCGGCGATGATGCCGTCCACCAGCAGGCTGCTCAGCGGCCCCTGCGGCAGGGTCGCGCCGACCCAGGCACCCAGTGCCTTGGTGCCGCCGTCGATCAGGTCCATCAGCGGCGCGGCCCAGGCATAGACCGCCTGGAAGATCAGGAACATCACCACCGCCAGGGTCAGCAGGCCGGCCACCGGATGCAGCAGCCAGCGGTCCAGCGCATCGTCTACCCGCGAGGTCCGCGTCGGCATCGACACCGCCGCCGCCAGGATCGCGCGCACCTGCTGGTGGTAGTCGCCCTGCCCCTCGGCCGGCGCCACCGCCGGCGGCAGTGCCGGCGCCAGCGTGTCCAGCCGCTCGACCAGGGCACGCGCGCCGTTGCGGCGCACCGCCACGGTCTCGATCACCGGCACGCCCAGCGCCTGCTCCAGCGCCTGGCGGTCGATCTGGATGCCGCGGCGCTGCGCCGCGTCGACCATGTTCAGGGCCACCAGCATCGGCTTGCCCAGTTCGCGCAGCTCCAGCGCGAAGCGCAGGTGCAAGCGCAGGTTGGTGGCGTCGACCACGCAGACCAGCACGTCCGGCGCCGGCTCGCCCGGGTAAAAGCCGCGGCACAGGTCGCGGGTGATCGCCTCGTCCAGGCTGGCCGGCTGCAGGCTGTAGGCGCCCGGCAGGTCCAGCACCGCGAACTCGCGCCCGGACGGCGCGCGGAAACGGCCCTCCTTGCGCTCGACAGTGACGCCGGCGTAATTGGCGACCTTCTGCTTGCTGCCTGTCAACTGGTTGAACAGTGCGGTCTTGCCGCAGTTCGGGTTGCCGACCAGGGCCAGGCGCAGCGGCGCGGCCACCGCGCTCACGGGCGCACCTCGTCCAGCGCGCTGACCTGCACCCGCGCCGCCTCGCTGCGGCGCAGCGCGAAGCGCGTATAGCCCACCTGCACCAGCAGCGGTTCGCCGCCGATCGGCCCACTGGTCAGCACCTGCACCTGCTCGCCGGCGACGAAACCCAGCTCGCGCAGACGCCGCGCAATGGCGTCGTTGGGCTGGCGGTCGTGCACGGATTCCACCAGGGCGCTGCTGCGCAACGGCATGTCGGACAACGTCACAGCACGATCCGTCGATAAGAATGGTTATCAATTGTAGCATCGCCGCGGCGCGTCATGGCGGCGCCGGCACGGGCGGCTATCATTCCGTATGGCTGCCGTTTTCCCTGCGTACGAGCGTGTTCGATGAGCGATGTCCTGTTGTTGCAACGATCCGGCAAGGTCCTGACGCTGCAGTTGAACCGACCCGAGGTCCGCAACGCCTTCGACGCCGCGCTGATCGCGCAGCTCAGCGACGCCCTGCTGCAGATCGGCGCCGATCCGCAGGTGCAGGTCGTGGTCCTGGCCGGCGCCGGCGCGGCGTTCTCGGCCGGCGCCGACCTGCAGTGGATGCGCTCGATGGCCGGCGCCGGCGAACAGGCGAACCTGGACGACGCACTGGCCCTGGCGCGGCTGATGCGCCTGCTCGACGAACTGCCCAAGCCCACGGTGGCACGGGTGCAGGGCGCCGCGTTCGGCGGCGCGGTCGGCCTGGTCGCCTGCTGCGACATCGCCGTGGCCGCCACCGATGCGCGCTTCGCGCTCAGCGAAAGCCGGCTGGGCCTGCTGCCGGCGGTGATCTCGCCGTACGTGATCGCCGCGATCGGCGCGCGCCAGGCGCGGCGCTGGTTCGCCAGCGCGGAAACCTTCGACGCCGCCACCGCGGCGCAGATCGGCCTGGTCCACCAGGCGGTGGCGCCGGAGGCGCTGGACGCGGCGGTGCAGCGCCAGGTCGCCCTGCTCGGCCAGGCCGGGCCGCTGGCCGCTGCCGGCGCCAAGGCGCTGGTGCGGCGGGTTGCCGCCGGCGGCGAGCGCGATGCGCTGGACCAGGCCAACGCGGCCCTGATCGCGCAGCTGCGGGTCTCGGCCGAGGGCCAGGAAGGACTGAATGCGTTCCTCGAGAAACGCGAACCGGCCTGGAGGGCCAGCCCATGAACCCGATCGACCATCTCGGCCTGCGCTGCAGCGACCTCGACCGCAGCCTGGCCTTCTACCGCGCCGCCCTGGCCGCGCTGGACCTGGACGTGGTGATGCAGGTGAGCGCCGAACAGAGCGGCGGCCAGCGCCACGTCGGCTTCGGCCGCGACGGCAAGCCCAGCTTCTGGATCGCCGACGGCGGCCGCGACGCTGGCGACCACGGCGTGCACGTGGCCTTCGTCGCCGCCAGCCGCGCGCAGGTGGATGCCTTCCATCGGGCCGGCCTGGCCGCCGGCGGCCGCGACCACGGCGCACCGGGCCTGCGCCCGCACTATCACCCCGACTACTACGGCGCGTTCCTGCTGGATCCGGACGGCCACAACATCGAAGCGGTCTGCCACCACCCCGCGACGGCCTGATCCGCGCGGCCATGTCGCGCCGGTGTAGATGACGACGGCCGTGCGTGCCGTTGCTTCGCGATCTCTTCCTATCAGGAATTCCCATGACCCTCGTCGCTTCCCGTTTCGTGTGCATTGCCCGGCCAACGGCACAGGAATCTCGGCGATGAGCGACCGCGTGCGCATCGTCGAGGTCGGCCCGCGCGACGGCTTGCAGAACGAGAAGGCCTGGGTCGCCACCGCCGACAAGATCGAACTGATCGCACGGCTGGGGCGCACCGGCCTGCGCAGCATCGAGGCGACCAGCTTCGTCAGCCCGAAATGGGTGCCGCAGCTGGCCGATGCGGCCGAGGTCTACGCCGGCATCGCGCAGGTGCCGGGGGTGGACTACCCGGTGCTGGTGCCGAACCTGCAGGGCTACGAACGCGCCGCCGCGGTCGGCGTACGCGAGGTAGCCGTGTTCACCGCCGCCTCGGAGGCCTTCAACCGCACCAATACCAATGCCGGCATCGACGAATCGCTGGCGCGCTTCGCCCCGGTGCTGGAGCGCGCGGCCGCGGACGGGGTCAAGGTGCGCGGCTACGTCTCCACCGTGCTCGGCTGCCCCTACCAGGGCGAGGTCCCCCTGGCCGACGTGGTGCGGGTGGCGCAGCGGCTGCACGCGATGGGCTGCTACGAGATCTCGCTGGGCGACACCATCGGCGTGGGCACGCCCGGCAAGGCGCGGGCGATGCTGCGCGCGGTCGCCGCGGCGGTGCCGATGGCGGCGCTGGCGGTGCATTTCCACGATACCTACGGCCAGGCCCTGGCCAACATCGCCGCCTGCCTGGAAGAAGGCGTGCGCGTGGTCGATGCCGCGGTGTCCGGCGCCGGCGGCTGCCCGTATGCCAAGGGCGCCAGCGGCAACGTGGCCAGCGAGGACGTGGTCTACCTGCTGCACGGCAATGGCGTGGAGACTGGCATCGACCTGCCGGCGCTGGCCGCGACCGGTCGCTGGCTGGCGCAGAAACTCGGCCGCCCGACCGGCAGCAAGGTCGGCCAGGCGCTAGCCGCCGAGGCCTGAGCCGCGACAGCTCCGCGCCCGACCACAGGCCTGCACACCGCGCCCGGTCGGCGCGTCTCGCCGCAACGGGGCGGCACCCTCTAAACTGGGCGTTTTCCTGGGAGGGAACATCCATGCAGCTTGCCGATCTGAAAGCGGTGGTCACCGGCGGCGTGTCCGGCCTCGGCCTGGCGGTGGCGCAACGCATCGTCGCCGAAGGCGGCAAGGTGGCGCTGTTCGATCTGAACGACGACAAGGGCGCGGCCGCGGTCGCCGCGCTGGGCGCGGAGCGGGCCCGCTACCTGCGCACCGACGTCAGCGACGAAGCCCAGGTGGCCGCGCAACTCGGCGCGGCGCGTGATTTTCTCGGCGGTCTCAACGCTGCGGTCAATTGCGCCGGCATCCTCGGCGCCGGTCGCGTACTCGGCAAGGAAGCGCCGATGCCGCTGGCCACCTTCCAGGGCACGGTGATGGTCAACCTGGTCGGCAGCTTCAACGTCGCCAAGGCCGCCGCCGACCTGATGCAGCACAACGCCCCAGGCGAGGACGGCGAGCGCGGCGCCATCGTCAACACCGCCAGCGTCGCCGCCTACGAAGGCCAGATCGGCCAGGCCGCCTATGCCGCGTCCAAGGGCGGCGTGGTGGCGATGACCCTGCCGATGGCGCGCGAACTGGCGCGCTTCGGCATCCGCGTCAACACCATCGCCCCGGGCATCTTCTGGACCCCGATGGTCGACGGCATGCCCGAGGCCGTGCAGCAATCGCTGGCCGCGGCGATCCCGTATCCTTCGCGTCTCGGCCGCCCGGACGAATTCGCCGACACGGTGATGTTCCTGCTGCGCAACCGCTACCTCAACGGCGAGACCATCCGCCTGGACGGCGCGGTGCGGTTGGCGCCCAAGTAGCCGGGAATGGAGAATCGGGAATGGGGAATCGCAAAAGCGCCTCCCTCCCGCCGATCCTTTCCGGCCGCTTGACGCCGTTCCGATTCCCTATTCCCCATTCCGATCCCCAGCTCCCATGAAAGCCAACGAAATCAAGAAAGGCAACGTCGTCGAGTACAACAACGGCGTGTACCAGATCCGCGACATCGAGCGCAGCTCGCCGCAGGGCCGCGGCGGCAACGTGCGCTTCCGCTTCGTGATGTACAGCGTGCCGGGCGGCAACAAGCTCGATGCCAGCTTCGACGGCGACGACGACCTGCGCGAGGTCGAGCTGATGCGTCGCCAGGCCACCTTCTCCTACAAGGACGGCGAGGCCTTCGTGTTCCTCGACGATGAGGACTACACCCCCTACACCCTGGACGCCGATGCGATCGGCACCGACGCCGGCTACATCACCGACGGCCTCAGCGGCATCTACGTGCAGGTCATCGACGACCAGCCGGTGGCGATCCAGCTGCCGCAGAGCGTGACCCTGGAAGTGATCGAGACCCCGCCCGAGCTCAAGGGCGGCACCGCCACCAAGCGCCCGAAGCCGGCCAAGCTCAACACCGGCATCGAGATCATGGTGCCGGAGTACATCGGCAACGGCGAGCGCGTGCTGGTCAACACCACCACCGGCGAATTCGCCGGCCGCGCCGACTGACTCCATGCGCGGGCGCCGTGCCGGTCACGCCTCCCGCACCGGCAGCGCCGGGCATGCGCCGCAGCGCGCCTGCCTTGGCCTGCTGCTGGCCCTGCCGGCGCTGGCGCTCGCCGCGCCGGCGAGGCCGGCCGCCGCGGCCGCGGCCAAGCCCGCATGCACGATTCCGGACGCGGTCGATCCCGAGCACCACGCCGGCTTCTGCTCGATGCCCGAGCCGATCAGCGCCTTCGTCGCCCGCCAGGACACCTGCAGCCACTTCGCCGGGGAGGAACCCTACGACGCCGCGCGGCGTCGCGACCTGGAAAAGGCGATGGACACGTACTGCGACGGCAATGAACAGACCTGGGCGAAGCTGCGCGCGCAGTACCGCCAGGATCCGCCACGCGACGCCTGGTTGCGCCGCTACGGCAAGGATGTCGATCTCGAGCTGCCGTGACGGCGGCCTGCGGGCCGGCAAGGTCGTGCCCTAGCGGGAACGGATCTCGGCCCTGAGGGTGGTCGATATCGCGTAGCTTCCCGGCTTGCGCGTCGCCGCTGAAGCCGCTCCTGCAAAATGGACGGAGGCTGCGCCGCGTTTGTTGTGGAAGCGACTTCAGTCGCGACGACTGCCCCAGCCGATTCGCCTTCGCGCTTCGCTCTCGCGGCCGAAGCCGCTCCCTCAAAGATGGGCGAAAAAAATGGGCCGCTCGCTGTGGGAGGGACTTCAGTCCCGACGACTGGAACTATCGGCCTCCTTTGATGACGAAAAGGCTGCACCTGCAACCAGCCGATGCCGCGGACTCACCGCCGGCCGCGTCGCGGTCCCAGCTTCAGCCGCGACCGCGACGTCGTCGACCAAATGCGAGATGCTCCCTTCGGCCTCCCTGACCAACCGCGCCTGCCGCACTACGGCTGCCCGCCACCCTCCTGCAACACCGAAGGCGACCGCAACTGCAGCCCGCCACCTTCGCGATTGAGCGTGCGCAAGCGTTCGCCCAGCGTCGCCAGGTTGGCATCGACCTGCGCCAGGTCCGCCTGCAGCGGCGCCGGCAGCAACCCGCGCAGGCGCGTCTGCAGCGCGGCGCCCTCGTCGTGCAGCGCCGCGATCCGCGCCTGTCCCTGCACCTGCAGCCAGGCGCGCTCCTGCGCCTGCGGCAGGCCATAGCCCGGCTGCCCCTGCAGCAGGCTCGCCGGTTGGCTCAGCAAACCTTGCTCGGCCAGCACCGCACGCACCGCGCTGGCGGCGTCGCGGGTGTCGCCACTCGCATCGCCCCCGCCCGCACCGGCCGCCGCGGACGGCAGCGGCTTGCCCAGATAACGCCGCTTCAGCGCATCGCGACCGCGCTGTTCGGCACGACGGCGGGCGGCATTTTCCAACACAAGCAGGGCGGCACTGGCGCGCAAGTCGCCACGCTGCAGCCACGGCGCGCGTTGCGCGGCGGGCAGGTCCAGCCATGCGTCGGCATTGCGGGCCGGCAGCGCCAAGGAACCGCGCGCCACCGCGAACATCTCCGCAAAATGCGCGCTCGCCGCCGGGAAGAAGTAGCCATTGCGCACCGCCGCGTCGGCATCCTCGAACACCGAGGCATCGGCGATGCCGGCGCGCAGCAGGCGCCGGCGCAGCCCGGTCGGGCTGATCCCGGACAGGTGCGCAGCCGCCAGCCGCGGCACGCCGTCGTGCAGCAAGGCGTAGGTCTCCACCGCGCAGTTGTTGCTGAGGAAGTAGTAGCGGCCGTCGTAACTCCAGTGCAGGTGCGCGGCACGCTCGAGCAGCGCGGCGATCTCCTCGCGCGAGAGCCGCAGCGGCAGCGACTGCAGGCCGCGCAGTTGCACCTGGGTGTAGTCGTCCACCACCTGGCGCAGCGGCAGCACGAACAGCCGCGACGGGTAGGAGCCGGTAAGCCCACGCAGGCTGGAGATCTGCACGTCGTCGACGAAGGCCCGGAACGACAGCACCCGGTGCTCGGCCAGGTCCAGCCGACACTGCGGCCCCAGCGGATGGCCTGGCGCACAGATCACCAGGCGCAGCATGCTGTGGCCCCAGTGACTCATCGGCTGCGCATTGCCTTCGGCCAGCAGGTAGTCCACCGCGTAGACCCGCGCCGGGTCCACCTGCAACAACGCGGCCGCGTCGGCCAGCGGATCCTGCACGAAGACCTGGTCCGGCGCGCACACAGGCGCCGGGGGCGTCCACGCCAGGCGCGCGGCGAAGTAGCGGGCCAATGCCGGTCGCCGGCAGGCGTACTCCGGGTCGAGCAGGAAGTGTTCGAGATTCACCGCCACGAACTCGGCCGGCGACTGCAATTCGTAGCGGTCCGGGCTGCGCTCGGTGAAGCGGTTCTGGCCGCGGCGCAGGCCCAGGCGCATCGGACTGACCTGCCAGCCGGCCAGATCCAGCAGGCGCGGATCGGACGACAACCGCCCCGCCGCGGCGCGGTCGTAGAAATGCGCCAGCTCGTGCAGCACCGCCGCCAGCGCCGGCCGCCGCGCCGGATCGGCGGCCGGATCGGTGTCGCCCGCCGCCGCCATCCAGTCGCGCAGCAGGCGCTTGTTCAACAGCAGGCGACGCGCCTGCGCGCGCCCGTGCACCTGCGCGGGGAGATCGTCGCGCCATTGCAGCGGCAGCCCTGCCGGCAGCGCCGCGGCCCAGGCCGGCGGCAGCCGCGCCTGCGCCGCGGCCAGCACGGCCTGGCTGGCGGTGCGTTCGGCTGGGCTCAGCCCGCGCTCGTCGACGACCAGCGGCGCGGCCGCGGCGTGCACCGCACCGGCCAGCACCAGCACCGCCAGCCACCGCGCGACTAGGCGCCGTGGCCGGCGCGCGCTCACAGCGCCAGGATCGCCTGCGCCAGTTCCAGGTCGCTGGCCTGCTGCGCCTGCGGGTTGCGCTCGCGCAGCACGCGCAGCGCCGCTTCCAGTTGCGCGCCGCGGATGCGCCCGGCGCTGGCGACGAAGCCGGCCGCGTCGTCGCGCGCCTGCAGCACCACCTTGTCGTTGTTGGAACTGCTGTCCGAGGACGCCGAGCTGCCGGCCGAACCGGCCGAGGCCGACCCGGCGGAGGTGCCGGCGAAGCTGGACGCCTGCGCGAACGCGGGCACGGTCAGGGCGAACAGCAGGGCGCAGCGCGCGGTCACTCGGGTCATCGCAATCGTTCCAAACAGGATCGTGAAAAGGGGGACGGCCGGCGCCGCGCCGCATAGCCTAGCGGTCCGCTGCGCGCAGCGCCTGAACGGGTCGCGCCGGCAGCGGCGCGGCTGGGCTCAGGGATCGAACAGCTTGCCCGGATTGAGCAACCCGGCCGGATCGAACACGCGCTTGACCGCGCGCATCAGCGCGATCTCCTCGGCGCTGCGGGTACTCTCCAGGTACGGCTTCTTGACCAGGCCGATGCCGTGCTCGGCGGAAATGCTGCCGCCGTGCTCGGCCAGCACCTGCGCCAGCAGCTTGGTGACCTGCTCGCAGGCGGCGATGAACTCGGCCGGCGCGGTGGCATCGGGCTTGAGCACGTTGATGTGCAGGTTGCCGTCGCCGATATGGCCGAACCACACCACCTCGAACTGCGGATAGGCCTCGCCGAGCAGCGCCTGGGTGCGCGCCAGGAACACCGGCATCGCCGAGATCCGCACCGACACGTCGTTCTTGTAGGGCGTGTAGCGCGCTACCGCCTCGGTGATGCCTTCGCGCAGGCGCCACAACTGCGCGGCCTGCGCCTCGCTCTGGCTGATCACCCCGTCCAGCACCCAGCCCTGCTCCATGCAGGCCTCGAACGCGGCCAGTGCCGCCGCCTCCTGCACCTCGTTGCCGCTGGCGTACTCGGTGACCACGTAGTACGGATAGACGGTATCGAACGGCGCCTGCGCACCATGCGCGAGCACATGCTGCAGTGCGCGGTCGGTGAAGAACTCGAACGCCTCCAACTGCAGGCGGCTGCGGAACGCGGCGAACACCTGCATCAGCACCTCGAACGACGGCAGCGCCAGCAGCATCACGTTGCTCGGCGGCGGCGGATCGGTGAGCCGCAGGGTGGCCTCGACCACGATGCCCAGGGTGCCTTCGGAGCCGATCAGCAACTGGCGGAAATCGTAGCCGCTGGAATTCTTGATCAAACCACGGTTGAGCTCGAGCAACTCGCCGCTGCCGGTGACCACCTTCAGCCCGGCGATCCACTCGCGGGTGTTGCCGTAGCGGATCACGCGGATGCCGCCGGCGTTGGTGGCGATGTTGCCGCCGATCGAGCACGACCCGCGCGCGGCGAAGTCCACCGGGTACAGCAGGCCGTGCTCGCGCGCGGCGTTGTGCACCGCTTCCAGCGGCATGCCGGCCTGCACGGTGAGGGTGCGATCGACCGGGTCGAACGCCAGCGCCTTGTTCATCCGCTCCAGGCTCAGCACCAGTTCGCCGTGCGCGGCCACGGCGCCACCGGACAGGCCGGTGCGGCCGCCGGACGGCACCACCGCCACCGCGTGTTCGTTGGCCCAGCGCAGCACCGCCTGCACCTCCTCCACCGTCGCCGGCAGCGCGATGGCCAGCGGCGCCGGGGTCCAGCGCCGTGTCCAGTCGCGGCCGTAGTGCTCCAGGTCGGCGGGATCGGTCTTCAGGCGCAGGCCGGGAACGGCGAGGGCCAGGGCATCCAGGCGCGAATCGGTCATGGGCGGAGAGGTCGAGGCGTAGACAATCGTTCAAGCGTGCCAGCGTTGCGCAACAACGTCCAGTTGCGGCGTCGACGCCGCCGTTCTTGCGAATCCCCAATCCCCACTCCCGAATCCCACGCCGGCCCAGCTCAATCGATGCACCTGAAACCGTCCCCCGGCGTTGCATCCACGGTTTCCCGGCATCCTATTGCGGCGCACCAAAGCGCGGAGCCATCTGGCATAGTGACCGGCCCGTTGGCCATCGCTCCCTCGCCGCAATGTCGCCCAAGAAGACCTCGTTTCCGAAGCAGGATATCCGCGTGCTGCTGCTCGAAGGCATCAGCCAGACCGCCGTCGACGTGTTCCGCGCGGCCGGCTACTCGCAGATCGAGCTGCACGCCAAGTCGTTGCCGGAAGACGAGCTCAAGCAGCGCATCGCCGAGGCGCACATCGTCGGCATCCGCTCGCGCACGCAGCTCAGCGCCGAAGTGCTGGCCCACGCCAAGCGGCTGATCGCGGTCGGCTGCTTCTGCATCGGCACCAACCAGGTCGACCTGGACGCGGCCGAACTGGCCGGTATCCCGGTGTTCAATGCGCCCTACTCCAATACCCGCAGCGTCGCCGAGCTGGTGATCGCCGAGGCCATCCTGCTGTTGCGCGGCATTCCGCAGAAGAACGCCGAGTGCCACCGCGGCGGCTGGTCGAAGTCGGCCGCCGGCAGCCACGAGACCCGCGGCAAGGTGCTGGGCATCGTCGGCTACGGCCACATCGGCACCCAGGTCGGCGTGCTGGCCGAGTCGCTGGGCATGCAGGTGATCTTCCACGACATCGAGACCAAGCTGTCGCTGGGCAACGCCCGCACCGCCACCGACCTGGACGACCTGCTGGCGCGCTCGGATGTGGTCACCCTGCACGTGCCGGAAACCGCGGCCACCCGCGACATGATCGGCGCGGCGCAACTGGCGCAGATGAAGCCGGGCGCGCACCTGATCAACGCCTCGCGCGGCACCGTGATCGACATCGACGCGCTGGACGCCGCGCTGCGCAGCGGCCACATCGGCGGCGCCGCGGTGGACGTGTTCCCGATCGAGCCCAAGGGCAACGGCGACCTGTTCGAATCGCCGCTGGCCGCGCACGACAACGTGATCCTGACCCCGCACGTCGGCGGCAGCACGCTGGAGGCGCAGGACAACATCGGTGTGGAAGTGGCGGCCAAGCTGGTGCGCTACAGCGACAACGGCAGCACCCTGTCGGCGGTGAACTTCCCCGAAGTGACCCTGCCCGAGCACGCCGAGAGCCTGCGCCTGCTGCACATCCACCGCAACGTGCCGGGTGTGCTGTCGCAGATCAACGAACTGTTCTCGCGCCACAACGTCAACATCGACGGCCAGTTCCTACGCACCGACCCCAAGGTCGGCTACGTGGTGATCGACGTCGACGCCAGCGAGGAACTGGCGGCGGTGCTGAAGGACGAACTGGCGCAGGTGGCCGGGACGTTGCGGACGCGCATTCTTTACTAGCGGGGATTGGGGATTGGGGATTCGTGGTTGCGCTGCGCGCCCGTACCCTCACCCCAACCCCTCTCCCGGGGGGAGAGGGGCTCAGCCATCCGACCGGAGCCGGCTTCTCCCTTCTCCCGCCGGGAGAAGATGCCCCGCAGGGGCGGATGAGGGTCCGGGCGCAGCCTCGTGCAGCCCAAACACCGCCCGCGCTGCGCGCCCCACCCTCACCCCAATCCCTCTCCCGAGGGGAGAGGGGCTCAGCCATCCGACCAAAGCCGGCTTTTCCCTTCTCCCGCCGGGAGAAGGTGCCCCGAAGGGGCGGATGAGGGTCCGGGCGCAGCCTCGTGCAGTCGAAACACCGCGTGCGCTGCGCGCCCCACCCTCACCCCAACCCCTCTCCCGGGGGGAGAGGGGCTTATCGTTGCAGCCACTTGCGCGCCATGCGCTGTAGCGACGGATCCAGGTCTGCTTCGTCCATCAGGTCCGCGATCCGGCGCCAGGCCAGGGCCAGCGATTCTTCGCTGACCGCGAAGGCTTCGTCGGCGCCCGCACGGACCACGTAGCGTGCGTCGTAATGCCAGTGCCCCGGCACGTCGCCGCGGGCGGGAATCCAGTGCCGGTCCAGGTCGAAGATCGCGCCATCCTCCAGCGCCAGGCCAGGCAGCCCCGACTCTTCCTCGGCCTCTTTCAACGCCACCCGCGCCAGATCGCGGTCGCCGTCGGCGTGCCCGCCCAGTTGCAGCCAGCGCTGCAGCTTGCGGTGATGGGTCAGCAAGGTGCGCATACCGTCGGCGCTGACCAGCCAGGCCGAGCCGGTGAAATGGCCGTCCAGGCGTGCGCGCACAAACGGATCGGCGGCATCGTCCAGCAAGGCCAGGAACTGCGCGGCGACCTCGGCCTGATCCGGGCAGTGCCGGGCATGGGCCTGCAACTGCTGGCGTAGGGACGACTCCGGCATCGGCGTTCTCGCGTTCGGGGGCGGCCATTATCGCCGTCCACGGTGCGGCGCGGCTTGTGGCGGCCGGCCGGCTTTGGCATGGTACGACGCTTGCGTCGCCCGCTGTGGGCCCGGCGCTTCGCCATTGCCGGGGCCGCTTGCCCCGTACCGCCACCTGGGGATGCACCGAATGCTCAAGTCTCTGCTGAGGGTCAAGCCGATCGAACCCGCCGGTCACGTCGATGCCGGCGAACCGTTCGAAGGCAGTCTGGAGGGCGAAGCCACCCTCAAACGCACCCTCACCGCCAGACACCTGATCCTGCTTGGCATCGGCGCGGTGATCGGCGCCGGCATCTTCGTGCTCACCGGCCAGGCCGCGGCCAATCATGCCGGCCCCGCGGTGATGCTGTCGTTCGTGTTCGCCGGCCTGGCCTGCGCCTTCGCCGGCCTGTGCTACGCCGAGTTCGCGGCGATGCTGCCGGTCTCCGGCAGCGCCTACTCGTATTCCTACGCCACGCTCGGCGAAGGCGTGGCCTGGTTCATCGGCTGGTGCCTGGTGCTGGAGTACCTGTTCGCCGGCTCCAGCGTCGCGGTCGGCTGGTCGGCCTACCTGATCAGCTTCGTCACCGGCACCCTCGGCCTGCCCTTCCCCGCGGAACTGGCCAGCGCGCCGCTGACCTGGACCGGCCATGCGTTCGTGGCCTCGGGCAACATCGTCAACCTGCCGGCGGTGCTGATCGTGGCCGCGGTCAGCACGCTGTGCTACATCGGCGTCACCCAGTCGGCCTTCGTCAACGCCATCGTGGTGGCGATCAAGGTGCTGGTGATCTGCCTGTTCGTCGGCGTCGGCATCTTCTACATCAACCCGGACAACTGGCATCCGTTCATCCCGGAAAACACCGGCCCAGGCGAGTTCGGCTGGAGCGGCATCTTCCGCGCCGCCTCCATCGTGTTCTTCTCCTACATCGGCTTCGATGCGGTCTCCACCTCGGCCGGCGAGACCAAGGACCCGCAGAAGAACATGCCGATCGGCATCCTGGTGTCGCTGGCCATCTGCACCATCATCTACATCATCGTCTGCGCAGTGCTGACCGGCCTGCTGCCCTACACCCAACTCGGTACCGCCAAGCCGGTGGCCACCGCGCTGGAGCACTACCCGCACCTGGCCTGGCTGAAGACCTTCGTCGAGATCGGCGCCATCGCCGGCCTGTCCTCGGTGGTGCTGGTGATGCTGATGGCGCAGCCGCGCATCTTCTACACCATGGCGCGCGACGGCCTGCTGCCGAAGCTGTTCGGCAAGGTGCACCGCCGCTTCCACACCCCCTACGTCGGCACCGTGGTGGTCGGCGTGCTGGCCGCGCTGCTGGCCGGGCTGATCCCGCTGGACGTGCTCGGCGAACTGGTGTCGATGGGCACCCTGCTCGCCTTCGCCACGGTCTGCGTCGGCGTGATGGTGCTGCGCTTCACCCGTCCCGATCTGCCGCGTCCGTTCCGGGTGCCGCTGTTCTGGGCGGTGTGTCCGCTGGGCGCGCTGTTCTGCGTGGGCCTGTTCTTCCAGGCGTTCCAGGAGCATTGGAAGGTGTTCGTCGGCTGGACCCTGATCGGCCTGTGCATCTACTTCTTCTACGGCATCCGCAACAGCCGCCTGGCCGCCAAGGCCTGATCCACTCCCCCGAAGACCGGCGCCCGCGCCGGTCTTCGCGTTCATCCCCTCTTCCTCGCGCGCCGCGCCCGGCTGGAACCGCTCCATGCTCAAACAACTCTTGGCCACCAAACACCCCCACGCCAGCCACGAGGACGCCGGCGGGCTGGGCCTGCAACGCGCGCTCGGCCCCTGGGGCCTGACCGCGCTGGGCATCGGCGCGGTGATCGGCGGCGGCATCTTCGTCATCACCGGCCAGGCCGCGGCCAACCACGCCGGGCCGGCGATCATGCTCTCGTTCGTGCTGGCCGCGGTGTGCTGCGCGTTCTGCGCACTGGCCTACGCCGAGTTCGCGGCGATGGTGCCGGTCTCCGGCAGCGCCTACACCTACACCTACGCCACCTTCGGCGAGCTGGCGGCCTGGTTCATCGGCTGGATGCTGGTGCTCGAGTACGGCGTGTCGGCCTCGGCAGTGGCGGTCAGCTGGACCGGCTACTTCCTCAGCCTGCTCGACCACTTCAACATCCACCTGCCCGCGGCCCTGGTCAATGCACCGCTGGACGGCAAGCTGCAGCCCACTGGCGCGATCGCCAACCTGCCCGCGGCCGGCATCGTGCTGCTGCTGACCTGGCTGTGTTATGTCGGCATCCGCAAGTCCTCGGCGATGAACATGGCGATGGTGGTGCTGAAGAGCGGCCTGATCGTGCTGGTCATCGCCGCCGGCTGGAAGTACGTGGATCCGGCCAACTGGCACCCGTTCATCCCCGCCAACGAAGGCCCGGGCAAGTACGGCCTGGACGGCGTGCTGCGCGGCGCGGCGATGGTGTTCTTCGCCTACATCGGCTTCGAGGCGGTGTCGGTGGCGGCACAGGAATCGCACCGGCCGCAGCGCGACCTGCCGATCGGCATGATCCTGTCGCTGGTGATCTGCACCGTGCTGTACATCGCCATGGCCGCGGTGATGACCGGGCTGGTGCCGTTCGCGCAACTGGGCACCGACGAGCCGGTGGTGACCGCGGTCGCGGCGCATCCGCAACTGGGCTGGCTGCGTGTGGTGGTGGAGGTCGGCGCGCTGATCGGCCTGTCCTCGGTGGTGCTGGTGATGATCATCGGCCAGCCGCGCATCTTCATGATCATCGCCCGCGACGGCCTGCTGCCGCCGGTGTTCACCAAGATCCACCCGACCTACCGCACCCCGCACATCAACACCGTGATCACCGGCATCGGCATCGCCCTGCTGGCGGCGCTGTTCCCGCTGGACGTGCTCGGCGAACTGACCTCGATGGGCACCCTGATCGCCTTCGCCGCGGTCTGCGCCGGCGTGCTGATCCTGCGCCGCACCCAGCCGGACCTGCCGCGCCCGTTCCGCATCCCGTTCGCCTGGCCGATCTGCATCGCCGGCGTGCTCAGCTGCCTGGCGCTGCTGTCGGCGATGACCGCGCACAACTGGATGCTGATGGCCGGCTGGACGGCGATCGGCCTGGCGATCTACTTCGGCTACGGCTACCGCCACAGCCGCCTGCGCGGCAGCCAAGGCTGAGCGCCATAAGCCCCTCTCCCTCCGGGAGAGGGGTTGGGGTGAGGGTCCGACCGCTCGTGACCCGTCTGGAGACGGGTTGGCGGGAGGGTACGGCATGAGCAGATGCGCTTGGATCCAGCCACCTGTCATCCCAATCCAACCCCCAAGCCCTACACTACGCGCATGAACGCACTGCCCTACGATTCCGAGCGCCTGCGCACGCTGGCGCACCTGCTGATCGACAACATCCGCGAACTCTCGCAGGCCGGCTGGACGCCCGCCACCAGCAGCAACTTCTCGCACCGCCTGGACGATCGGCATGCCGCGATCACCGTCTCCGGTCGCGACAAGGGCCGGCTGGTCGAAGACGACATCATGGTGGTGGACTTCGACGGCCAGGCCGTCGGCCGGCCGCTGCGCCCCTCCGCCGAGACCCTGCTGCACACCCAGCTGTACCGGCGCTTCCCCGAGGTCGGCTGCATTCTGCACACGCATTCCCCGGTGCAGACCATCGCTTCGCGCCTGTACGCGCCGCAGGGCCATATCCGCCTGGAAGGCTATGAGTTGCTGAAGGCGCTGCACGGCAACCAGACCCACGAGACCGCGGTGGACCTGCCGGTGTTCGCCAACACCCAGGACATGACCGTGCTGGCGGCGCAGGTCGACGCCCTGCTCGACCGCGCGCCGCTGTGGGGCTACCTGATCGACGGCCACGGCCTGTACGCCTGGGGCCGCGACATGGCCGAGGCGCGCCGCCATCTGGAGGCCTTCGAGTTCCTGCTGCACTGCGAGCTGGAGCTGCGCAAGCTGCGCGCCGCCGGCTGATCCGCCGCGGCGCGACAGCGTTCCAGCGCCGCAACGGTCGCCGGCTGCGCACCTGCTACCCTTTTCGTCCCCCTGCCGCTTTCGCCCACCGCCATGAGCCGACTCCGCATCTTCGCCGACACCACTCCCGACGCGCCGCTGTTCGACAGCCGCGATGGCGACGCGATCGCCGCCGAACTGCGCAAGATCGGCGTCACCTTCGAGCGCTGGCAGGCCAACCAGCCGATCGAGGCCGGCGCGTCGCCGGAGGCGGTCATGGCCGCCTACAAGACCGACATCGATCGTCTGGTCGCCGCCAACGGCTTCAAGACCGTGGACGTGGTCAGCATCGCGCCGGACAACCCGCAGCGCGAGGAAATGCGCAAGAAGTTCCTCGACGAGCACTTCCACAAGGAAGACGAGGTCCGCTTCTTCGTCGCCGGTTCCGGCCTGTTCACCCTGCACGTGGACGGCAAGGTCTACGAGATCGAGTGCGTGCAGAACGACCTGATCGCCGTGCCCGACGGCACCCACCACTGGTTCGACATGGGGCCGGAGCCGCGCTTCGTCGCGATCCGCTTCTTCACCGAGCCGGATGGCTGGGTCGGCCACTTCACCGGCACCGACATCGCCCAGCGCTTCCCGCGCTACGAGGCGAAGCTGCGCGGCGAGGCGCACTGAGCGATGGCCGATCCGCGCGTCGTGCTCACCGACATCGAAGGCACCACCAGCAGCATCTCCTTCGTCAAGGACGTGCTGTTCCCCTACGCGCGCCGCGCCCTGCCCGGCTTCGTGCGCGAGCACGGCCAGCAGCCGCAGGTACGGCAGTGGCTGGACGCGGTCGCCAGCGAGTGCGGCGGCATCTGCACCGATGCGGTGATCGTGGAGACCCTGCAGGGCTGGATCGACCAGGACCGCAAGCACACCGCGCTGAAGGCGCTGCAGGGCATGATCTGGGAAGCCGGCTACCGCGATGCCGACTTCACCGCGCACATCTATCCCGATGCCGCGCCGGCGCTGCGCCGCTGGCACGCCGACGGCCGTGCGCTGTACGTGTACTCGTCCGGCTCGGTGCCGGCGCAGAAGCTGTTCTTCGGCCACAGCGACGCCGGCGACCTGCGCGGGCTGTTCTCCGGCTGGTTCGATACCGAGATCGGCGGCAAGCGCGAGCAGCCCAGCTATGCCCGCATCGCCAAGGCGATCGGGGTGGCGCCGGCGCAGATCGTGTTCCTGTCCGACGTGGTCGCCGAACTGGATGCGGCCCGCGCCGCCGGCCTGGACACGGTGCTGATCGACCGCCGCGAGGATTATCCGCAACCGCGCCAGGGCGAGGCCTGCAACGGCCACCGCCGCGCGGAGAGCTTCGCCGACCTGGGCTTCTGAGCCCGCGCATGCGCAGGCCCGTCGCTGCCTCGATCGCCGCGCTGGCGGCGTTGCGGCACCCGCTCGCCGTGTTGCGCGGCCGGCTGCTGCCGGCCGCGCTGCTGGCACTGGCGCTGCCGGCCTGCCATTCCGATGCCGGCGCCATGCCGGCCGGCGCGGCCGACACCGCGCAGGACGAGGCGGCGCAGGATCCGGTCGACCAGGCGCAGTTGCGCCAGGCGCTGGACGCGCTGCAGCCGCAGCGTCCGGGCATCCCCGACCTGTACGTGGTCGGCTTCGCCGGCGACGCCAGCGAGGACGTGTTCCGCAACGAAGTGCTGTACCTGCGGCAGTTGTTCGCGCAGCGCTTCGGCGCCGCCGGGCGCATCGCCACCCTGATCAACCACGGCGACAATCTCGGCACGCACGCCTACGCGCCGCAGGCCTCCTACGACAATCTGGCCGATACCCTGGACCGCATCGGCAAGCGGATGGACCCGCGCGAGGACGCGCTGCTGCTGTTCCTGACCAGCCACGGCACCGACCAGCACGAGCTGTATCTGCAGTTCGGCCCCGGCGAGGATGCCGAGTACGACACCATCACCCCGCAGGAGCTGCGCCGCCTGCTCGACGACGCCGGCATCCGCAACCGCATCATCGTGATTTCGGCCTGCTACTCCGGTGGCTTCGTGCCGGCGCTGAAGACCGCCGACACGCTGGTCATCACCGCCGCGCGCCGCGATCGCCCTTCGTTCGGCTGCGGCAACACCGCCAGCGCCACCTATTTCGGTCGCGCCTGGTTGATCGACGCGCTGGCGCGCACCACCGACATGGTCGAAAGCTATCGCCTGGCCAGCGCCGAGATCAGCGCACGCGAACAGGCCGAGGGCGAAGCGCCGTCGTATCCGCAACTGTACGTCGGTGCACGCATCGGCACATGGCTGCAGCACTGGCGCGCGCAGTTGCCGAACGCCGCCGCGCCGCCCTATCCGTATCCCGAACCCGATGCGGACGACGCGACGGACGCGGCCGATGGCGAGCAGACCGACGAACACGGTGCAACAGCCGCCCCCGCCGCGCCGATGCCAGCGCACGCCTCGGCACCGCCGGCGGCGGCCACGCCCGCACGCTGACGCCACCGCGCGGGACGCGGGGGCGCCTGCAGGCGACGGTGCGTGCGGATACCTCGCGTTTGCCGGCCGGTGCGGGTCTCGGCCGCGCCAGCCCTCACAGGTCCAGCGCGCCGAAAAGATGAGAGTGATTCGCGTTCGATCGCGACGCGCTCGGGATCGCTAGAATCCCTCCCGCAGCAAGCCAGCCCGTGTTCGCCAGCCAGCTGCGCCCCGATCCAACCGCCCGCCAGCCTCCGCTCGCCAGCCAGGATCACCTCGCTTCGTCGGCCTCCTTCGTGGAGGTTTTTTTGTTTCTGGGATTGGGCGTGGCACGAGCGCGCTGGCCGCGGCTTGGCCGGGCGCGTCCCGCTCATCACGCTTGTCGCGGCTGAAGCCGCTCCTACAGGTGCGTCGCGATGGCGGCAGGCGGGCTGCGACACCCCCACAGAATGCACCGCCGGCGAGAGATTCCCGTTGTGCCCAGCGCGGACGACACCGGCTGGCATCTCGCTTCGCTCGTCGCGGCTGAAGCCGCTCCTACAGCAGGCAAACGTTGCGAAATGTTGATCGGCGCACTGTGGGAGGGACTTCAGTCCCGACGCCTGGAACACATGACCGCCTAACACCCTGTCGCGGCAATCACGGTGATCGAGCACGCAGCACCGCTGCGCGCTTGTCTGCCGATCACGGCCTACAGCCGCCGTCCCATCACGGGCTGGCGTCCTGCAAGCGGTAGCTGCCGCTGGCGCGCTGCTCGCCGCGCCAGCGGTCGAACGCGCGGACCTCGATGCGGTGCGCACCAACCTGCAGGTCGGTCGGCAAGGCGCCACGCCACAGGTGCTGCGAAGGAATCGCTTCCGGCGAACGGTCGTAGCCGCGCAACGCATCGGCGGCATCGTCGCGCACATTCTCGGCCAGCAGCGCCGGGTCGGGCTGTTCGACCCGCTGCATCGGCTTCCAGGCGCCGTCGTCCACGCGGTACTCGACGCGGCTGTCGTTCTCGCCCATGTACACGTTCGCGTATACGCCCCAGGCCGGATAGGCACCGCGGCGCAACACCTTCGGCGCATGCAGGCCGATCTGGGTGTCATCGGCGGCACGCGCGGCGTGGTAGGCCAACGCATAGCCGCCATCGCGGCGCACGGTCAGCAGCGCATAGCCGTTCGGGGTGCCGTCGGCCATGGTCGCGGCGGGGATGCCGTCGGCATCCTTGACCCCGGACCAGAACGCGCCGCAGGCCGCGCCGACGTTGTATTCGTGCAGCGGCTGCGCGCCGTGCCAGCCCTCGTCGGCGCCATGATCGTAGTGACGCTGGGTGTGGCTGTGGCCGCTGAGCACCAGCACGTGCGGGAACGCCTGCAGCAGCGCGAACAGCCGCGCCCGATCGGCATGCCGGAAGGTCTCCTTGCCGGGCGCCGCGTCGAACAGCGGGATGTGCATGCCCAGCACCACCAAACGGTCCTTGGGCACGCTGGCCAGGTAGGCCTGCAGGAAGGCGAACTGATCCGCGCGCAGGCCACCGATGTACTTGGGCTGTTGCGTCGGCTGGTAGACCACGTCGTCCAGGAATACGAAGCTGGCACCACCCTCTTCCACCGCGTAGGTGTCGGGGCCGTAGACCGCACGCCAGCTCGACAGCGAGTCGACATCGTCGGCCGCGTCGAAGTTGAGGTCGTGGTTGCCCGGCACGTGGAACCACGGTACGCCGAGCTTGGCGGTTTCCGCATTCAGCGCCGGATACAGCGACAGGTCGTCGCTGACCACGTCGCCCAGGGTGGTGCCGATGCGCGCATGGGTCTTGCCGCGCAAGGGCGCGACGATGTCGCGGGCGTAGTAGCCCACGTCGGTCATCGACGCGGTCTGGGTATCGGCGAACACCAGCACCTCGGTGCTGTCGGCCTTGGATTGCGCGCGCAACGCGAAGTCCCAGTGATCGGTGGCGCCGCTGGTCGGGGCGATGCCCGGGTACTTGAGCGTGGGCGAGCCGGCCGGCGCGTAGTGCCGCCAGTAGTCCGGCAAGCCGTTGCCGGCGCTGGCGAAACTGTAACCGTCCGGCTTGATCACGAACACGGTGCGGCCGGGCTCCACCTGCAGGCGGTAGCGGCCCTGCGCGTCGGTGCGGACGATGTGCACGCCGTCGGACACCTGCACGCCGGCGATGCCGGCATCGCCCGGGCCGCGGCCCGGGGCATTGTCGCGTTCCTGGTAAACGCTGCCGCTGATCGTGGCGGTCTGCGCCACGGCGGGGGCGGCGGCAGCCAACAGGCAGGCGAGGACGACGGGACGCAGCATGCGGAACATCCGGGGAAGCCGAGGGCCCCCGATTGTAGCCAGGGACGCCGACGCGGCGATGACCGCACCGGACCGGCTCAGCGGTGCCGCGCCTCCAGCACCGCCACCGCGTCGGCCAGGCCCAGGCCGCGCGCGCGCAGCAGCACGGTCAGGTGATAGAGTAGATCGGCGGATTCGCCGAGCAGTTCGTCGTCGCCCTGGGCGACGCCGGCCAGCGCGGTCTCCACGCCCTCCTCGCCCACCTTCTGCGCGATGCGCCGCGTGCCTTTCTCGAACAGCTGCGTGGTGTAGCTGCCGGCCGGCCGCTCGCGTTCGCGCTGCGCGACCAGGCGATCCAGCGCGCCCAGGAACTGGCCCGGTGCCTGCGGGAAGCAGCTGTCCCGGCCGAGGTGGCAGGTGGGCCCGCGCGGATGCGCCAGCACCAGCAGGGTGTCGCGATCGCAATCGGTGTCGATCGCGACCACGTCCAGGACATGGCCGGAACTCTCGCCCTTGGTCCACAGCCGCTGCTTGCTGCGGCTGTAGAAGGTGACCTGGCCGCTGCGGCGCGTGGCCGCCAGCGCCTCCTGGTTCATGTAGCCCAGCATCAGCACGCGCAGGGTGGCGGCGTCCTGCACCACCACCGGCAACAGGCCGTCGCCCTTGCCCCAGTCCAGCGCCGCGTCGGCGACGTCCGCCTCGTGGGAGTGTTCATGCGCCATCGCGCACCTCGATCTGTCGTTGGCGCAGGAAGCGCTTGAGTTCCGGAATGGGAATGGCGCCGCTGTGGAAGACGCTGGCGGCCAATGCGCCGTCCACGTCGGCACGCTCGAACACGTCGGCGAAGTGCTGCATCTCGCCCGCGCCGCCGGAGGCCACCAGCGGCACCTTGCACAGGGCGCGCACCTCGTGCAGTTGGGCGATGTCGTAGCCGCGGCGCACGCCGTCGCTGTCCATGCAGTTGAGCACGATCTCGCCGGCGCCCAGGCGCTGCGCCTCCACCACCCAGTCCAGGGTGCGCACGCGCAGCGCCTGGGTCTTGCTGGGATCGCCGGTGAAGCGGCGTACGCGCCACTGGCCGTCGTCCTCGCGGATCGAATCGATGCCGACCACCACGCACTGCACGCCGAAGGCCTCGGCCAGCTCGGCGATCAGCGCCGGCCGCTCCAGCGCCGGCGAATTGATCGAGATCTTGTCGGCGCCGGCGTGCAGCACCGCGCGCGCGGTGGCGACGTCGCGGATGCCGCCGGCCACGCAGAACGGGATGTCCAGCAACCGCGCCACTTTCTCGACCCAGGCGTAGTCCACCGAGCGCCCTTCCGGGCTGGCGCCGATGTCGTAGAACACCAGTTCGTCGGCGCCCTGGTCGCGGTAGCGCAGCGCCAGCTCGGCGATGTCGCCCATGTCCACGTGGTCGCGGAACTTGACGCCCTTGACCACGCGCCCCTCGCGCACGTCCAGGCACGGGATGATGCGTCGGCTCAGCATGCCAGCGCCTCGTCCAGCCGCAGCCGCCCTTCCAGCAGCGCCTTGCCGAGCACCGCGCCGGCACAGCCGGCCTCGCGCGCACCGCGCACGTCGGCGGCGTCGCGGATGCCGCCGGAGGCCTGCACCGCCACCGTTGGCGCGAGCTGGCGCAGGTGCGCATACAGCGCCAGGTTCGGCCCCGACAGCATGCCGTCGCGGGCGATGTCGGTGCACAGCAGATGGACCAGCCCGGCCGCGGCGTATTCGCCGGCCAGCGCATCCAGGCTCAGCGACGAGGTCTCGGTCCAGCCGTGCACCGGCAGACGCCAGACGCCGTGCGTATCCTGGCGGCTGTCCAGCGCCACGGTGATGCGTTCGGGGCCGAACTCGCGCAGCCACTCCAGGACCGACTCGCGGTCGCGCACCGCCAGCGAACCGATCACCACGCGGCTGGCGCCGGCATCGAGCAGGCGCTGCACGTCCGCGTGCGAGCGCACGCCGCCGCCCGTCTGCACCTGCAGGCCGGTCTCGCTGCGGATCCGCTGCAGCAGCGGTGCCAGGGTGTAGCCGCCGGCGCGGGCCGCATCCAGGTCGACCAGGTGCATCCACTGCGCGCCGGCCTCGGCGAAGGCCTGGGCGCGGCGCAGCGGATCGTCGCCGTAGTGGGTCTCGCGGGCGTAGTCGCCCTGCGCCAGCCGCACCACGCGGCCGTCGCGGATGTCCAGCGCGGGATAGACGACGAAGCTCATGGGAAATCGGTCTCGAGGAAGTTGCGCAGGATGCGCGCGCCGGTGTCGGCCGAGCGCTCGGGATGGAACTGCGCGCCGCAGCGGCGGCCGTGCTGCACCACCGCGGTGAACAGGCCGCCATGGTCGCAGGCGGCGACGGTGTCGGCGGTGACCGGCGCGGCATAGCCATGCACGAAGTAGGCGCTGGCGCCGTCGGGGACGCCTGCCAGCAGCGACGACGGCCGCAACGGCAGCAGCCGATTCCAGCCCATGTGCGGCACGCGGATGCCCAGCGCCGGCGGCATGCGCCGGACCACCCCGGTCAGCAGGCCCAGGCAGTCGACATCGCCTTCTTCCGAGCGCTCGAACAGCAACTGCATGCCCAGGCAGATGCCGATCAGCGGCACCTGTAGCGCGCGCAATGGCTCGATCAGACCTTGCTCGCGTAGCCGCGCCATCGCGTGCGGCGCGGCGCCGACGCCCGGCAAGATCACCCGGTCCGCACCTTGCAGTCCGGCGGCGTCGCGCACCAGCCGGGCTTCCACGCCGAGGCGTTCGAGCGCGTAGCGCACCGAACCGAGGTTGGCGCCGCCGGCATCGATCAGGGCGACATCGCTCATCGCACGCTCCCTGCGACACCCGCGCGCATCACAGCACCCCCTTGGTCGAGGGCAGCGCCGCACCCTCGCGGCGCAGCGCCTGGCGCAGGGAGCGCGCCAGCGCCTTGAAGCAGGCCTCGACCTTGTGGTGGTCGTTGTCGCCGCGCACGCTCAGGTGCAGGTTCAGCCCGGCGGCGTCGCACAGCGAGCGGAAGAAGTGCGGCACCAGCTCGGTGGGCATGTCGCCGACCCGCTCGCGCTTGAACTCGCCTTCGAACACGAAGTACGGGCGCCCGCTGAAGTCCAGCGCGGCACTGGCCAGGGTCTCGTCCATCGGCAGGGTGAAGCCGTAGCGGCCGATGCCGCGCTTGTCGCCCAGTGCCTGGCGCAGCGCCTGCCCCAAGGCCAGGCCGGTGTCCTCGATGGTGTGGTGTTCGTCGATGTGCAGGTCGCCCTCGGCACGCACGTCCAGCGCGAAACCACCGTGCTTGCCGATCTGCTCGAGCATGTGGTCGAAGAACGGCAGGCCGGTGGCGCAGTGCGGGTCGCGCGCCAGGTCCAGGTCGAGTTCCACCGCGATGCGGGTTTCCTTGGTGTCGCGCTGCACCCGCGCACGCCGCGGTGCATCGGCCAGCTCGTGAGCGATGCCGGCCCAGTCCCATTCGCCACCAAACTGCGCGGTGCGCAATTGGAAGCCGCGGATGCGCAGGTTCTCGGCGAACTGGATGTCGGTGGCACGGTCGCCGACCATGGCCGAACGCGCCCAGTCGATGCTGCGGTCCTGGAGGTACGGCAGCATCAGGCCGATGCCGGGCTTGCGCGTGGGCGCATTGTCGGCCGGCCAGCTGCGGTCGACCAGCACCTCGCGGAACACGATGCCCTGGCTGGCGAAGATCTGCAGCATCAGGTCGTTGGGGCCGTCGAAGGCGGCCTGCGGATAGGCCTCGCTGCCCAGGCCGTCCTGGTTGGTGACGATGACGAACTGGTAGCCGGCGTCGCGCAGCTTGAGCATGGCCGGGATCACGCCCTGCACGAAGCGCAGCTTCTCGTAGGCGTCGATCTGGAAATCGGCCGGCTCCTCGATCAGGGTGCCGTCGCGGTCCACGAACAGGATCGGGGTCATGCCGCCGCCCTCCACGCCTGCAAGGCACCGAGCACGCGCTGGTTCTGCGCCGGCGTCCCCAGGGTAATGCGCAGCGCATCGCCCAGGCCCGGCGCGGCGCGCTGGTCGCGCACCACCACCCCGGCGGCCAGCAGCGCCTGGAACGCGCCCTCGGCGTCGTCGAAGCGCAGCAGCAGGAAATTGCCCTGCGACGGATACACCTGGCGCACGCCCGGCAACGCCGCCAACGCCGCCTGCATGCGCGTGCGCTCCGCGCGCACCTCCTGCACCCGCGCCGCGGTCTGCCGCAACGGTTCGGGCTGTAGCGCGGCCAGCGCCAGTTGCGTGCACGGCGCCGGGATCGGATACGGCGCCTGGCAGCGGCGCAACACCGCGATCAGCGCCGGATCGGCGATCACGCAACCGATCCGCGCCGCGGCCAGCGCGTGCGCCTTGGACAGCGTGCGCAGCACCGCCAGATTGGCGTGACGCGCCAGCAAGGTCGTGGCCGAGGCTTCGTCGGAAAACTCGCCATAGGCCTCGTCGACCACCAGCACCGCACGGCCCTGCAGGCGCTCGGCGGCGCGGGCGATGTCGGCCAGCGCGATCGCCGCGCCGCCGGGGTTGCCCGGCGAACACAGGAACACCAGCTTGGCCATCTGGCTCAGCGCGGCGTCCACCACCGCGTCCACGTCGGTGAGCAGGCCGTCGGTCGTATCGCGCAGCGGCACCTCGACCACGCGTGCATTCTGCAGCCGCGCGCACACCGCGTACATGCCGAACACCGGCGGGGTGATGACGATGGCGTCGCGGCCCGGCTCGCACAGGGCACGCAGCAGCAGATCGATGGCCTCGTCGCTGCCGCGGCCGAGCAGCAGTTGCTCCGGAGCACAGGCGTACAGCGCGGCCAGGGCGGCGCGCAGCGCCGGCGGTTGCGGATCCGGGTAGCGGCGATTGCCGGCCTCGCCGTCGGCGGCGTTGGCCCAGGCCGATTCGTTGGCGTTGAGCCAGACCTCGCCCTGCAGCGCGCTGCAGCGCGCCGACGAGTAGCCGGCGAACTCGCGTAGGTCCGGGCGGACCAGCGCCAGCACCGCGCGTGCGTCGGAGGCCGCGCTCATGCCGCCTTCTCCATGCGCAGCGCCACCGCGTTGGCGTGCGCGTCCAGGCCCTCGGCGCGCGCCATCAGCACCGCACAGCCGCCGATCGCAGCGATGCCGTCCGCGCTGGCGCTCTGCACGCTGACGAAATTCTGGAAGCTGGCCACGCTCACGCCGCTGTAGGCACGCGCGGCACCGCTGGTGGGCAGCACATGATTGGTGCCGCTGCAGTAGTCGCCCAGCGCCTCGGGGGTGTAGTCGCCGAGGAACACCGAGCCGGCGGCCTCGACGCGCGGCAGCCAGTCGCGCGGGGCACGCAATGCCAGGATCAGGTGTTCCGGCGCATAGCGGTTGCTGATCGCAAAGGCATCGTCCAGCGTGTCGACGCGGATCAGCCGCGACGCGGCCAGCGCCTGCCGGGCGATCGCCGCACGCGGCAGCGTCGCCAACTGCCGCTCCAGTTCGTTCTCCACCGCCTCGATCAATGCGGCGCTGTCGGACAGCAGCAGCACCTGCGAATCCGGGCCGTGCTCGGCCTGCGACAGCAGATCGGCGGCGACGAAGGCGGCATCGGCGCCGGCATCGGCGATCACCAGCACCTCGGACGGACCGGCCGGCATGTCGATCGCCGCCGCGCCGGCCTGCGCCACCTGCTGCTTGGCCTCGGTGACGTAGCTGTTGCCGGGACCGAACAGCTTGTCGCAGGACGGCACGCTCTCGGTGCCGTAGCCCATCGCCGCGATCGCCTGGGCGCCGCCGAGCTTGAACACCCGGTCCACCCCGCACAGGGCCGCCGCGACCAGCACCGCCGGATCGGCCGAGCCGTCGGCACGCGGCGGCGTGCACAGCACCACTTCGCGACAGCCGGCCAGCGCCGCCGGCACGCACAGCATCAGCGCGGTGGACGGCAGCGGCGCGCTGCCGGCCGGCACGTACAGGCCGACCCGGCCGATCGGCCGTACCACGCGCTCGCAGACCACGCCCGGCGCGGTCTCGACCGCGTACGGCTGCGCCATGCCGGCGCGGTGGAACGTGTCGATCCGTGCCGCCGCCTCGGCCATCGCCGCGCGCAGCGGCGCCGGCACCGCGGCCTCGGCGGCGGCGAACTCCTCGGCGCTCACTTCGAAGGTCTCCAGCACCACGCCGTCGAAGCGCGCGGTGAGTTCGCGCAGCGCGCTGTCGCCGCGGCTGCGCACCGCATCCAGCACCTGCGCCACGGCGCTGCGGGTCTGGTCGGCGACGCGCTGCACCGGCCGGGTCAGCGCCTGGGTGCGCTCCTGCGCGTCGAGCGCGCTCCACTCCAATCGATTCATGCCAGCGACCGCTCCACCGTCAAGACCATCAACCCCTGCGCGCCCGCGCGCTCCAGTTCCTCCATGCGCTGCCAGGTGATCGCCCCGTGGCACATGGTCTGCAACTGCAGTGGGCCATCGGCGTCGCCGGGCAGTTGCACCAGCGGTTCGGCATCGGGCAGCAGCCGCGCCAGGTCGGCGACCCGCTCGCGCGCGGCGCGGAACATCAGCAGCTTGCTGTCGCGCAGCTTGAGCACGCCATCGAGCCGGCGCAGCAGCATCGCCGCCAGGCCGGCACGGGCGTCGGCCGGTTCGCGCACCGGGCCGGCCAGCACCGCCTCGCTCTCCAGCAGCGTCTCCACCGGCTTGAGCTGGTTGGCGGCCAGGGTGGCGCCGCTGGAGACCAGATCGCAGATCAGGTCGGCGGTGCCCAGCCGCGGCGCGATTTCCACCGAGCCGGACAGTTCCACCACCTGCGCGGCGATGCCACGCGCATCGAGCCAGTCGGCCAGCACGGCGGGATAGCTGGTGGCGATGCGCAGCCCCTGCACCTGCTGCGGCCCGCTCCACTCCCAGCTCTCGGGCACCGCCAGCATCAGCCGGCATTGCCCGAAGTTCAGCCCACGCAGGGCGCGATAGGCCTCGGGCAGAGCGTTGCGGCGGCGCTCGCCGGCCTGCTCTTCCAGCTCGTTGCGGCCGACGATGCCGAAGTCGCACACGCCATCGGCGATCAGGCCGGGGATATCGTCGTCGCGCACCAGCAGCAGGTCCACCGGCAACGATTCGCCGTAGCAGAACAGCTTGTCGCGGCTCTCGCGCCAGCTCAGCCCGCAGGCGGCCAGCACCGCACGGGCCGGCTCGGCCAGGCGGCCACTCTTCTGGATCGCGATACGCAGCCGGTCGCGGGCCGGTGCTGCCAGGGAAGCACTCATCAGGACATCTCAGTGGGAATCGGAGGGGCGCGCCGTCTGCCGGCGCAGCGCCGCGGCATAGCCGCCGGCGCCGTATTCCAGGGTCCGTGCGACACGGCCGATGGTGGTGACGCTGACCTGGGTCAGGTCGTGGATCTCGCGATACGGCACGCCCTTGAGCAGCAGCGGCACCACCCGCCAGCGGTCCGCCATCGCCTCCAGTTCGGCCGGCGTGCACAGGTCCTGCAGGAACGCCGCCACTTCCTGCGGCTTGCCGAGCTGGGCCAGGGTGCGCGCCAACGCCTTGAACGAGGCGTCGCTGGCACGGTCTTCTGCAGGGGCGGGGCGTTGTTTCATTGCGCTAATGTAATAGCACGCTATTACAAGGTCAAGTTCGCGTGGATGGCGCGGTTCAGCCGTTCGGCGCTGCTGCCTGCCGCCCCGCCCCAGGCCCCGCTCTTTCGCAGGCGTTGCGGAGGTTGGCGCCTGCAGCCTGTGGAAGCCCGGCGCGGCGACCATTAGGATCGGCACGATCACCCGTTGGAGCACCGCATGCGCCACGCCTGGCTTGCCGGTCTTGCCCTGTGCCTGGCGACGCATGCACTGGCGAAGCCGCCGCCTCCGACAGCCCCCGCCCACGTGATGGCCAGCGACACCGAGGTCGCCGCGCGAGGGCTGCCGATCCGCTCCAGCGACCAGCTCGAGGCCTACCTGCGCGCCCACGCCGGCCAGCGCACGCCGCTGGACGCACTTACCCCCGGCGCCCGCGAACGCTTCCTCGATGGCCTGGTCTACGGGCGCAACGGCCTGGGCGGATTCGACACGCAAGACCTGCCGCAACTCACCCGCGCGCAGGGCCGCTCCCTGCTGGCCCTGTTCGGAGTGGAACGCTACGCCGAGACCTTGCCGCACTGGGCGACGCAGCCGCGCGCCAGCGCTCCAGCCGCCCGGATCGGCGACCTGGAGCGCCGCTACAACCGCTACAACCGGGCGCTGCACGGCCTGGGCCACACTGGGCGCGATCCATGGCCCGCGTTGCACAGCGCCCTCCCCGAAGCCTTCGACCGCAGCGCCACCGCGCCGTTGGACGATGCCGCACTGGAACTGCTGTACCGGGCGCTGGTCGCCACCTACGCGCTACGTCCCAACCCCACGGGACTCGACGCCCAGTTGCAGGTGCTGGCGCAGTTGCGGCGCCGCGGCCAGGCCAGTGCGGCGCAGGTGGATGCCGCCGGTCATGCGCTGCTGCTGGCGCATCGCGTGGAGGACGCACGGCGCGTGCTGGCCGATGGCGGCAGCGCCGAGTGGCCACACTGGCTGCGCTTCGACGACCGCCTGGGCTCCGGCACGCACGGACCAACGGTGTGGTCGCTGGACGCCGACGGCCGCACCCTGCACCGGCAGCGGATCGATCTGCGGCCAACCCAGATCCTGGTCACCGCCGGCTGCCATTTCGCAGCCGACGCCGCACGCGCCATCGCCGCCGATCCCGAACTGGGGCCGGCATTCCGCCGCCATGCGCGGTGGCTGGCGCTGCCGCCCGGCAGCGAGGACATGGATGCGCTGCGCGCCTGGAACCGCGCGCAACCGCAGACACCGCTGCACCCGCTCTACGACGTGGCGGAATGGCCGCTGCTGCCACGCGAATGGCGCATGCCGACGTTCTTCCTGGTGCGCGACGGTCAGGTCGTTGCGCAACTGCAGGGCTGGCCGGCAGACGATGCCGCACAGCGGCGGGCGCTGAAGGCGATGCTGCAGGGTGCGGGCCTGCTGTCGCCCGCGCCTGGGGGATCAGCCACGGCCGGGTTTACCGGCCATGCTGGTCGCGGCTGAAGCCGCTCCTACGAGAATCTTGCAGAGCGCGACGGCCATCGCCGGCCGTCGCCACCAGACTCAGGCCATCACCTTGGCCTGCTCCAGTTCCACCTGCAGCGTGCTGGCCAGCTCGTCGCGGGCCACCTCGAACTGCTGCTCGCGCAGCAGGTCCTTGACCGCGACCACGCCACGCGCCAGTTCGTCGTCGCCGGCCAGCACCACGAAGCGGATGCCGGCACGGGCCGCGTACTGGAACTGCTTGCCGATCTTCTTCGGCTCCATCTGCACTTCGGTGTTGATGCCGCCGGCGCGCAGCCGCCGCGCGATGTCCAGCGCGTCGTCGAGCTTGGCCTCGTCCATCAGCGCCACCATCGCCTGCACGCTGCTGGAGGCGATGCCGTCGATCAGCCCGGCCTCGCGCAACTGCCAGAACAGCCGGGTCAGGCCGATGGAGATGCCCACGCCGGGCAGCTTGGACTTGCTGTAGTGGCTGGCCAGGTCCTCGTAGCGGCCACCCGAGCAGATCGAGCCGATCTGCGGGTAGTCGGTCAGCAGGGTCTCGTAGACGGTGCCGGTGTAGTAGTCCAGGCCGCGAGCGATGGAGAAATTCAGGCAATACGCGGTTTCCGGCACGCCCAGTGCCTTGACCAGGGCCAGCACCTCGCGCAGTTCGGCCACGCCCTCGCGCAGGATCGCGCTGGACGCCGCATCGGCCTCCAGCGCCTGCAGCCGCGCCAGCGCATCGGCGTGACCGCTGGAGCGCACCGCGACGAAGTCGAGAATGCGCTGCACCTGCTCGGCGGGAATGCCGAAGCCCTCGCCGGTGAGCGTCTCGCGCACGTAATCGGCGCCGCGCTTGTCCAGCTTGTCGACCTCGCGCAGCACGGCGAGCTGGCGCTCGCCCTCGGCCACGCCCAGGCTTTCGAAGAAGCCGCGCATCAGCTTGCGGTTGTTCAACTGCACGGCGAAATCGCCGATGCCCAGCTCGGCGAACACCGCGTGGATCACCGCCAGCACCTCGGCGTCGTAGCGGATGCTCAGCACGTCCTTGCCGATCACGTCGATATCGCACTGGTAGAACTCGCGGAAGCGGCCGCGCTGGGCGCGCTCGCCGCGGTACACCCGCTGCATCTGGTAGCGGCGGAACGGGAAGCTCAGCTCGTGCTCGTGCTCGGCCACGTAGCGGGCCAGCGGCACGGTCAGGTCGAAGCGCAGCGCCAGTTCCGGCAGCCCGCCCTCGCCGCCCTCGGCGGCGGCGTTGGCCAGCGCGCCGGTGGACTGCACGAAATACACCTGGCGCTCGGTCTCGCCGCCGGACTTGGTCAACAGCACGTCGGACAACTCGAACACCGGCGTCTCCACCGGCAGGAACCCGAACCGCTCGTAATTGCGGCGGATGACGTCCAGCATGCGCTGGAACGCGATCTGCTCGCGCGGCAGCAATTCCATGATGCCGGGCGGCGTACGGGGCTTGATCACGTGCGGAACTCCTGCGATTCGGGGGCGAGCGGGACGCCAATTCTAGCCGCACCGGCCACGCCCGGCCGCATCGGCGTATCATTCGCGGGTGCCGAAGCCGCTGCCACGCCCATGAACAGGCCTCCTTCCGGATTCGCCCTGCCCTATGCCGAACCGGCGGCCCCGCGCGCCGCGCGCGGCAACGAATGCCTGCATTGCGCGGTCCGCCACCTGGCGATCTGCTCGGCGCTGGCCTGCGACGAGGTGCAGGCGCTGGAACGGGTCACCACCTCGCTGACCTATCCCGCCGGCGCCACCCTCGCGCGCACCGGCGAGGCGCGGCAGGCGGTCTATACCGTCACCGCCGGCGCGCTGCGCCTGGTCCGCACCCTCGCCGACGGGCGCCGCCAGGTGGCCGGTTTCGTCCTGCCCGGTGACTACGTCGGCCTGAGCGAATCGGCCCGGCACCGCCACGACATCGAAGCCATCGCCGACAGCCGGGTGTGCCGGGTGTCGGTGGCGCAGATGCAGAAGTTGCGCGCCCAGTTCCCGCAGCTGGAGCGCAAGCTGCTGCAGCGCGCCTGCCTGGAACTGGACGCGGCGCAGGACGCGGCGCTGGCGCTGGCGCGGCTGCAGCCGGCCGAGAAGCTGGCCGACTTCCTGCTCAAGCTGGCCGCCCGTGCGGCGCGCCAGGGCGATGCCGGCAACAAGGTGGTGCTGCCGATGGGCCGCGGCGACATCGCCGACCATCTCGGCCTGACCATGGAGACGGTCAGCCGCACCTTCACCAAGCTGCGCCAGCAGGGCCTGATCGCGCTGCCGCAACTGCACGTGGTCGAGATCCGCGACTTTGCCGCGCTGCACCGGCTGGCCTCGGACGAAGACTGAGCGGGTCGCCGCGGCGATTTTTTCGCCATGCTGCCACAAGCGCCGACGCCACGCGGCGCCCAGCCACTTATCCACAGGATTCCAGAACAACGCTCCACACCAGGTGTGGACAACCTCGTCGCGCCGGCCGAGGCGGCGGACGGCGGGTGCCGGCGCGGCAACCGCCTTGCCACCTCTGAACGCTTCAGCCAGTCATCGCGGCGGCGACGCCCAGCCGGCATAGACTGCGTGCGCAACACACCTGCGGCGCCGCCGCGGTGCCGGTGGGGGGACCACTCGGAGGGCCAACATGGCCGTCGCCATCGAGATGCAACACGCCTCGCGCGCCTGCGTGATGCTGGACCGCGAACGCGAACTGGAGTTCTGGAAGGCGCAGTTCGCGCACAGCAGCTTCCATCAGCCCGGGTACGTCTTCCACGACTACGAGCCGGCGCTGAAGCTGGCCTACGACGCCTACCTCAAGTACCACGGCCAGCGCGTGGAGGACGTGGTCGCGCAGCTGCGCGACGTGTTCCTGCGCGACCACCCGCGCTCGCGCCTGGACTGGCTGCAGGTGCGCGGCATCGTCCTGGCCGCCTGGCAGCGGCTGCAGCCGTCCGACTGAGCCACCACGTGCGCAGGCGCCGCCGTCTGCGCACCGCTCAGCCGGCGAGCAGCCGCGCGCGCAAGGCCGCGTAGTCCGGCGCGATCGGCTCGGCCTGTGCCGGCCGCTGCAGCAACGCCGCCAAGGCCGGCGGCACCGGCACCGGCTGCCCGATCAGCGGCTCCACCACCCCTTCGAACTTGGCCGGATGCGCGGTGGCCGCCACCGCCCAGTCGCCGGCGTCGGCCTCCGCGCCCTCGGCGCGCAGTTGCTGCAGCACGTGCAGCGCGGTGGCGGTATGCGGGCAATGCACCTCACCGTAGCGGCGGAAGCGTTCGTCAATGGTCTGGCGGATCTGCGCATCGTCCACCGAGTACGCCTGGAACTGGGTGCGCAGCGTGGCATCGTCGCCCTGGTACAGCCAGCGCAGACGCTCCACGTTGCTCGGCGCGCCGACGTCCATCGCATTGGCCAGCGTCGCCACGCTGGGCTGCGGCGCATAGTCGGCGCCGGCGAAGAAATCGGGCAGCACGCGGTTGGCATTGGTCGCCAGCACGATCCGGCCCAGCGGCACGCCCAAGGCGCGCGCCAGGATCGCGGCCAGCGCATTGCCCAGATTGCCGGTGGGCACCACTAGGTTCAGCGGCTGCGCATGCGCGGCATGGTGCTGCAGCGCTGCGTGCGCGTAGTAGCTCATCTGCGGCAGCAAGCGCCCCAGGCTGAT
The DNA here is from genome assembly GCF_040529045.1 of Xanthomonas indica. Lineage (NCBI taxonomy): Bacteria > Pseudomonadati > Pseudomonadota > Gammaproteobacteria > Lysobacterales > Lysobacteraceae > Xanthomonas > Xanthomonas indica. The sequence goes on along the minus strand of NZ_CP131914.1, from coordinate 2,841,746 downwards.
GCTGTTGGCCGAACTCAACGGGGCCTGCGCCTGTACATCCGCGTCGTTCAGCGCCTGCTTGACCAGCGCCTGGCAGTCGTCGAAGGAGCCGGCCACGCGCAAGGCGTGGATGTTGTCGCCGAAGCAGCCGAGTTGGTGCGCCTGCCGCGGCGACACGCGCCCGTCCGGATACAGCACCACCACGCGCAGCCCGGGCTGGCGATGGAAGGCGGCCGCGACCGCGGCGCCGGTGTCCCCGGAAGTGGCGACGAGGATGGTCAGCGGCGTCGCCGCGCCACGCCGCAGCCGGGTCAGGCAGGCGGCCAGGAAGCGCGCGCCGAAGTCCTTGAACGCGGCGGTCGGCCCATGGAACAGCTCCAGCGCATGGTCGCCGGGAGTGGCCAGCGGCTGCAGCGGCGCGGCGAAGTCGAAGGCTTCGGCGCAGATGGCCGGCAGTTCCGGGGCCAGGGCGTCGCCCTCGAAGAACGGCGCCAGCAGCTCCGCGGCGGTCTCGGCGAGGCTGGCACCGGCGCGCAGGTCGCGCGCGGCGGGCATGCGCTCGGGCACGTACAGGCCGCCATCGGGGGCGAGCCCGGCGGCGATGGCCTGGCTGAGCGAGACGGCGGGTGCGGCGTTACGGGTGGAAATGAAGTTCATGGGGGTTCCATTAACAGGGGAATTCGATCGCACTATCGTCCTGGGCTGTTGCTGTTGCTGCTTCGGCTTTGGCTGTTGCTTTGGCTGTTGCTGTTCTGCTCTACCCGGGCCCCCTCGGCGCGGCAGCCGCGGCGGGCGAATACCCGAAGGGCGACGCGCAGGATGCGCGTCGTTTTTCGCCGGCACATGGATGTGCCGTCGAAAAATGCCCGTCGTGGCTGCGGACCCGGAGCGCGTCAGCGCGGAGGGCGCGCTGCGGGGTGTGCTTTCTTTTGGTTACTTTTCTTTGCACAAGCAAAGAAAAGTGACCCGCGTTAGCGGAAGCTGTTGCTCTTGCTTCAAGCTTTAGAGCTTTAACAGCAAAAGCATCAGCAACGGCAAAGGCTTTCGCCCTTGCGGGCGAGTTACTTTTCTTTGCTCGCGCAAAGAAAAGTAACCAAAAGAAAGCGCGCCCTGCCTCGCGCCCTCCGCGCTGCGCGCTCCGGGTCCGCGTCCATCGCGGGGATCCGCGGAAGGGGCATCCTGCCCCTGCCGCGGACGGCGCACATCCCTGTGCGCCGCCCTTCGGGTGTTTCCCCATGATGGCCGCCGCTTCGGAAGGGAACCCGGTACGGCAACAGCAACAACAAGAGCAAGAGCAAGAGCAACAACCAGAGCAACAGTAACGACAAGAGCTACTGCGACAGCAAAAACAAAAGCAAATTCGAAATCAGCAACAGCAGCAGTGGCACTAGCGGGAGCAACAAAGTCGTCGTCGTGCCGCGCCAACACGCCGCTACAACAACGTCGCTCCCGGACACTGCAGCGGCGAGACCCAGTGCTGGCTACCGAAGCCGGCATCGGCAAAGGCCGCCTGCACCGCCGGTGCCGCGGCCTCGGCCTCGGCGCGGCTGGCGAACCAGGCAAACACGCTCGGGCCAGCGCCGGAAATGCCCGCGCCCATCGCCCCCGCCGCCAGCGCCGCCGCCTTGGCCGCGTCGAAGCCGACGATCAAGGGCGCGCGCCGCGGCTCGATCAGCACGTCGCGCAAGCCGGCGCGCACCAGGGACTCGTCGCCCGCATGGCAACCCGCCAGCACCAATGCCAGGTTCGCGCTCTGCGCCACGAACTCGCCCAGCCGGTAATCGCCGGCCAGCGCCGCGCGTGCGTGACGGGTCTCCAGCGTCGCGTCCGGGTGCACCAGCAGGCTGTGCCAGCCGCTCGGCACCGGCACCGGCACCAACCGCTCCAGCGTCGACAGCACCAGCCCGCCCAGCAGCATCGGGCCGAGGTTGTCGCCATGGCGGCTGCCACTGGCCACCGCCTCGCCGTCCAGCGCATGGCGATACAGCTGATCGCGCGACAGCGGCGCGGCGAGCAAGGCGTTGGCCGCCACCAGCGCGGCCACGCACGAGGCGGCCGAGCCGCCCATGCCGGAGCTGAGCGGGATGCCCTTGTCGATCTCCAGTTCGAAGCCGAACGGCAGCGCCAACGCCTCGCGCAGGGACATCAGGGCGGCGCCGGCGGTGTTGCGAGCCGCCTCCAAGGGCAACGCCACGGTGGTGCCGCGGATCGCGGCGATGCGGACCTCGGGGGCGTCGATACGGCGCACCGTCACCGTGTCGCCCACGCCCTCCACCGCATAGCCCAGCAGATCGAAGCCCACCGCCACGTTGGCCACCGAGGCCGGCGCGAACGCGCGGGCCTGCGTCGGCAGCGCGGCCGTGCCAACGGTGTGAGCCGGCAGCGTCTGCATCCGGCTCACAGGCGCGCGCCCTCGCCCGCCGCCACCCGCAGCAGGTCGGCGAACACGCCGGCGGCGGTCACTTCCGGGCCGGCGCCCGGGCCCTGCACCACCAGCGGATTGGCGCAGTAGCGGCGGGTGGTGAACTGCACCACGTTGTCGGTCAGGCGCAGGTTGGCGAAGGCATGGTCGGCCGGCAGTTCCACCAGGCCGACGCTGGGCGCATGGCCCGGCGCCAACCGCGCCACGTAGCGCAGCACGCAGCCGCGCGCCTTGGCCGCCTGCAGGCGCTGCGCGAACGCGGCATCGACTTCGTGCAGGCGCGCCATGAAATCGTCCACGCTGGCCTGGCGCAGCGCTTCCGGCACCAGGCTCTCCACCGCCACGTCTTCCAGGCTCAGCTCGTGCCCGGCCTCGCGCGCCAGGATCACCAGCTTGCGCGCCACGTCGGTGCCGGACAGGTCGTCGCGCGGGTCCGGTTCGGTATAGCCCATGCCGCGCGCCTCGGCCACCAGCTGCGCGAACGGCACGCTGCCGTCGTACTTGTTGAACAGCCAGGCCAGGGTGCCGGAGAAGATGCCTTCGATCGCGGTGACGGCATCGCCGGTATCGACCAGGTCGCGCAAGGTGGTGATCACCGGCAGGCCGGCGCCGACCGTGGCCTCGTAGCGGAAGCGTGCGCCGCTGGCGGCGGCCGCGGCGCGGATGGCATGGAAGCGCGGCAGCGGCCCGGCGCCGGCCTGTTTGTTCGGGGTCACCACGTGGATGCCGGCGGCCAGCCAGCCGGCATAGCGGTCGGCGACGTCGGCGCTGCCGCTGCAGTCGATGATCACCGCATGCGGCAGGTGCGCCGACAACAGGTGCGCGGTGAACGCGTCCAGATCGGTCGGCTGCGGGCCGGCGGCCAATGCCTGCCGCCAGTCGCCGGCGAAGGCGCGCGGCTCCAGGCGCATCGTGCTGCGCGAGGCGACCGCGCGCAGGCGCAGGTCGAGGTTGGCCTTGGCCAGCAGTTGCGGCTGCGCCGCGCGCAACTGGTCCAGCAGCGCGGCACCGACGTTGCCTGGGCCGATCACGCCGACCGAGAAGGTCTGCGGCGACAGCCAGAAGCCGGCATGCGCGGCGCGCAACGCCTTGGTCGCATGGGCGCTGTCGATGGCCACGGAGATGTTGCGCTCGGACGAGCCCTGCGCGATCGCCAGGATGTTGACCTGGGCGCGGCCCAGCGACTCGAACAGGCGCGCGGCCACGCCGGGCTGCCCGGCCATGCCGTCGCCGACCGCGGCCAGCACGCTGATGCCGGTGGTCAGTTGCACGCGCTGCACCTGGCCCACCACCAGTTCGTGGGCGAAGGCCGAGAGCACCGCGTCGCGCGCGCGCTCGGCCTCGTTCTGCCGCACCACGCAACAGATGGAATGTTCGGACGAGCCCTGCGAGATCATCACCACCGACACCCGCGCGTTGCGCAATGCGGCGAACACGCGCTCGGCGGTGCCGGGCACGCCGATCAGGCCGGTGCCTTCGAGGTTGAGCACGGCCAGGTCCGGGCTCAGCGTCAGCCCCTTGATCGGGCCGCTGGTGGCGCTGCTGGCAGTGATGCGGGTGCCCGGATGCTCGGGCTGGAAGGTGTTGCGGATGATGATCGGCAGGCCGCGCTCGATCGCCGGCGACATGGTCTGCGGGTGCACCACCTTGGCGCCGAAATACGCCAGTTCGCAGGCTTCGTCGTAGCTGAGCGTCTCCAGTTGCACCGCTTCGGGGACCACCCGCGGATCGGCCGACAGCACGCCGTCGACGTCGGTCCAGATGTGCAGTTCGGCGGCCTCGAACAGCGCGGCGAAGATCGCGCCGGAGTAGTCGCTGCCGTTGCGGCCGAGCGTGGTGATGCGGCCGGCGCGGTCGCGGGCGACGAAGCCGGTGACCACGATGCGCTGCTGCGGGTGCTGCGCGCGCCACTGCGCCAGGCGCTGCGCGCTGGCCTCCCAGTCCACGTCCACGCCCAGTTCGCCGCGATCGACCACCAGCACCTCGCGCGCATCCAGCACCGCGCAGTCCTCGCCCAGCGTCCGCAGGTGATCGCCCAGCAGTTGCGCCGAGTACACCTCGCCCAGGCCCTGCACGCGATCCAGCACTTCCCGCGGCAACTCGCCGATCACCGCCAGTGCGGCGAGGATCTCGGCCAGGTGTTCGAAGCGCGCGTCCAGCCATTCCACCGTGGCGCCGGCGTGCTCGCCCAGCAACGCGACCGCGGCGGCGCGATGACGCGCGCGGGTCTCGTGCCAGCGTTCGCGCCAGTCGCCATGGCCGCGCGCGGCCAGTTCGGCCAGACCGATCAAGGCGTCGGTGACGCCCTTCATCGCCGAGACGACGGTGACCTGGAGACGCTCCGGGCGCGCCAGCAGCAGCTGCGCGACATGGCGATAGCGTTCGGCATCGGCCACCGAAGTGCCGCCGAACTTGTGCACGACGGTGGCGGCGGCGAGCGCGGGATCGGCGGCGGAATCAGGCGAAGCGGCGACAGCGGGAGCGACGGCGGGGGACGACATGGGAGACCTCGGAGTGGAGGCCCCGCTCGCATCAGGCCGAGGGATTCCCCCGCATCCTGATCCGGGTGCGGGGCCGTGGTGTTCGACGATCAGACGAAGACGACGGGCCGCACCGGGCGAATGGTGAGGGTGGTAATACCGGTGGTAATGCCCGCAGCGACCGCGGCCGCGTGCCGAAGCGAGCGCGGAAGCGAAGTGGCGATGAGGGCAAGGACCAGGGGCATGGACGCAAGAGGACATCATGCGCCGGGGCGCTGTCAAGCGCCGCGTGTGCAAGCGCAGCATCGGCCGACTGGCCAAGCAAGACGGTTGCAAAAGTGACTATCGCGAAAGGCCGCAAAACCCGGCGTTGCACCGGATCGCGCTGCTTCCGCCGCACCCGGAGAACACCAGGCACGGCCAATGTCGAAGCATGCCGCAACAAGCGCGCGGCGCCCATGGCGCCGCGCGCTTGCGCATGTCCTTACTGCTGCTTCTGATCTGCCGGCGGCGTCTGCGTCGGCTGCTGCGGATCCGGGTTGGCCGGGTCCTGCGGCGTGGTCGGCGACGTGCCGTCCTGCCCCTGCATCGTGCCCTGGCCGGCATCGGTGCCGGTGGTGCCGGTCGCGGTGCCGCTGGCGTCGCCGCTGGTGCTGCCCGCCGGGGCCGTGCTGCCGGCCGGGGCGGTGCTGCCGCCTGCCGGGCTGCCATCGGCCGCAGCCGGCGGGTTGGCCGCGTTCGGGTCGTTGGCCGGGTGATCGCCATCGCGCTTGCATGCGGCCAGCGCGGCCAGCATCGAACCCACCAGGACCATCTTCATCGCTGTTTTCATCTGTGACTCCTGCTCGCATAGGGGTGGAAATCGCCGCGTGCATGCCGGCAAGCCGGCAATGGCGCCAAGGCGACCAGGACCGCCGATGCGCGGCGGCGATCGCCCCGCCGCAGGCAGTGCGGACGGGACGCTTGTCGCGGACGCGGCGGATGCGACTCCGTCGTCGTCCGTCGCCGCTGCGGCGACCCGGGATCGCAAGGCGAGCCGTCGGGATGCCACAGTGGCGGACGTACGCAGCCTACGCAGGGCGATGCTCAGGCCGCGTCGGCACAAGGTGTAGAGGGTGTTATTGCAGGCCGGCGCGACAACGCGCGATTCAGCGTCGTAGAATCTCCGCCAGGCCAATGGCCCCGTAGCTCAGCTGGATAGAGCGGTCCCCTCCTAAGGGACAGGTCGTGCGTTCGAATCGCGCCGGGGTCACCATTCCGTTTATGCCGGCGGCCGCGACGTCGTGCCCTCAGCCCCCTTACTCGCCTATGCACGCCGTGCAGCCCCGCGCGACGGCATGCCTGCGCGTTTTTTGCGCTCGCCAGGCGCCCAGGCCGGCGGCGGCGGCCGGGCGCGTGCGGTCTGCTAAAATTGCCGGCTGCGCGTCCCGCGTCCCCCGCCTGCGGTCGCCTTCCCTGTCGCAACGAACCCAGGAGATTCCATGTCCGCTGACCTGCTCAAGGCGCTCGGCCTCGCCGCCACCAACTCCGGCACCTACCTCGGCAACGGCGAGTGGTCCAGCGCCACCGGCGCCGGCGTGCTGCAGCCGCTCAACCCGTCGAGCAACGCCATCATCGCCGAGGTCCAGGCCACCACCGAGCAGGACTACGAGACGGTGATCGCCCGCGCCCAGGCCGCGTTCAAGGTCTGGCGCACCACCCCGGCACCGCGCCGCGGCGAGGCGGTGCGGCTGTGCGGCGAGGCGCTGCGCAAGCACAAGGACGCGCTGGGCTCGCTGGTCGCGCTGGAAATGGGCAAGAGCAAGCCGGAAGGCGACGGCGAAGTGCAGGAGATGATCGACATCGCCGATTTCGCGGTCGGCCAGAGCCGCATGCTGTACGGCTACACCCTGCACTCGGAGCGTCCGGGCCACCGCATGTACGAGCAGTACCAGCCGCTGGGCCTGGTCGGCATCATCAGCGCGTTCAACTTCCCGGTCGCGGTGTGGAGCTGGAACGCGTTCCTGGCGGCGATCTGCGGCGACATCTGCATCTGGAAGCCGTCCAACAAGACCCCGCTGACCGCGATCGCGTCGATGAAGATCTGCAACGAGGCGCTGCGCGACGCCGGCTTCCCGGACATCTTCTTCCTGATCAACGATGCCGGCGTGGCCCTGTCCGAGCGCCTGGTCGAGGACACCCGCATCCCGCTGATCAGCTTCACCGGCTCCACCCAGGTCGGCCGCGTCGTCGCCGAGAAGTGCGCGCGCCGCCTGGGCCGCTGCCTGCTGGAGCTGGGCGGCAACAACGCCATCATCCTCGACGAGAGCGCCGACCTGAAGCTGGCCGTGCCCGGCATCGTGTTCGGCGCGGTCGGCACCGCCGGCCAGCGCTGCACCACCACGCGCCGGCTGATCGTGCACGAATCGATCTACGACACCGTGCTGGCGACCCTGGTCAAGGCCTACAAGCAGGTCGAAGGCAAGATCGGCGACCCGACCGACCCGGCCAACCTGATGGGCCCGCTGAACAGCCGCGGTGCGGTCGAGCAGTTCCTGGATTCCATCGCCAAGGCCAAGGCCGCCGGCGGCACCGTCGAGACCGGCGGCACCGCGCTGGACCGTCCGGGCAACTTCGTGTTGCCGGCCATCGTCACCGGCCTGAAGAACAGCGATGAGGTGGTGCAGCACGAGACCTTCGCGCCGATCCTGTACGTGATGAAGTACAGCACCCTGGACGAGGCCATCGACATGCAGAACGGCGTGCCGCAGGGCCTGTCCTCGTCGATCTTCACCCAGAACCTGAAGGCGGCGGAAAAGTTCCTGTCCGCGGCCGGCAGCGACTGCGGCATCGCCAACGTCAACATCGGCACCTCCGGCGCCGAGATCGGCGGCGCCTTCGGCGGCGAGAAGGACACCGGCGGTGGCCGCGAATCCGGCTCGGACGCGTGGAAGGTGTACATGCGCCGGCAGACAAACACGATCAACTACTCCGATTCGCTGCCGCTGGCGCAGGGCATCAAGTTCGATCTGTAAGATGCGCCTGGCCGCGCTCTCCGATATCCACGGCAACCTGCCCGCGCTGGAGGCCGTGCTTGCGGATATCGGACGGCGCGGCGTGGACCGGATCGTCAACCTGGGCGACATCGTCTCCGGCCCGCTGTGGCCGCGGGAAACCGCCGCGCGGCTGATGCCGCTGGCGCTGCCCACGGTGCGCGGCAACCACGAGCGCCAGTTGAGCGAACTGGAACCGGCGGCCATGGGCGCCAGCGACGCCTATGCCCATGCGCAGCTGACGCCTGCACAGCGGCACTGGCTGGCCGCACTGCCGCCGACCCTGTCGTTGCCGCATGCGCTGCTGTGCCACGGCACGCCGCACGACGACCTGTGCTGGCTGCTCGACGAACTGGAACCGCCGCGGCTGCGCGCCGCCGATGCGCAGCGCGTGCGCGAGCGACTGGGCGACGCGCCGCCGGCGGCGCTGGTGCTGTGCGGACACAGCCACCTGCCGCGCACGCTGCGCCTGGACGACGGACGCCTGCTGTGCAATCCCGGCAGCGTTGGTCTGCCCGCCTATGCCGAGACCCATCCGCAACCGCACCGGGTCGAGACCGGCACGCCGCAGGCGCGCTACGCCGTGCTCGACTACCGCGACGGCCAGTGGCACGCGCAGTTGCACGCGATCGACTACGACCACGCCAGCGCCGCCGCGCAGGCCGAGCGCAACGGCCGGCCGCAATGGGCGCATGCGTTGCGGCACGGGCGCATCCCCGCATGAGCGGCGCACGCCAGGCGCGCTTCTGGGATAATTCGCTCATCCCGCGCACGCGCGCGTCCGCATGGCGCATGCCGCCTTGCTCGCACGAGGAATCCAGATGAGCACCGTTCGCGAAACCAATTCCCTCGCCGTGGTCAGCCTGATCGCCGGCATCCTCGGCTGGACCCTGATGCCGGTGCTGGGCAGCCTCGGCGCGATCATCACCGGGCATCTGGCGCGCGCGGAGATCCGCCGCCAGCCGCAGCGCTTCCAGGGCGACGGCCTGGCGGTGGGCGGGTTGATCCTGGGTTGGGCCGCGGTGGTGCTGGCCGTGCTGGCGGTGCTGGCCTTCGTGCTGTTCTTCGGCGGGCTGGCGTGGTTCGCCAGCACCCAGTCGTGAGCCGGGACGCCGCCGCGCCGCGCGAGCGCTTCAGCGACCGCGTCGCCGATTACGTGCGCTATCGCCCCAGCTATCCGCCGGCCCTGCTCGACTGGGTGCACGGCGAGCTGGGCGTGGCCGGCGACGCGCTGGTCGCCGACATCGGTGCCGGCACCGGGATCTCCACCCGCCTGTTCCTGCAGGCCGGGCACCCGACCCTGGCGGTGGAGCCGAACGCGGCGATGCGCGAGGCCGCCGTCGCGTTGCTGCAGGATCTGCCTGGCTTCCGCGCCATCGACGGCAGCGCCGAAGCCACCACCCTGGCCGACGCCAGCGTCGACCTGATCAGCGCCGCGCAGGCCTTCCACTGGTTCGACCTGGAGGCGGTGCGCCGCGAATGGGCGCGGGTGTTGCGCCCCGGCGGCCTGGCGCTGGTCTACTGGAACTCGCGCCTGCTCGACGCCACCCCGTTCCTGGAAGGCTACGAGCAGCTGCTGCTGGAGTACGGCACCGACTACAGTGCGGTGGCCGAGCGCTACCACGACGATGCCACCATGCAGCGCTGGTTCGGCACCGGCCTGCGCGGCACCGCACAGTTTCCCAACGAACAGCGCATGGACTTCGAGGCGCTGCGCGGACGCCTGCTGTCGTCCTCCTACGCGCCGCTGCCCGGCCACCCGCGCCACGCGCCGATGCTGGAGGCGCTGCGCGCGTTGTTCGACCGGCACCAGCGCGACGGCGTCGTCGCCTTCCATTACCGCACCCGCGCCTTCGCCGGGACGCTGAACTGAGCCACACGCCATGTATTCCCTCGCCCGACCGTTCCTGTTCGCCTTCGATGCCGAGCGCGCCCACGCCCTGGGCCTGCGCGCGATCGAGCTGGCCTACCGCACCGGCACCAACCCGCTGCTGGCACGCACGATCGCGCCGATGCCCACGCGCGCCTTCGGCCTGGACTTCCCCAATCCGGTCGGGCTGGCCGCGGGCCTGGACAAGAACGGCGAACACATCGATGCGCTGCTGGCGCTGGGCTTCGGTTTCGTCGAGATCGGCACCGTCACCCCGCGCGCGCAGGCCGGCAATCCGCTGCCGCGCATGTTCCGCCTGCCGCGGCAGCAGGCGGTCATCAACCGCATGGGCTTCAACAACCTGGGCGTGGACGCGCTGGTGCGCAACGTCGAACGCGCGCGGCGCCGGCGCGGCCTGCTCGGCATCAACATCGGCAAGAACAAGGACACGCCGAACGAAGACGCCGCGTCCGATTACCTGCACTGCCTGGAGAAGGTCTACGCGCTGGCCGACTACATCACCGTCAACATCTCCTCGCCCAACACCGCCGGCCTGCGCGAACTGCAGGAAGAACAGGCGCTGCGGCAGTTGATCGCGCGCCTGCGCGAGGCGCAGGAAGCGCTCGCCGCACGTCACGGCAAGCGCGTGCCGATGCTGGTCAAGGTGGCGCCGGACCTGAGCGACAGCGACATCGACGCGGCGGCGCGGGTGCTGTCGGACCTGCAGGTGGACGGCGTGATCGCCACCAATACCACGGTTGCCCGCCCCGGCCTGGAGCATGAGCCGCTGGGCGCGGAAAGCGGCGGCCTCTCCGGCGCACCGTTGCTGGGCCAGTCCACCCTGGTGCTGCGCCGGCTGCGCGCACGCCTGCCAGAACACATCCCGCTGATCGGCGTCGGCGGCATCCTGTCCGGGGCCGACGCGGTGGCGAAGATGGCCGCCGGCGCGGCGCTGGTGCAGTGCTACAGCGGCCTGGTGTTCCGCGGGCCGGAACTGATCGGCGAGTGCGTGGAGGCGATGCGCCGGCGCCGCGAAGCGCCCAGCCGCGGGGACGTGGTCGTCTCATGAGCACGACGGCCTGGTCGCTCACCGCGCAGGCGCCGCTGCAGGCGCTCAACACCTTCCACGTCGCGGCGCAGGCGCCGTGGCTGCTGCAGATCTTCGCGCCCGAGGCGCTGCCCGAGGCGCTGCTGGCGCCGGAACTGGCCGGCGCCGCGCTGCTGCCGCTGGGCAGCGGCAGCAACATGCTGTTCGCCGGCGATGCGCCCGGGGTGGTGCTGTGCTTCGCCAACCGCAGCATCGACACCCTGGAGCACCGCGCCGACTACGCCATCGTCCGTGCCGGCGCCGGCGTGGGCTGGCACGAACTGGTGATGTGGTCGCTGGCGCAGGGCCTGTCCGGCCTGGAGAACCTGGCGCTGATCCCGGGCACGGTCGGCGCCGCACCGATCCAGAACATCGGCGCCTATGGCGCGCAGATGGGCGAGTTCGTGCACGCGGTCGAAGCCTACGACCGTGCCGATGCGCGCTTCGTGCGGCTGGACGCGGCCGCCTGCGAGTTCGGCTACCGCGACAGCCTGTTCAAGCGCCAGCCCGACCGCTACCTGATCGCCGCGGTGGAGTTCAACCTGCCGCGGTTGCACGCGCTGCGCCTGGACTACGCCGGCATCGGCGAGGAACTGCAGGCGATGGGCATCACCACGCCCGGCGCGCCCGACGTGGCCCAGGCGGTGATCAACATCCGCCGGCGCAAGCTGCCCGACCCGGACGTGCTCGGCAACGCCGGCAGCTTCTTCAAGAACCCGTTGCTGCCGCTGGAACAGGCGCTGGCGTTGCAGCACGAGTTCCCGGCCTTGCCGGTATTCCCGGGCGAGGACGACAGCCAGCGCAAGCTGTCGGCAGCCTGGCTGATCGAGGCCTGCGGCTGGAAGGGCTACCGCGACGGCGACGCCGGCGTGTCCGCCGCGCATGCGCTGGTGCTGGTCAACCATGGCCAGGCCAGCGGCGCCGAGCTGCTGGACCTGGCGCGGCGCATCACCGCCTCGGTGCGCGAGCGCTTCGGCGTGGTGCTGGAACCGGAACCGCGCATCGTCGGCGCGCAGTGGTAGCCGCGCCCACGCCGCTGCGCGCGGCGCTGCTGATGCTGGCCAGCACCATGGCCTTCGGGCTGATGGTGGTGGCGATCCGGCTGGCGTCGGCGCAGCTGTCGACGCTGCAGATCGCCTTCTTCCGCAACCTGTTCGGCCTGCTGTTCCTGCTGCCGATGCTGCTGCGCCCGGGCCGGCCGCTGCCGCGCACCGCACAACTGCCGCGCTACCTGCTGCGCACCGCGATCGGCCTGGTGTCGATGCTGGCCGGGTTCTGGGCGATCGGCCACCTGCCGCTGTCGCAGGCGATCGCGCTGTCCTACTCCACCCCGCTGTTCGCGACACTGGCCGCCGCGCTATGGCTGGGCGAGACGGTGCGCCTGCGGCGCTGGCTGGCGGTGCTGTGCGGCTTCGCCGGGGTGCTGCTGATCGTGCGCCCCGGCGCCGCCGCGTTCAGTCCCGGCACCCTGGTGGCGGTGCTGGCGGCGGTGATGAGCGCGCTGGTCGCGATCCAGATCAAGCAACTGGCACGGGTGGACGACGCCAACACGGTGGTGTTCTACACCTACGCGTTCTGGGTGCCGATGTCGCTGCTGCCGGCGCTGTTCGTGTGGCGCTGGCCGCAGGGCATCGACTGGCTGTGGCTGCTGGCCACCGGCCTGTTCGGCACGCTCGGGCAGTTGCTGTGGACGCACGCGCTGCGGCTCGGCGAGGTCTCTGCGCTGACCCCGATCAGCTTCACCCAACTGCCGCTGGTGGCACTGTTCGGCTGGTGGCTGTTCGACGAGACCCTGGACGGCGGTACCGTGCTGGGCGCGCTGGTGATCCTCGGCGCCAACGCCTATATCGCCCACCGCGAGGCGGTGCTGGCACGGCGTGCAGCGCGTGCCGGCGCCGGCACCCCGCCGACGCTGGACGCCTGAGTGCCGCGCATGACGCCGCGCCGCGCTCCGGCGTCGTGGCAGTCGCCGCGCGCGGTCGCTGCACGCAGCCGATGCCGCTACCATCCTCGCGCACGCGCAACCACGGCAGGCGACGCACGATGAAGACCATCGGCATGATCGGCGGCATGAGCTGGGAATCCACCCTGCCCTACTACCGGCACATCAACGAGACGGTCCGCGCGCACCTGGGCGGGCTGCACTCGGCCAGGATCCTGCTGCACAGCGTGGATTTCCACGAGATCGCGCAGTACCAGCGCGACGGCGACTGGGATGCGGCCGGCGCCGCCCTGGCGGCGTCGGCGCGCGCGCTGCAGGCCGGCGGCGCCGATTTCCTGGTGCTGTGCACCAACACCATGCACTGCGTCGCCGACGCGATCGCCGCCGCGGTCCCGCTGCCGCTGCTGCATATCGCCGACGCCACCGCCGATGCGCTGCAGGCCGCCGGCATCGCCCGCGTCGGCCTGCTCGGCACCCGCTTCACCATGGAACAGGCGTTCTACCGCGACCGGCTGCAGCGGCGCGGCTTCGAGGTGCTGATCCCGGATGTGCCGGCGCGCGAGGACGTGCATCGCATCATCTACGAAGAGCTGTGCCAGGGCCTGGTGCTTGCGCCGTCGCGGCTGCGCTACCAGGAGGTGATCGCGGCGCTGCAGGCGCAGGGCGCGGAGGCGGTGATCCTGGGCTGTACCGAGATTTCCCTGCTGATCGGCCCCACCGACGCGGCGATGCCGCTGTTCGATACGACCGCACTGCATGCGCGCGCCGCCGCGCTGCACAGCCTGGCCTAGCGATGCGCAATCAGGCTTCTGCCCTTGTCCCGCGCCGCGATGTTGACGCTGCGCGCGCGTGGGCGCCGTTCCGGCTTGGCGCCCTGCTGGTCCTGGCCCTGCTGCTGTGGCCGGCGCTCGGCCGCTGCGCCGTCGCCATTCCGCCGTACACGCCGAACGTGGTCGATCCCGCCGGCGCGCTCAGCGCGGACGACACCCAGCGGATCAACGCGGCGCTGCAGCGCCTGCGCGAGCGCCAGCACATCTGGGGCGCGGTCTACCTCGTGCCGTCGCTGCAGGACGAGCCGATCGAACGCCTGGCCGAACGCGCCTTCCGCACCTGGCAGCTCGGCCAGAAAGGGACGGACAACGGCCTGTTGCTGGTGCTGGCGATGCAGGACCGGCGTTCGCGCTTCGAAGTGGGCTACGGGCTGGAAGGCCTGCTGCCCGACGTGGTCGCCCGGCACGCGCTGGACGACTACCTGGCGCCGCGCCTGCGCCAGGGCGACACCGCCGACGCGATCGTGGCCGCGTTCGACTTCATGGGCCGCGCCGCCGCGCAGGATCCCGCAGCCGTCGCCGAACTGGCGCAACCGGCCGACGACGGCATGCACTGGCGGCGCGGCGCCATCGCCTGGGCGGGCCTGCTGGTGCTGATCTGGCTGCTGCTGCCGCTGCGCAGTGCCTGGACCGGCGTCCTGCGCAGGCGCCTGCTGCGACGGCACCCGCGCCTGTCGGCCCAGCCCGAGGAACTGGTCCAGGACACCGCACCTGGGGGTTTCTGGGCATGGTTCATCCGCCTGTTCCTGAGCGCCAATCCCGGCATCTTCGTGGTGCTGCTGTCGGCCAGGTCGATGACGATGACGGTGATCTTCCTGGCGCTGGAACTGCTGATCCTGGTACTGACCCTGGCCATCGCTGCGCAGCGCTACCGCTCGCCGCGGCGCTACAGCCGCTTCCTGCAGGCGCTCACGCGGCGGCGCAATGCGCTGATCCGCAAAGGGCATATCGCCGAGACCGCGCCCGGGGTGTTCGCCTACACCGCCAGCTACTACGCCGATCAGGCCGCCAGGGAACGCGCCGCGGCCGAGTCCGCGGGATCGTCCTCGTCCTCCTCGTCTTCGTCCTCCAGCAGCAGCTCGTCTTCCGGCGGGGGCAGCTCCGGTGGCGGTGGCGCCAGTTCGAGCTGGTAGGGGCGCGCGCAGCGCGCAGCGCTACGCGATCATCCAGCGACCGGCACTGCGGCCACCGCCGCGCATCACGCGGCGGATCCGGCGTTGGCGATCATGCGGTCGAGCAAGCCGAGCAGCAGTTGCTGCTCCTCCGGCTGCAGGCCGGCGCAGACCTGCTGGTCGACGCCGCGCAAGGCCTCGCGGCCAGGTTCCAGCAGCGCAAGTGCCTGGTCGGTTAGGGAGATCGCCGCGCTGCGCTTGTCCGCGGCCGCGCGTTCGCGCTTGATCAGTCCGTCGCGCTCCATGCGCGCGAGCAACTGCGCCATGCTCGGCTGTTCGACGCCGGCCATTCGGGCCAGTTCGCCCTGCGTGCGCTGCTCGCCGTGCTTCAACGCCACCAGCACCGGGAGCTGGGCCGCAGTGATGCCGGCCAGGCGCAGCCGCTCGTCGCTCAGCTTGAGCAGCAGGCGCGCCAGGCGACCGACCACCAACGTCGGCATGGCATGCGGCGTCCACTCGGCAGGCGCGTCGGGCATTGCATAGGATCCTATGTATCTATAAGGTGGCGTCCATGCGCAGCCCCACCCCAACCCGCTCAACCCATCCCAGCGTCGCGATCGTCGGTGGCGGCCCCGCCGGACTCACGGCCGCGGTCATCTTAAACCGCCATGGTTGGCCGGTCTCGGTGTTCGAAGGCGACGCCTCGCTGGAGGCGCGCGACCAAGGCGGCACGCTCGACCTGCACCCGGAAGATGGCCAGTTGGCCCTGCACAAGGCCGGGCTGCTGGAACGGTTCAAGGCGATTGCGCGCTACGAGGACCAGGAGCAGCGATCGCTGGACTACGCCACCGGTGCCGTCCTGCGCGAGGAGGTGCCGCTTCCGGGGACCGGCGATCGCCCGGAGATCGACCGTCTCGTGCTGCGCCGACTCCTGCTGGAAGCGACCGATGGCACCACCATCCGCTGGGACAGCAAGGTGACCGGCGTGATCGGCAACCGCAGCGGGGGATACCGCCTGCAGTTGCAAGATGGGCTCACGCCCGCCTTCGATATCGTGATCGGCGCAGACGGCGCCTGGTCGCGCGTGCGCAGCGCAGTGACCCCGGTGGTCCCGGCGTACACCGGCGTGACCTTCGTCGAACTGTGGCTGTCCGAGGTGGATACCCGGCATCCGCACAGCGCGGCGCTGGTCGGGCACGGCACGATGTTCGCGCTGCACGGCCCCACCGGCATCATCGCGCAACGCAACGGCGGCGGGACGATTCGCGTCTATGCCGCCTTCCGCACCGGCCCCGAACACGGCGATTGGCCGGACAGCGCCTTGCACGGCATCGACAAGCCCGCCCTGCTGGCGCGCTTCGATGGCTGGTCGGCGACCTTGCGGCGCCTGATCGCCGATGCGGACCGCATCGCCGCCATACGCCCGATCGTGGCCTTGCCGCCGGGACTACGCTGGCCGCACCGCAGCGGGTTGGCGCTGGTCGGCGATGCGGCGCACGTCATGCCGCCGCTGGGCGTCGGCGTCAACCTGGCCATGCTCGACGCCGCCGAACTCGCCGAAGCCCTGGTCGGCGCCGCGGACTGGCGCGGCGCGATGCAACGCTGGGAAGTGGCGATGCTCAACCGTGCCGCCGGGTTCGCCTCGCTGTGCCGCGACGGGTTTGCCGAGATGTTCCCCGACGCAGCGCTCCCGGGCGCGTGAGCGCCACGCCTTGCGGCTGCGCGGCGCGCGCGCCAAGCGACGTGCAGCCCGCGGTGTCCGGCCTTGCGACGCCATGGGTCACAGCGCCGCGATCGCGCTGCCGCGCGTCAGCTCGCCAGCCGCCGTGCGCGCCAGCGCGGCCGGCGCTCGCCGCGGAACAGCAGCAGGTACAGCCCCACCACCCACACCAGCGCCGCGCTCCAGCCGCCGAGGATGTCCGAGGGGTAATGCACGCCCAGGTACACCCGCGACACGCCGACCAGCAGGGTGAAGCAGCCGGCCAGCCACAGCACCGGCCAGCGCCAGCGGGTGCGCCAGCTCAGCGCGATCAGCACCGCCGCCAGGGTCATCGAGCCCATCGCGTGGCCGCTGGGGAAACTGAAGGTGTGGTGCTCCGGCGCGATCGACTCCCACAGGCTGGGCCGGTCGCGCTGGAAGAACTGCTTGGCGCCCATGTTCAGCAGCGCCGAACCGATGAAGGACAGCGCCGCGAACAGCGCCTCGCGCCAGCGGCGCAGGCCCAGCAGTACCAGCACGATCAAGGTGTCCAGCGGGATCACACCGTACTGGTAGCCGGCCTCGGTGACCACGGTGAAGAACCGATCCCAGCCGGGGCTGGTCAGGCCGCGCATGCTCCACAACAGCGGCTCGTCGAAGTAGAGGTCTTCCAGCGCATGCACTTCGTCGGCCAGGGCCACGAACACGCCCAACGGCAGCAGCACCCCGGCGAACAGCAGGATCACGCGCCAGGCATTGCGCCGCAGCCAGCGGCGCAGGCCGGCCGCCTCGGCGGCGGACTCATCCGGTGCGGCGGACATAGGTCCGTTCGACGTAGTCGTCGATCAGCGCGACGAACTCGTGGGCGATGTTCTCGCCACGCAGGGTCACCTTCTTCTCGCCGTCGATGAACACCGGCGCGGCCGGCGCCTCGCCGGTGCCGGGCAGCGAGATGCCGATGTTGGCGTGGCGCGACTCGCCCGGCCCGTTGACCACGCAGCCCATCACCGCCAGGGTCATGCTCTCGGCGCCGGGATGGGTCACCTTCCACTCCGGCATCTTCGCGCGGACGTGGTTCTGCACCACCTTGGCCAGCTCCTGGAAGAACTCGGAGGTGGTGCGGCCGCAGCCCGGGCAGGCGGTGACCAGCGGGGTGAAGGCGCGCTGGCCGGTGGTCTGCAGCAGTTCCTGGGCGACGATCACTTCCTGCGTACGCGACTGCCCCGGCTCCGGGGTCAGCGAGATGCGGATGGTGTCGCCGATGCCTTCCTGCAGCAGCACCGCCAGCGCCGCGCTGGAGGCGACGATGCCCTTGCTGCCGATGCCGGCCTCGGTCAGGCCCAGGTGCAGGGCGAAGTCCGAGCGCTGCGCCAGGTCGCGGTACACCGCGATCAGCTCCTGCACGCCGCTGACCTTGCAGCTGAGCACGATGCGGTCGCGGCCCAGGCCCAGTTCCACCGCGCGCTCGGCCGAATCCAGCGCCGAGCGGATCAGCGCCTCGCGCAGCACCCGGCCGGCATCCCACGGCACTTCGCGCCGCGAGTTCTCGTCCATCAGCTGCGCGGCCAGCGCCTGGTCCAGCGAGCCCCAGTTGGCGCCGATGCGCACCGGCTTGTCGTACTTGAGCGCGAATTCGATCAGCTGCGCGAACTGGGTGTCCTTCTTCTTGCCGAAGCCGACGTTGCCGGGATTGATCCGGTACTTGGCCAGCGCCTCGGCGCATGCGGGCTCGGCGGCCAGCAGCTGGTGGCCGTTGTAGTGGAAGTCGCCGATCAGCGGCACCTCGATGCCCATCATCCGCAGCTTGTCGACGATGCGCGGGATCGCCGCGGCCGACTCCGGGTTGTTGACGGTCAGGCGCACCAGTTCCGAGCCAGCGCGCCACAGTTCGGCCACCTGCTTGACCGAGGAGGCGACGTCGGCGGTGTCGGTATTGGTCATCGACTGCACCACCACCGGCTTGCCGCCGCCCATGGTGACGCCGCCGATGCGGACCGGCTGGGTGAGACGGCGCGCCCAGGGCGCGGCGTCGGCGGGAGGCGTGGGGCGGCTGACGGCGTCGTACATGCGCCCATTTTAGCCTGCGCGGCGCATCCTGCCGCACGCGCCGGCACCGGCGATTCAGCGAGGCGGCGCCGCTGCGACGGTTTGTCGCAGGCAGGCCCTGGTCCCAGCGCATACGATGCGCAGCATGGATTCCACCGATGCCTCCTTCCTGCGCACCCTGTGCAGCCTGCGCTGGCTGGCCACCGCCGGCCAGGCCGCGACGATCCTGGTGGCGACCTGGCCGCTGCAGTTGCCGCTGCCGCAGGCGCCGCTGTGGGCCGGCGTGGCGGTGCTGGCGCTGTTCAACCTGTACGCGCAACTGCGCCTGCGCCATGCCGACTCGGCCGCGCCGGCCACCGCCTTCGGCCACATCCTGGTCGACGTGACCGTGCTGACCTGGATGGTCGGCTGGAGCGGCGGCATCGGCAACGCCTTCGGCTCGCTGTTCCTGGTGCTGATCGCGCTGGCGGTGCTGGCCCTGCCGCTGCGCTGGGCGCTGGCGGTAGCGCTGGCCTGCGTGGCCGGCTATGCGGTCAGCGCGCTGTTCGGCCTGCCGCTGCCGCACGGCCCCTACCAGGCGCTGGACCTGCAACGCTGGGGCATGGCGGCCAATTTCCTGCTGTCCACGGTGGTGGTGCTGGTGTTCTCCACCCGCCTGGCGATCGCCATGCGCGAACGCGAGCGCGAGCTGGCGCTGCTGCGCGAGCGCTTCACCCGCAACGAGGGCATCGTCGCCCTGGCCACCCATGCCGCGTCGGTGGCGCACGAGCTGAACACGCCGCTGGCGACGATGACCCTGCTCACCGACGACATCGCCGAACAGAGCGACCAGCCGGAACTGCGCGAGGACCTGGACACCCTGCGCGAACTGCTGGTGCAGTGCCGCGAGCGGGTGCTGGCGCTGGCCGCGCCGGCGCAGCGCGCCGGCGGGCAGACCGTGTCGTTGGCGCAGGTGCTGCACCAGTGGCAGTTGGTGCGGCCCACCGTGCGCCTGCGCCGCAACGACGACGCGCCGCTGCAGCTGCGCATGGAAAGCGCCATCGGCCACCTGCTGCAGGTGCTGCTGAACAACGCCGCCGACGCCGGCGAACGCGCCGGCCACCCGCAGGTGGACCTGAACGTGCGCGTCACCGGCAGCGAACTGGTCGGCGAAGTGCGCGACTACGGCGGCGGCTTCGACGCCAACCAGGTCGGCCTGCCGGCCACCCTGTTCCGCAGCGGCAAGCCCGAGAGCATGGGCGTGGGCCTGGCGCTGTCGCATGCGACCATCGAACGCCTGGGCGGCGAGCTGTGGACCGAGCCGGCGCCGGACCACGGCGCCCGGGTCGGCTTCCGCCTGCCGCTGCTCGCCCTGGAGACCTCCGCATGAACACCGACACCCCGCTGGGCCTGCTGGTCGACGACGATCCGCTGTACCTGCGCACCCTGCAGCGCACCCTCGCCCGCCGTGGCCTGGACACGCGTACCGCCGACAGCGCCGCCGCCGCGCTGGCGCTGGCCGCCGAAACGCCGCCGGACTATGCGCTGATCGACCTCAAGCTCGGCGACGAATCCGGCCTGGCGCTGATCCAGCCGCTGCGCGCGATCCGCGCCGACATGCGCATCCTGCTGGTCACCGGCTACGCCAGCATCGCCACCGCGGTGGAGGCGATCAAGCTCGGTGCCGACGACTACCTGCCCAAGCCGGCCACCGTACCGATGATCCTGCGCGCGATCGGCCTGGAGGCCGAGGAGGACGAAGACGAGGACGGCAGCGACGTGCCGGATGCGATGACCCCGCTCAGCCGCCTGCAGTGGGAACACATCCAGCAGGCCATGCACGAGACCGGCGGCAACGTCTCCGCGGCCGCACGCCTGCTCGGCATGCACCGCCGGTCGCTGCAACGCAAGCTGGCCAAGCGCCCCAGCCCGCAGCGCGACCCGCCGCGCTGAGCCGCGCGGCGCGGCCTGAACCGCGCCCGGGCCTGGCGCTCAAGTCCCCCGGCGCCGGGCCGCTAACTCGGTATGTTGAAATCTCCGCCCGCCTTGCTGGACGAGCCGCAACGGCTCAGCGCCCTGCACCAGCTCTGCCTGCTGGATACCCCGGCCGACCAGGTCTTCGACCTGGTCACGCAGCTGGCGTCCCGCTACCTGCGGGTGCCGATCGCGCTGGTCTCGCTGATCGACGAAAAGCGCCAGTGGTTCAAGTCCCGGGTCGGCCTGGAGGCGGCGCAGACGCCGCGCAGCCAGGCGTTCTGCGCCTACGCGATCCACAGCCCGGAGCTGATGGTGGTGCCCGACGCGCGCCAGGACCCGCGCTTCCGCGACAACCCGCTGGTCACCGGCCCGCCGTTCATCCGCTTCTACGCCGGCGCGCCGCTGCTGATGGCCGACGGCGCCAGCCTCGGCACGCTGTGCGTGATCGACAGCGAGCCGCGCCACGAGCTCGACGAGGTCGCGCGCCGCACCCTGCAGGACCTGCGCGACCTGTTGATGGTGCGCATCGACACGCTGCGCAACAGCGGCTTCGTCGACGCCCTGACCGGGCTGCCCAACCGCAGCCGCTTCAACGACGACCTGACCATGTGGCTGTCGCTGCAGAGCGCGGACCAGCACGACACCGCGGTGGCGATCGACGTGTGCGGCATCGAGTACTTCCGCGACATGGTCAAGGCGCTGGGCTGGGAGTACGCAGAAGGTTACCTGCTGGCCGCACGCGATCGCCTGCGGCAGGCGCTGGACCGCCTGCCGCTGTACCGCATCGACACCACCACCTTCGTGTTCATCATGGAAGGCAGCGACACGGCGCACCTGGAGTACTGGTGCGAACACGTCTGCGACGCCTTCGCCGCGGCGATCGACCACCAGGGCATCCCGCATGCGGCCAGCCCCTCGCTGGGCGCGGTGCGCCTGGACGGGGCGCTCAGCGCCAACCATACGGTGCGCTCGCTGACCACCGCGGTGGACATGGCGCGCCAGCGCGGCCAGCGCTGGAGCCTGTACGAACGCAATCACGACGCCAACCAGCGCAACGCCTTCCGCATCCTGGCCGCCTTGCCCGAGGCGCTGGAGGCGCAGGGCCAGCTGAGCCTGCACTACCAGCCGCGGGTGAGTCTGCGCAGCGGCGAATGCGTTGGCGTGGAAGCGCTGCTGCGTTGGCAGCATCCGCTGCTGGGCACGGTGGCGCCGAACGACTTCATCCCGCTGGCGGAAAAGACCGCACTGATGAGCCGCATCACCGCCTGGGTGCTGCGCACCGGCATCGCCCAGGCGGCGCTGTGGCAGCAGCGCGGCTATGGCTTCAGCGTCTCGCTGAACGTGTCGGCGGTGGACCTGGAGCAGGTCGACTTCATCGTCCGCCTGCAGGCGCTGCTGCAGCAGCATGCGCTGGCGCCCGGCGCGCTGGAGATCGAATTCACCGAGAGCGCGATGATCCGCGATCCGCAGCGGGTGGCCGAACAGCTGCAGCAGATCAGCGTGCTCGGAGTGAAGATCGCCATCGACGACTTCGGCACCGGCTACAGCAATCTCGGCTATCTGAAGAACATCCCGGCCAGCGCGCTGAAGATCGACCAGTCGTTCATCCGTGCCCTGCCCGGCAGCCGCAGCGACGGCATGCTGGTGCCGTCGATGATCCATCTCGGCCACGATTTCGGCCAGCAGGTGGTGGCCGAGGGCATCGAGAGCGAAACCGTGTACCGGATGCTGCGCGACTGGGGCTGCGACGAGGGCCAGGGCTACTGGATCGCGCGACCGATGACGGCCGAGGCGCTGGACGCCTGGCTGGCCGAGCCGTGGCAGGGCGGCGACGCCTGAGCGCGCCGCGCCACGGCCCGCCCGTGGCTCACCAGAACACCGCGTACAGCGCCACCAGGATCGCGATCACCGCGGCCGCGCCAAGCTTGAAACCGAGCGTGGTGCCGTAGCGCACGTCGTCGGTGCGGATCAGGTCGCGCGCTGGCGCCTGCGGGGTCAGCAGCGACACCACCACCGCCGCAACAAGCGACAGCACGAACACCAGGCCGATGCGGTCCATGAACGGCAGTTCCGGCCACAGCTTCTTCAGCGCGAACGACAGCAGCACCGAGCCGATCGCCGCGGTCAGCGCGCCGGCCTCGTTGGCGCGCTTCCAGAACAGGCCGAGCATGAAGATCACCACCACGCCCGGGGTGAAGAAGCCGGTGAACTCCTGGATGAACTGGAAGCCCTGGTCGAAATTACCCAGCAGCGGCCGCGCGGTGAGGATGCCGATCAGCACCGAGGTCACCGCGGCCACCCGGCCGACCCGCACAAGCTGCGGCTGGTCGGCCTGCGGGCGGAACTTGGCGTAGAAGTCCAGGGTGAAGATGGTCGCCACCGAATTGATCTTGGACGCCAGCGAGGCCACGATCGCCGCCACCAGCGCAGCGAACACCAGGCCGAGGATGCCGCTGGGCAGCAGTTGCATCATGGTCGGGTAGGCCTGGTCCGGCTTGGCCAGGTCCGGCGCCAGCACCACCGCGGCGATGCCTGGCACCACCACCACCACCGGCATCAGCAGCTTGAGGAAGGCGGCGAACACCATGCCCTTCTGCGCCTCGCCGATGTTCTTGGCCGCCAGCGCGCGCTGGATGATGTACTGGTTGAAGCCCCAGTAGCTGATGTTCATCACCCACAGGCCGCCGAGCAGCACGCTCAGGCCCGGCAGATCCTTGTAGAACGGGTTGTCCTTGGACAGGATCATGTGGAAGTGCTCGGGGTGCGCGTTCCACAGGTGGCGGAAGCCGGCGAGCACGCCGGCGCCGTCGCCGATCCGCGACAGGGTGAGCCCGGCAACCAGCAGGCCACCCAGCACCAGCAGGGTGACCTGGACGATGTCGGTCAGCGCCACCGCCTTCAGCCCGCCGTACAGCTGGTAGACCAGCGCGAACACGCCGATCAGCGCCAGCGCCAGGGTCTGGTCCATGCCGGTGACCTGGCTCACCGCGATCGAGCCCAGCCACAGGATCGAGGTCAGGTTGACGAACACGTACAGCAGCAGCCAGAACACCGCCATCAGCGTGCGGATCCACTTGCCGTAACGCTGCTCCAGGAACTGCGGCATGGTGTAGATGCCGTTGCGCAGGAAGATCGGCAGGAAGAACTTGCCGACGATCAGCAGGGTCAGCGCCGCCATCCACTCGTAGGAGGCGATCGCCAGGCCGATCGCATAGCCGGAACCGGCCATGCCGATGATCTGCTCGGCGGAGATGTTCGCCGCGATCAGCGAGGCGCCGATCGCCCACCACGGCAGGGTCTTGCTGGCCAGGAAGTAGTCCTCGGCGCTCTTGCGGTGCCCGGCCTTCTCCCGCGACACCCATTGCGCGAGCAGGAAGATGCCCGCCAGGTAGACCACCACGATCGCCACATCCAACGTCGCCAACCCCACTGCCTTCTCCTACGGGCCGCAGCCCTGTCGCACCGTTGTCCATGACGCCCCCCGCATGGGCGGCGCCGCTCGTTCAAGAAATCCGTCCGCGGCCGTCGCGCCGCCACTCAGTGCAGCGGGCAGTCGACCACGCTCTGCGCGTCGTTGCTGCTGCCCAGCGCGATCCGCGACAGCGCCATGTCCAGCGCGCCGTCGCTCTCGATCTCCGGCAGACGCTCCAGCCGGGTCAGGTCGGCGCCGGCCGCCGCGAAGCACTTCAACGGCACGCCCAGCGTGCGCCACTCGCCCTTGGGCAGCGCGGCCAGGGCCTTGCCCAGGTCCACGCGCGCGCCGCAGTCGTGGCCGCAGGCCACGCCGATGCGCGCGGCTGCGCCGGGCGCCGCGTCCACCTTCAACGTCAGGATCAGTTGCACGTCGCCATTGCTCTCGCGCGAGACGTCCAACGGCTTGGGCAACACCAGCGCCATGCCGGCCTTGCCGCCGCCGGACCAGACGAAGCGCCGCGCATCCTCCTGCGCCTTGTCGTCGATCGCGGTGACCTTCAGCGATCCGTCGGCCAACGCCGCCGGAAAGGTCGCCGCCGGCAGGTTGGTCTGGGCGCCGCCGAACAGGATCAGGTTGATGCCGGTCGCCGGCTTGCCGCGGTCCAGGTATACCCCGCCCACCGCCTGCGCGCCGGACACGCCCGACACCTCGGACAGGCGGCTCAGATCGCCCTTGTCTTCATAGGTGAGGCCATAGCCGAAGGCGAACTGCGGGTTGTAGTTCTTCTGCCCGACGTTGTTGGCGAACTGCACCGCGGTGCGCGGCCAGGAGAAGCTCAGCTTGCCGTGGAAGTCGTACTGCACGCTGCCGTCGGGCTTGCGCAGCAGCACGTCGGCGATGCCGCCGCCTTCCGAGCCGGGCAACCAGGCCGCGACGAAGGCGTCGGCGGCATTGATCTCGCGGTTCACCCACAGCGGCCGCCCGCTCAGGAACACCGCCACCACCGGGATGCCTTGCGCCTTGAGCGACTTGATCAGGTCCAGGTCGCTGTCGTCGCCGGGCTTGTACAGCAGCGTGGCGACGTCGCCCTGGAATTCGGCGTAGGGATGTTCGCCGAACACCACCACCGCCACGTCCGGCTTGGTCGCGAACTTGCCGTCCACCGCCAGTTCGGCGCTGCCGCCGGCGGCGCTGACCTGCTGCTGCAGGCCCTCCCAGATGGTGGTGCCGTTGGGGTAGTCGGCGCGCTTGGTGCCGGTGCCCTGCCAGTTGAGGGTCCAGCCGCCGGCCTGCTTGCCCATGTCGTTGGCGCCGTCGCCGGCCACCAGCAGCTTGAGTTGCGGCTTCAGCGGCAACACCTGCTGCTGGTTCTTCAGCAGCACCAGCGATTCGCGCACGGCCTGCCGCGCCACCGCGCGGTGCTCGGGCGCGCCCAGCAATGCGAACTTGCCGCCGAGCGGGCGCTGCGACGGCTTGCCGGCCTCGAACAGGCCCAGGCGCAGCTTCACCCGCAGGATGCGCCGCACCGCATCGTCCAGCCGCGCCATCGGAATCTGGCCCGACTTCACCGCCTTCAGCGCGTTCTCGTAGACGCCCTTCCAGCTGTCCGGCGCCATCAGCATGTCGACGCCGGCGTTGAACGCGGCCGGGCAGTCGTCCTTGCGGCAGCCGGGGACCTGGGCATGGCCGTTCCAGTCGCCGACCACGAAGCCGCCGAAGTGCATCTGCCCCTTCAGCACGTCGGTCAGCATGACCGTGTTGCCGTGCATCTTGACCCCGTTGACGCTGTTGAACGAGGCCATCACCGTCTGTGCCCCCGCGGCGATCGCCGGCGGATAGCCGGCGCCGTGGATGTCGCGCAGTTGCTGCTCGCTGATGCGGGTATCGCCCTGGTCCTTGCCGTCGGTGGTGCCGCCATCGCCGAGGAAGTGCTTGACCGAGGAGATCACGTGCGACCCGTCCAGGAAACCCGGCGTGCCGGGCACGCCCTGCAGCCCCTCGACCACCTTGCCGGCGAAGCTGGCCACCACCTCGGGCGACTCCGAATAGCCTTCGTAGGTGCGGCCCCAGCGGTCGTCCTGCGGCACCGCCACGGTCGGGGCGAAGGTCCACTCCATGCCCGTGGTACGGGTCTCGACGGCGGTGATCTCGCCGATCTTGCGCATCAGGTCCGGGTCGCGGGTCGCGCCCAGGCCGATGTTGTGCGGGAACAGCGTGGCACCGACGATGTTGCTCTGCCCGTGCACCGCATCGATGCCGAAGATGATCGGGATCGCCGGGCCGGCGCCGTCGGTCTGCATCGACGCCGTGTAATAGGCATCGGCCAGCGCCAGCCACTGCGCAGGGCTGGCGTCGTACTTGCCGCCGGGATCGGAATTGCCGCCGGCCAGCACCGAGCCGATGTGGTACTTGCGCACGTCCTCCGGGGTCATGCTGCCGATGTCGCCCTGCACGGTCTGCCCGACCTTCTGCTCCACCGACATCTGCGCCATCAGCTTGGTGATGCGCGCCTCCAGCGCCGGATCCTCCTTCAGCGGCCAGGCCGGCGACGGCCAACGGTCCGGGTGGATCGGCGGGGGCGGCGGCGCGGCCGCCGGTGCGGCCGGAACGGAGCGACCCGGAACGGCGGCGGCCAGCGCCAGCAGCCCCAAAGCGGCGGCCGCGGCCAGCGCCGTGCGAAGTGGCGCGCGCGCGCCAGCGGTCTGTGTGTGCAAGAGACTCCCTCCCAGGAACGGCGAACGCATGCCATGTCGCGGCCGGACCGCCCACGCCGAAGGGCGGCCGGCGCCTACGCTTCCCGAATCGCCCCAAGCCTGTCAACCGCGGCGCGAGGTATGCCCCAATGCCAGCGGTATATCGATTGACGCTATAGCGATGGAATACCGGCCGCGCTTACCTGGGGCCGCGTCCCGGTCGTCACCAGCGCTCCCGGCCGCCATCCGCGGCCCCGGGTTTGTTGCGCCGCAATATCGGCTGGGCGGCGCACTGCGCAAGGCGGTGGCTGGTCCGGCGCCTGTCGCCGGCCGCGGTGCGTTCGCAGGTTTCAAACAAATGTCACCAAGCACGCCTAGGTTGGGCCTGGCCGGCACAGGGGGGGAGTGGCCGGTATCCCGCCCGTTCTGGAGAGTCCCCCGATGTCCCATCTCCCCGATTCCGGTCGCCGCCGTGCCCTGCGCCTGCTGGCCGGTACCTCCCTGCTGCCGCTGGGCAGCCTGTCCGCCGCGGCGTTGGCCAGCGACCCCACGACTGCGCGTCTGCCGGCCCAGCCCCTACCGCGGCCAGGCCACCCGCCCCGGCCGCGCGTGCGCGCGGTCCGCTTCGACGGCATGGCGGCGCCGTCGCTGGCCGAGCCGGCGGCGATGGCCACCACCAGCGTGCGCTCGCATGTCGATGTGGTCCTGCACGACGGCAGCCGCCAGCGGTATGCCCTGGCCTACCGCCCGTTCTTCATGACCGGCGACCAGGTCCCCGACGGCGCCGGCGGCACCGTGCTGGCCGGCGGCTACTACGACATCCACAACCGCCCGATCCTGGACCGATCGGTCCCCGGCAGCGAACGTCCGTTCTTCTCGGATTGTCCCGACGGCTCGTCGCTGCTGACCCTGCCGCACGCGCACGTGCCCGGCGTGCGCGGCAACACGGTGTTCGCGGTGGTGCAGTTCGAGTACACCACGCGCGACCTCGCCGGCAACGGCACCTATCGCCAGTTGCCGGCGCCGATCGCGGTGCTGACCCTGGACCAGGACCCGCGCACCGGCCACCTGCGCCTGGTCAAGTACCACAACGTCGACACCTCGGCGGTCCACGGTCTGTGGACCACCTGCGGCGCCAGCCTCTCGCCCTGGAACACGCATCTGTCCAGCGAGGAGTACGAACCCGATGCCGCCAGCATCGCCGGCAACACCCAGTTCCAGCGCTTCAGCGAACACCTCTATGGCGATCCCAGGCGCGCCAATCCCTACCACTATGGGCACCTGCCGGAAGTGACCGTGCATGCCGACGGCAGCGGCAGCATCCGCAAGCACTACTGCCTGGGCCGCATCTCGCACGAACTGGTGCAGGTGATGCCGGACCGGCGCACCGTGCTGATGGGCGACGACGCCAGCAACGGCGGCCTGTTCCTGTTCGTCGCCGACCGCCCCTGCGACCTGTCCAGCGGCACCCTGTACGTGGCGAAGTGGCGGCAGCGCTCGGCCAGCGGCCCCGGCGCCGCCACCCTGGACTGGATCCGCCTCGGCAGCGCCAGCAGCGACGAGATCGAGGCGATGGCCGACGTGTTGCGCATCGACGACATCATGGACGTGGCCACGCGCGATCCGGGCGACACCAGCTACACCCGCATTCCCTACAGCGGCGGCTTCAACTGGGTGCGGCTGCGCCCGGGCATGGAACAGGCCGCCGCCTTCCTGGAAACCCACCGCTACGCCGCGCTGGTCGGCGGCAGCCTGGGCTTCACCAAGATGGAAGGCACCACGGTCGATCCCCGCGACCGCATCGCCTACTCGGCGATGTCCTACATCCAGGGCAGCATGCTCGACGGCTCCGGCGACATCCGTGTGGAAGGGCCGACCGCCGGCGCGATCTACGCGCTGCCGTTGCGCGGCGGCCAGCGCGACCAGCTCGGCCGGCCGATCTGCAGCGACTGGGTACCGGTGTCCATGAGTGCCCCGCCCGCACTGACCGGCCGCGACCTGCCCGCGGCCGACGCGCTGGGCAATCTGGCCGACCCCGAGCGCATCGCCAATCCGGACAACATCAAGTTCTCCGAACGCCTGCGCACGCTGTTCATCGGCGAGGACAGCGCCATGCACGTGAACAACTTCCTGTGGGCCTACAACGTCGACACCGGCACGCTGTCGCGCCTGCTGTCGGTGCCGGCCGGCGCCGAATCCACCGGCCTGCATGCGGTCGACGAGATCCATGGCTGGACCTACGTGATGAGCAACTTCCAGCATCCGGGCGACTGGGAAAGCCCGCTGCACGACAAGGTCAAGGCGCAACTGGATCCACTGATCCGCGCCAACTACAAGGACCGCTACGGCGCCGCGGTGGGCTACCTCACCGGCGACCCGGTCGGATTGCGCCTGGACGAGGTCTAGGCGCAGCGCCCGGCAGCGTTGAACGATCGCGCGAGCCGCTCAGGCTCGCGCGATCGGGATGTGGACCCGCTCAGCCCTGCAACCGCGCCAGCACCGCGCGCGTGACCGGGTCGGCGACCTCGGTGGACTGGCCCTGCAGCGCCGGCAGCAACTGGCTGGCCAGTTGCTTGCCCAGTTCGACGCCGAACTGGTCGAAGGCGTTGATGCCCCAGACCACCGACTGCACGTACACGCTGTGCTCGTACATCGCGATCAGCGCGCCCAGCGCCTGCGGGGTCAGCGCGTCGAGCAGGATCAGCGTGCTCGGGCGGCCGCCCGGATAGTCGCGGGCCGGATCGTCGCTGCCCTGCCCGTTCGCCAGCGCCTCGGTCTGCGCCAGCAGGTTGGCCAGCAGCGCCTGGTGGTTGACCGTGTACGGGTCGTCGTTGCGGATGCAGCCGATGAAGTCGGCCGGCACGATGCTGGTGCCCTGGTGCAGCGCCTGGAAGAAGCTGTGCTGCACGTCGGTGCCGGCGCCGCCCCACCACACCGGCACGGTGTCGGCCTCGACCGGGCTGCCGTCCAGGCGCACGCGCTTGCCCAGGCTTTCCATCACCAGCTGCTGCAGGTAGGCCGGCAGCAGCGCCAGGCGCTGGTCGTAGGTCATCACCGCCTGCGTCGCGTAGCCGAGCAGGTTGCGGTTCCACAGCGTGGTCAGGCCGTGCAGCACGGCCACGTTGCGCTCCAGCGGCGCAGTCAGGGCGTGTTCGTCGAACTGCGCGGCGCCTTCCAGCAACTGTTCGAAGGCGTCAGCGCCGATCGCCAGCGCGATCGGGAAGCCCACCGCCGACCACAGCGAGTAGCGGCCGCCGACCCAGTCCCACATCGGCAGCACGCGGCCGGCGGCGATGTCGAAGGCCTTGGCGGCCCGCTCGGGGTTGGCGCTGACCGCGTACAGGCGCTCGCTGCCGCCCAGCCAGTCGCGCAGGATCTGGCCGTTGAGCAGGGTTTCCTGGGTGCCGAACGTCTTGGAGATCAGCACGCCGGCGGTGCGCGCCGGATCCAGCGTGGCCAGGGTGCGCTGCATCGCCGCGCCGTCCACGTTGGAGACGAAATGCACGCGGAAGCGCGCGCCAGCGACCGGACGCAGCGCGTCGGCGACCAGGCGCGGGCCGAGATCGGAGCCGCCGATGCCGACGCTGACGATGTCGGTGACCTCGGTCTGCGCCAGTGCGTCGATCAGCGCGCGCATGCGCTGCTGCACCTCGCGGGCGCTGGCGTGGGCCTGGCTGGCCACCGGCGCGCCGGTGAGGTCGCCGCGCAGCGCGGTATGCAGCGCGGCGCGGCCTTCGGTGACGTTGACCGTCTCGCCACGGAACAGGCGCTGGAACGCGCCGGCCAGGTCGTGCTCGGCGGCCAGCGCCAGCAGCGCGTCGAGCGCGGCGCGGTCGTACTTCTGCCGCGCGAAATTGAAGTACAGCGGTCCGACCTGCAGCGCCAACGTCTCGGCACGGCCGGGTTCGGCCGCCAGCAGGTCGGGAAGGCGCGCCCCGCGCAAGCGCTGGGCGTGGGAATGCAGTGCGTCGAAACCGGTGGACTGTGTCATGCGGCCTGCTTTGGGATGCTGTGGTTGGTGTGGGTGATCTTGTTGTTGCCGTCCACGTAGACCAGGGTCGGCTGGAAGCGCGCGGCTTCCTCTTCGCTCATGCCGGCAAAGGCGGCGATGATGATCAGGTCGCCGACCTGCACGTGGCGCGCGGCGCCGCCGTTGAGCGAGATGATGCCGCTGCCCTCGTCGGCGCGGATCGCATAGGTGCTGAACCGCGCGCCGTTGGTGACGTCCCAGATGTGCACCTGCTCGAACTCGCGGATGCCGGTCGCCTCCAGCAGCAGCCCGTCGATGGCGATCGAGCCTTCGTAGTTCAGCTCGGAATGGGTGACGGTGGCGCGGTGGATCTTGGTCTTCAACAGGCTCAGTTGCATGGGGCGGACTGCGGTCAGGAAAGACGCGCAGTTTAGCAGCCGAGGGTTAGGTGGCGGTGGTGGCCGGGCCGCCTCGCATCCAGCACCGCAGGAGCGGCTTCAGCCACGACAGGCGTTCACGGGGAAGCCCGGTCGCGGCTGAAGCCGCTCCTACGACACCGGCCCAGGGCCTGCCGCGCTCAGAATTCCAGGTTGTCGATCAGCCGGGTGCGGCCCAGGCGCGCGGCGATCAGCGCCACGCGCGGGCCGGTACCGTCCTGCGGCTCGCTCAGGTCGGGCGCACGCAGCACGCTGTAGTCGACCTCGAAGCCGGCCGCCTGCAACTGCGCGGTCGCGTCCGCCTCCACCTGCGCGCGCGGGCGCCCGGCCAGGTGACCGTCGCGCATCGCCCGCAGGGTGCGGTGGATCTGCGCCGCGCGCGGCCGCTCCTCGGCCGACAGGTACTGGTTGCGCGAGCTCATCGCCAGGCCGTCGGCCTCGCGCACGATGCTGCCGCCCAGGATCTCGATCGGGAACGCCAGGTCGGCGACCATCTGCCGGATCACCGCCAGTTGCTGGTAGTCCTTCTTGCCGAACGCGGCCAGGTCCGGCTGCACCTGGTTGAACAGGCGTGCAACCACGGTGCAGACGCCGTCGAAATGGCCGGGCCGGCAGGCACCCTCCAGCACTTCGCTGACGCCGGGCGTGTGCATGCGCAGCGCCAGTTCCACGCCCAGCGGGTACATGCTCTCCACCGTCGGCAGCCACAGCACGTCGCAGCCGGCGCCTTCCAGGCCGCTGGTGTCGGCTTCCGGGGTGCGCGGGTAGCGGGTGAAATCCTCGTTCGGGCCGAACTGGGTCGGGTTGACGAACACGCTGGAGACCACGCGGTCGGCGTATTGCCGCGCCAGCATCACCAGCGAGAAATGCCCGGCATGCAGGTTGCCCATGGTCGGCACGAAGGCCACGCGCAGGCCCTGCCGCTTCCAGCCGGTGACGACGGCGCGCAGTCGCGCCAGGTCGGTGATGGTCTCGATCATTTGGCGTAGGCGTGTTCGGCGTCGGGGAAGGTGCCGGCACGCACCGCGTCGGCGTAGGCGCGCGCGGCGCCGGCGATGGAGCCGCCCTCGGCCAGGAAATCCTTGACGAAGCGCGGGCGACGGTGGCCGCTGTCCAGGCCGAGGAAATCGTGCATCACCAGCACCTGGCCGTCGCACTCGGGGCCGGCGCCGATGCCGATGGTGGGGATGTCGATCTCGGCGGTGATCCGCGCGGCCAGCGGCGACGGCACGCATTCCAGCACCAGCAGCGCGGCGCCGGCCGCGGCGACCGCCTTGGCGTCGGCGAGCAGCCTGGCCGCAGCGGCTTCTTCGCGGCCCTGGATCTTATAGCCGCCGAAGGTCAGCACCGACTGCGGGGTCAGGCCCAGGTGCGAGCACACCGGGATGTCGCGCTCGCTGAGGAAGCGGATCACCTCCAGCTTGTGGCCGGCCCCCTCCAGCTTGACCATCTCCGCCCCGGCCTGCAGCAGCCGGGCCGACGCGTCCAGCGCGCGCTCGGGGGTGGCATCGGACTGGAACGGCAGGTCGGCCACCAGCAGCGCCCGCTGCAGCACCCGCGCCACCGCGGCGGTGTGATAAGCGATGTCGTCCACGGTCACCGGCAGGGTCGAGTCGTGGCCCTGCACCACCATGCCCAGCGAGTCGCCGATCAGGATCAGGTCCACGCCGTTGGCGTCGAAGGTCCGCGCGAAGCCGGCGTCGTACGCGGTCAGCATCACCAGCTTCTGCTGGCGGCGCTTGGCCTCGGCCAGGGCGGGAACGGTCCAGGGCTTGCTGTCGGCGTGGCTGCTCATAAGCTCATGTGCTGCGGTAATGAGCCGAGCATTATCTACCGATTGGCACGATCCCGCCGGTTTCGATGCGGTCGCGTGCGTCACGCACCGTTCCATGCCCCGGAATGACCGCCTCCGCGGCGATCTCCGCCAGCGGCAGCAGGACGAAGGCACGCTGGTGCAGGAACGGATGCGGCACCTGCAGCCCGGGCAGGTCAATCACCGCCTGCGCGTACAGCAGCAGGTCCAGGTCCAGGGTACGCGGGCCCCAGCGCTCGCCGGGCAGGCGCTGGCGGCCGTGGCGGCTTTCCAACTCAAGCAGCGCCTGCAGCAGCGCCGGCGGCGGCAGCGTGGTGGTGACCAGCGCCGCGGCGTTGATGAAGTCCGGCTGGTCCTCGCGGCCCCAGGCCGGGCTGCGATACAGCTGCGAGGCGCGCAGCAGGCGGGTCTGCGGCAGGGTGTCGAGCGCGGCCAGGGCCGCGCGCAGGGT
This sequence comes from Xanthomonas indica, assembly GCF_040529045.1. Lineage (NCBI taxonomy): Bacteria > Pseudomonadati > Pseudomonadota > Gammaproteobacteria > Lysobacterales > Lysobacteraceae > Xanthomonas > Xanthomonas indica. Next base: position 2,808,512 of record NZ_CP131914.1, on the reverse strand, counting down.
CGCCGCGGCGTCGCCAAGGTTGCCGCCCAGGCCGATGCAGGCCTGGACCGGCGTCTCCACCACGGTGCTCACTCGACGGGCGCGGTGGCGTCCGGGCGGCGGCGCCGGCGCCGGCGGCGCTTGGGGGTCTCTTCGCTGTCGGCCGGCGGCGCGAACGCCAGCTCGTCGCCGGCGTAGTCCACCTCCGGGTCGAAGCCGCGCGGCGGCGGCGCGTAGCCGGGCTGCTGCTGCAGCTCGCGCCAGTAGGCGATGTCGGCCGCATGCTCGTCGGAGGCGGACTGGCGCACGATCAGGAAATCGAACGCGGCACGGAAGCGCGGATGCGACAGCGTGCGCATCACCCGCTTGCGCTGGCGTGAGGTGAAGCGCGACTGCAGCAGCCAGATCTCCTGCATCGGCAGCGAGAAGCGCCGCGGCAGCGCCACGGTGCTCAGTTGGTGCAGGGTCACCCGGTCGGCGGCGCGGCGTTGCGCCTCCTCCATCTGCATGCCCTGCTTCTGCAGGGTCATCAACGCACGGCAATAGGCCGGCCACAGCAGCAGCGCGAACAGGAACGCCGGCGACACCGGCTCGTCGTTGGCGACACGGTTGTCGGTGTTGCGCAGGCCCTCGATCAGCATCCGCCGCAATGCGCCGCTGCGGTTGGAGCGCAGCGCCGCCGCGCTCTCCGGGAACAGCGCGGCGAGCAGGCCGTGCCGTTCCAGGCCCTCGAAGCTGGCCACGCCGTGGCCGGACAGGAACAGCTTGAGCACTTCCTCGAACAGCCGCGCCGGCGCGGCCTCGGCCAGCAGTCCGGCCAGGCGCGGGATCGGCTCGGCGGTGCCGGCCTCGATCTCGAAATCGAGCTTGGCCGCCAGGCGCACCGCGCGCAGCATGCGCACCGGGTCCTCGCGGTAGCGCTGCTCGGGGTCGCCGATCAGCTTCATCAGCCGCGCCTGCACGTCCTCGAAGCCGCCGGTGTAGTCGCGCACCGAGAAGTCCTCGATGGCGTAATACAAGGCGTTGCAGGTGAAGTCGCGGCGCACCGCATCGTCCTCGATGCTGCCGTAGACGTTGTCGCGGACCAGGCGACCGTTGTCCACCTCGCGGTCGCCGCTGCCGTCGTCGACGTTGGCGCGGAAGGTGGCGACCTCGATGATCTCGCGGCCGTAGACCACGTGCGCCAGGCGGAAGCGGCGGCCGATCAGGCGGCAGTTGCGGAACAGCTGCTTGACCTGCTCGGGGGTGGCGTCGGTGGCGACGTCGAAGTCCTTGGGCTGGACCTGGACCAGCAGGTCGCGGACCGCGCCGCCGACCAGGTACGCGCCGAAGCCGGCTTCGCGCAGCCGGTACAGCACGCGCAGGGCGTTGGGGCTGATGTCCTTGCGCGAGATGGGGTGCTGATCGCGCGGGATCGCGCGCAGGGTGAATGGCGATGGAACTGGCGGATTGATGATGGCGCTTCCGTATCGGGTTGCGGGATTGCCGAAGGGCGGCGAGACCCATATACTAGCGCGCTGCAATCGACGCGACCAAACGCTCCCTTCGTCTAGTGGTTAGGACGTGGCCCTCTCAAGGCTAAAACAGGGGTTCGAGTCCCCTAGGGAGCGCCATCCTCGCCTCGGCTGCAGCGCGACACAGCAAAAACCCCGCCTTGGCGGGGTTTTTTGCGTTTCGGGGAACTGCGGCATGGGCAGGACGGGGCCCAGGCGCCGGCCATCCTGGACCCGGCGCATCGCGGCTTGGCCCATCCCCGGCAAACGGCCGCGGTCGCCACGCCGCCCGGATGATCGCGGCCAGCCAGGCCGTCGCCACGGACCGCGCGGCCCGGTGGACGGCCAGCAGACGCCTGGCACCGGATCTCAGCGGACGGCCTCGGCCAACGCCCCCGCCGCCGACGCGGTCTCCGCCACCGCATCGTGCGCATGCAGGCTCTCCAGATGCCGCACCTGCACCTGCACCTCGGCGTAGTGCGCGCCCAGCGCCTGCTGCAGGCGCCGCGCAGCGTCCTCCACGTACATCAGATTCTCGCCGTTGCGGCGCGCGAACGCCTGTTCGTCGGCGCGGCGCACCGCCGCCTGCACCGGCGTGGCCAAAGCCTGCTCGGCCAGCGCGATCACGCCCTCGGCGTCGAAACACACCGCGCGCGCCGACAGGCCGACCCGGACCGAGGCCACGCTGCGCTGGCTATGCGGGGTGGCATGGCTGCCGTGCCGGAGCAGCCAGTCCGCCACCGCCTCGCGCGGGACCGACGCCTGATCCACGTGCTGCTGCACGAAAGCCTCGCTGAGCAGTTGCCGCGCAAGCGCCGCCGAGCATGGGCAGGTCGAGGAGTACAGCAACTCCACGCCCAACCCCAGACGGACCACGCCGCCGCGCAGTTCGGCGTCGATCCGCAGCGGATACGCCCGCCATCCGGCCAGCCCCGGCGTGTGCAGCGCCGGGCTGCGCCGCAGCAGGTCCAGGCGCAGCGACACCCGCGCTGCGGTCGAGGCGCAGTCGGCATGGCTGTGCACCATCGCCCGCAGCAACTGCGACAGCCGCGACGGCGACAGCGGCTGCTGCGCGCTCTCGTCGAGGAGGCGGTACAGCCGCGACATATGAATGCCCTTGACCTGCGCCGACGGCAGGTCGACGGCGAGCGCGGCCTGCGCCGGCACGGGTGCCGCAGGCGCGCCCTCGCCCACCTCCAGACAGATCGGCACCGCGATGCCGTCCATGCCCACCCAGTTCAGGGGTGCGGCGATCTGCGAAGGTTCGTCGGCAGCGACATCGGGCAAGGGCGAGGAGATCTGCAGGTTCATCGGATCGACTGGAGCGGCAAGGGAGCGAGGGACGGCAAGCAAGCCGGAGTGACAATTGTTATAAAGTAACACAACAAGCGCACGCCGACGGGACCATCGATCGCACACCTCAGCCGTTGGGAGTGCCCGGCACCATGGCCGGGAGGACATCAATGAACGTCTATGGGCTGCGCGGACCTGCTCGCAAGGATTCGCCCGGACCCTCATCCGCCCCTACGGGGCACCTTCTCCCGGTGGGAGAAGGGAGAGGCCAAAAGCCCCTCTCCCACCGGGAGAGGGGTTGGGGTGAGGGTACGGCACCCGCAGCGCCGCCACCGATCCGGCAATGCCTTCAGCCGCTCGCTGCAGACACCTCGATCCGGACACGGCATGCGCGTGCGTATCGGCCTCAGCCCTGCATCTGTTCGAGTTCCTTGCCCTTGGTCTCGTACACGTAGCGCAGCACGAAGAACACCGACAGGAACGCGGCCACGGTGTAGATGCCGTAGGCGCCGGCCAGGCCGATGCTGCCGAGCAGGACCGGGAAGGTCACGGTGATGGCGAAGTTGGACATCCACTGCGCCGCACCGGCCACGGCCAGGCCGGAACCGCGGATCTGGTTGGGGAACATCTCGCCCAGCATCACCCACATCACCGGGCCCCAGGACATGTTGAAGAAGACCACGTAGACGTTGGCCGCGATCAGCGCCAGCCGGCCCATGCCCGGCGACAGCGCCAGCTTGCCCGCCGCATCCAGCGAGGCGCTGGCGAAGGCGATGGTGACCAGCGCCAGCGACACCGCCATGCCGGCCGAGCCGATCCACAGCAGCGGCTTGCGCCCGATCCGGTCGATCAGCACCACGGTGACCAGGCAGGCGCCGATGCTCAGCGCGCCGGACAGCACGTTGATCAACAGCGCATCGCTCTCGGAGAAACCCACCGCCTGCCACAGCACCGCGCCGTAGTAGAACACCACGTTGATGCCGACCAGTTGCTGGAAGGTGGCCAGGCCGATGCCGATCCACACGATCGGGCGGACCTTGCCGGTGACCTTGCTGACCAGGTCGGACAGGCGCGGCTTGTGCTGGTCGGCCGACAGCGACCCGGAGATCTCGGTCAGCTTGGTCTGCGCGGCGCCGGCGCCGTACAGCCGGGTCAGCACCGCCAGCGCCTGCTCGCGACGGCCCTTCACCACCAGAAAGCGCGGGCTCTCCGGGATCGCCAGCAACAGCAGCAGGAACGCCGTGGACGGCACCGCCTGCATCCAGAACATCCAGCGCCAGGCCGGCTGGCCCAGCCACAGCGCCTCGGTGGACGCGCCGGCGGCCTTGGCCAGCAGGTAGTTGCTGAGGAAGGCGCAGAACAGGCCGCCGATGATGGCGATCTGCTGCACCGTGGCCAGGCGCCCGCGGTAGCGCGCCGAGGCGACCTCGGCGATGTAGGCCGGCGACATCACGCTGGCCGCGCCCACCGCGAAGCCGCCCATCATCCGCGCCAGCACGAACACCGCCGAGTTGTGCGCCGCGCCGGCGCCCAGCGCCGACAGCAGGAACAGCGCCGCCGACACGATCAGCACCGTGCGCCGGCCCCAGCGGTCGGCCAATGAGCCGGCCAGGAACGCGCCGACCGCACAGCCCAGCAGCATCGACGCGACCTCGAAGCCGGTGCCGGCGGAACTGGACTGGAAGGCCTCCTTGAGGCCATCGACGGTGCCGTTGATGACGCCGCTGTCGAAGCCGAACAGGAAGCCGCCGATGGTGGCGACGCAGCTGATCAGGATGATGAGGCGGGTGTTCTCGCCGGCGTCGGCGTGGCGATCGATCGGAACACTGGACATGGATTCACCTGGTGGCGTGCAAGAGGGAGTCGGCCGGCGCGCGGAAGCGGCGTGCGCAGCGACGGCACCGGGCCGCCGCTGCGCACCCGGTTCAGCGCAGCAGGTACTGGTTGATCAGGTTCTCGTAGGCTTCCTGGCGGCCGCTGCGCTGGGTCGGCTCGCCGGCCTGCGCGGCGTGCGCCACCAGGTCGGCCAGCGTGCTCTTGCCGGCGGCGAAGGCCGCACCGGCGCCGCCGTCGAAGCTGGCGTAGCGCTCGCGGCGCCACTGCTCCAGCGGCGAGGCGGTCAGCAGCGCATGGGCGACTTCCAGGCCGCGCGCGAACGCGTCCATGCCGCCGATGTGGGCGATGAACAGGTCCTGCGGATCGGACGACTCGCGGCGCACCTTGGCGTCGAAGTTGAGCCCACCCGGGGCCAGCCCGCCCTGCCGCAGCACCACCAGCATCGCGCCCACCGTGTCGTACAGGTCGACCGGGAACTGGTCGGTGTCCCAGCCGTTCTGCGGATTGCCGCGGTTGGCATCGATGCTGCCGAGCAGGCCGGCGTCGCTGGCCACCTGCAGGTCGTGCTCGAAGCTGTGCCCGGACAGCGTGGCGTGGTTGGCCTCGATGTTGAGCTTGAAGTCCTGGTCCAGGCCATACTGGCGCAGGAAGCCGACCACGGTGGCGCTGTCGAAGTCGTACTGGTGCTTCATCGGCTCCATCGGCTTGGGCTCGATCAGGAAGTTGCCCTTGAAGCCGATGCTGCGGCCGTAGTCGCGGGCCAGGGTCAGGAACCGCGCCAGGTGCTCCTGTTCGCGCCGCATCTGCGTGTTGTGCAGGCAGGCGTAGCCTTCGCGGCCGCCCCAGAACACGTAGTTCTCGCCGCCCAGTTCGACGGTCGCGTCCAGCGCGGCCTTGACCTGCACCGCCGCACGCGCGACCACGTCGAAGTCCGGGTTGGTCGCCGCGCCGTTCATGTAGCGCGGGTGCGAGAACAGGTTGGCGGTGCCCCACAGCAGCTTGACCCCGGTGTCGGCCTGGCGCTGCCTGGCGATGCCGACCATGTGCTTGAGGTTCTTCTCGTACTGGCCGATGTCCTCGGCGTCCGGCGCCAGGTCCACGTCGTGGAAGCAGTAGTACGGCACGCCGAGCTTGGTGAAGAACTCGAACGCCGCATCGGCCTTGGCCTCGGCGCGGCCCAGCGCATCGCTGCCGGCGTCCCAGGGATAGGCGCGGGTGCCCGGGCCGAACGGATCGGCGCCGTTGCCGCAGAAGCTGTGCCAGTAGGCGACGGCGAAGCGCAGATGCTCGGCCATGGTCTTGTCGCCGATGCGCTTGCCGGCGTCGTAGACCTTGAACGCCAGCGGATTGTCCGAGGCCTTGCCCTCGAACGGAATGCGGCCGATGCCCGGGAAGTACGCCTTGGCGCCGGTGTAGACAGAAGTGCTCATCACGAAGTCCTGGTGCGTTGCGGGGGAAAGGAAATCACGCGGCGTACAGCGGCCCGATGGCCTGCAGATGCCGCTGGAACGTCTGGTAGTGCGCCTGGTACTGCGCGCCGCGCTGCGCATCCGGCTGCGCGGACCGCGCCGCATCGTCCTGCTGGTGCCGCAGCACCACCTCGGCCAGGCTGGCGCGCTCGCCCTGCGCCCAGCCATCGGCCCACAGCGCCTGCAGCGCGGCGCCGAACGCCGCGCCTTCGGCCTGTGCCGGCACCTGCACCGGCAGCCCGAACAGGTCGGCGATGAGCTGGCGCCAGCCGGCGCTGTTGCTGCCGCCGCCGGTGAGGGAGATCGCATCGAAGCGCAGGCCGGCGTCGACGAAGGCGTCGAAGCCGTTGCGCAGGCTGTAGCTGGCGCCCTCCATCGCCGCGCGATAGAAATGCGCCGGCGTGCTGTTGTGCAGGTCCATGCCGGTCAGGCAACCGCGCGCGGCCGGCAGGTTCGGGGTGCGTTCGCCGTTGAAGAACGGCAGCAGCACCAGTCCGTCCGCCCCGGGCTCGGTGGCGGCGAGCAATGCCTCGCCCTGCCCGGTCTTGATGCCGAACAGGCGCGCGATGGTCTCGGTGGCCACCGTGCAGTTCATCGTGCAGATCAGCGGCAGCCAGCCGCCGCTGGAGGAGCAGAACGCGGCCCAGCGCGCCTCTGCATCCACCACCGGGCGCTCGGCGTAGGCGAACAGCGTGCCCGAGGTGCCCAGGCTCATGCTCAGCCGCCCCGGCACCACGTTGCCGGTGCCGATCGCCGCCATCATGTTGTCGCCGCCGCCGGTGGCCACGCGCACCTCGCGCGACAGGCCCAGCGTCTGCGCCGCGGCGGCGGACAGGGCGAAGCTGGTCTCGGTCGGCACCAGCGGCGGCAGCGCCGCGGCCAGGTCGCGCTGCGGATCGATCGCCTGCAGCAGCGGCGCCGACCACTGGCGGGTGCGCACGTCCAGCCAACCGCTGCCGGAGGCATCGCCGACCTCGGCGTAGCGCTCGCCGGTGAGCCAGAAATTGACGTAGTCGTGCGGCAGCAGCACCGCGGTCATCGCGGCATAGGCATCGGGGCGATGCTTGCGCGTCCACGGCAGCTTGGAGGCGGTGTAGCCGGCCAGGATCGGGTTGCCGGCCAGTTCCACGCAGCGCTGCGCGCCGCCGACCGCGTCCATGATCTCCTCGCACTCGCGCTGCGTGCTGGTGTCGCACCACAGCTTCACCGGCGCGGTGACGTGGCCCTGCGCGTCCAGCGGCACGAAGCCGTGCTGCTGCCCGGACACCGCGATTGCCCGCACCTGCGCCCGCTGCGCGGCGCTCAGTGCGGCGAAGCAGGCAACGATGCCGTCGATCCACCACTGCGCCTCTTGCTCGCGGGTGCCATCGTCACGGCTGATCAGTTCCAGCGCATGGCCGTGGGTGGCCACCACCTGCCGAGTGTCGGCATCGTAGGCGAGCAGCTTGACGCTCTGCGTGCCCACGTCCAGACCGATGTACAGACTCATTGCCCTACTCGCCACATCGTGCACACACCCAGTTCCATCGTCGCTCCAGGAGAAAGGCCGGCGTGCGGGGACCACCCGCCATGACGCCGAGTGTAGTGCGCACTGCATGCATCACGTAGCGGCGCATGATGACGGCGTGCGTCGCGCCAGGCCAGGGCGTGCCATCGTGCGCCGCATCTGTGAGGTGCGCGCGGTGGGTCATAGGTCATCCCGCACGCGTTGCAGTCGCAATACGGACTTCGGATGGGACTGTCCGCCATGCACACACAGGTTGTGGAGGTTGCAGCAGATGTGTCGATGCGCATCCACATGCCCCCATTTTGATGCGCCGCATCAAGCACACGCGCAAGCCGTGCGCAGTTGCGCCGGACCGCATTCGCTTCATCCCTTCTCCCACGGGACCATGGCCGCTTTTCGGGACAAGGTGGCCCGCCAGGACGGATGAGGGTGCGGCGTAGCACGTGCCATATGGCGACTTGCGATGGTTGTTGGCACGGGGCTGCGCTCCGTATCCTCGCCCCAACCTCATTCAGCCTGCGCCGCGGCGGCATGGCCGCTGCCCTTGCGTGGCACCTCCAGGGGCTGACCGTGGTACTCCACGCTGGCGTCCGCTGCGGGTTCCAGCGCGCCGGCATCCGCGCGCGGGCCGTCGACGAAGTGCACGTGGATGCTGCGCCGTGCCTGCATGCCCGGCCAGCGCCCCTCGCGCGCGCCGATGCGCAGCACGCCCCTGGCCTGGTCCCACTGCAGCGGGATGCGGCTGAACTCGCCCTTCTCGTAGCCGTAGCCGGTGCCGTCGTCCTCGTACAGCGAGAAGCGGCCGTCGGCGCCGGTGTAGACCACCACGGTCAGCGGCGCATCCGGGATCTGGTCGACGTACTGCTGCACGCGGGTCATCGGCACGATGGCGCCAGCGCGCACGAACAGCGGCATGCGCTGCAGCGGCGCGGCGGCGTCGATGGTCTGGCCGCCGGCGTGGCGCGCACCGTTGTTGAAGTCGATCCAGTCCGTGCCCGCCGGCAGGTACACCTTGCGCGAGGTCGCGCCGAAGCGGGTCACTGGTGCGACCAGGAACGCCGGCCCGAACAGATATTCGTCGTCGATGTCGGCGACCTTGGGGTCGTGCGGGAAGTCCATCGGCAGGCCGCGCATCATCACCCCGTCGCGGTGATAGGTGTCGCCGGCGAGCGTGTAGATGTAGGGCAGCAGTGCGTAGCGCAGACGGCTGTAGTAGGCCATGCTGGCGTAGTACGGCGTCCCTTCCGGCGCGATGTTCCAGATCTCGCGGTACGGGAACTGGCCGTGCGAGCGGAACAGCGGCACGAACGCGCCGAACTGGAACCAGCGCGTATTGAGTTCGCGCCACTCGGGCAGGTGCGCCGGGTCCTGGGTTTCGTAGCGCTTCTCCACGGCGAAGCCGCCGATGTCGAAGGTCCAGTTCGGCAGGCCCGACATCGACAGGTTGACGCCGGCGGAGATCTGCTCGCGCATGTCCTCCCAGCGCGAGGCGATGTCGCCGCTCCACACCGCTACCGCGTTGCGCTGGATGCCGGCGTAACCCTTGCGCGAGAGGATGAACACGCGCTTGCCATCGGCGCCACGATCGCCGGCATAGACGCCGTGGGTATGCGGCAACGGATAGGCGTTGAAGAATTCGGTGGACGGCCCCAGCGCGGTCGGCGTCGTGCGCGCCTTGCGCTCGGCGATGTCCAGGTTGGAATGCACGTCGGGCTCGTCGGCATCCAGCCACCAGGCATCGATGCCCTTGCGGTTGAGTTTTTCGTCGATCTGCCGCCAGTAGATCGCCTGCGCATCGGCCGCATACGGATCGTAGAACGCGTTGGTGTAGCCCTTGCCGATCCAGTCCAGTTCGCCCACCTCGACGTTGCGCCGGTAGATGTGTCCGGCCGCGTCCAGTTCCTTGTAGTGGGCGGTGCTCGGATAGAACTTCGGCCAGACCGAGATCATCAGTTGCGCATGGCTGGCGTGCACCGCCTTGACCATGCCGTCCGGATCGGGGAAACGGCTGCGATCGAAATCATGCGAGCCCCAGGCGTTCTCCGGCCAGTACGACCAGTCGAGCACGATGTTGTCGATCGGCAACTGGCGCCGGCGGTATTCGGCCAGCGCGCCGAGCAGTTCGTCCTGGGTCTTGTAGCGCTCGCGGCTCTGCCAGAACCCATAGGCCCACTTCGGCAGCAACACCGCCTTGCCGGTCAGTTGCCGGTAGCCGGCGATGACCTGGTCGGCGTTGTCGCCGGCGACGACGTAGTAGTCGATCATCTGCCCCGCTTCGGACCACAGCGACAGGTTGCCGGCCTCGGCCGCCGGCAGCGGATCGCGATGCAGGAGCGCGATGTAGCTGGGATCGATCAGGTCCCACTCGACCTTCAGGGTATGCCGCTGGCCAGGCTGCAGTTGCAGCGCGAACTCGTGGTGCCAGGGGTTCCAGTTCTGCCGCCAGCGGTCGACGCGCAACTTGCCGTCGACCCACAGCCTGGCGTATTCGCTGGCATACAGCGAGAAGGTATGCGTCCCGCCGCGCTCGGCCTCGATCTGGCCTTCCCAGCGCACCTGGATGCGGCGCTTGTCGCCGGGCTTGGCGGCGGCGGGAAACCTCGCCAGGTCCTTGATGTACTGATAGTCGATGTCGGGCTCGCGGCGCTCCAGCACCGGCTTGCCGTCGATGGCGTAGCGCGCGGTGAGCGCGCCCGGCTTGCCGTGCGCGTCGTACAGGCGCAGCGTCGCCGGCAGCGGCTGCAGCCCGCGCGGATCGCCGAAGCGGGTGATCGCATTGTTGTCCCAGAGGATGCCGTAGTTGCGGCTGGACACCAGGTACGGCACCGCCATGTCCAGATTGCTCTGCAGCAGCTCGATGTCGTGGCCCTTCTGGTTCATCCAGCCCTGCTGGTGCTGGCCGAACCCGTAGAAGGCCTCGTCCGGCGGCGAGACGAAACGCTGGCGCACGCTCAGGTAGTGGCGCCCTTCGACCTGCAGCGGCGCGAAGCTGCGCCCGCCCGCCACTTCCGCCAGCAGCGGCGTGCCCTGCGCATCGGTGAAGCCGACATGGCCGTCGATGGTGGAGACCTGCGCGGTCATCCGCGCGGTCTTGAGCTGCACCGTGTCGCCGCGTTGCTCCAGCGTGAAGCCGGTGTCGCCCTGCACCGGCACCCGCATCAGGCTGGGCGTGCGCTGGAACGTACCGGCCGGATCGGCGCTGACGCGGACGATGCCGCGGTCGATCACCTGCAGGCGCACCGGCGCCGCGCCCTTGGCGCTGGGATGCACGGTGACGCCATCGGCATCGCGGGTCACCTGCTGCGCGGGAGCGGACGCGGCGACAAGCGAGAGCGACAGCAGCAACAGGCCTCGCAACGAGGGCGGCAGGGGGCGATTGGCGTTGTGCATGTTCACTCCATTGGATCGTCACGCAGCGCGGCACCACAGGCGCCGCCGCGTCGTCAGTAGGTCGCCAGGGTGACGCGCAGCAACTGCGGCACGTCGGAGAAGTTGAGGCCGTAGTCGGTCTGGTCGCCGTTCCAGTTGCGCCGGAAATGCCAGTGCTCGCCGTCGTAGACGCCCTCCTCGACCCGGTCGTAGAGCAGGTTGGCGGTCGCTGCGCTGGCCGGGTGCAGGGTCACCCGCGCGTGCTGGGCGGTGATCAGGAAGGTGTCCGGGCCGAGTTCGGCGATCAATGCCGCGCCGATCGGTGCGGCATTGCCCGGCGGCGTGCCCTGGAACCAGAACTGCGGCACGCCATAGGTGATGGTGGCACTCCAGCGCGCGTTGAGCGGCAGCTCCTGTACCGCCTGGCCCGGCGCCTCGGCAGTGCCGTGCAGTTTGCCCGCGGCCGCGGCGCGGGCGAACACGCGCATGCCCATGCCCACCGCACGGTAGCCCAGCGCGAACGGCGCCAGCGCCTGCGCGTCCACGCGCTTGGCGCCGAGCGGATAGTTGGAGTAGCCGCTGTAGTCGATGCCGAAGGTCGACCAGCCGATGCCGTCATGGCCCAGCGCCGGATACAGGTAGCGCGCGTATTCGGGCCGGTTGCCGGTCTCGGCCACGAACAGCGCGTTGTCCGTCCGCGCGTAGCGCTGCAGCACCGTGGTGTACAGCGGGTACTCGGGCATGTAGATGTCCGGTGCCAGCAGGTCGATGTGCGGCGCCGCCGCCTTCCACACGTCCAGCACGTTGTCGGTGGGGCCGCCGCTGGCGTACTGCCCGGGCTGGCCGGGATTGAACGGACCGCGCAAGGCCGCGTTGACGTAGATCGGCAAGGGATAGGCGGCCTTGCCGGCCTCGGCGATGCGGTCGATGAAGCGCGCGATGTGCCAGGCATGGAAGATCTCGTCGGCATCGGCGCCGAACACCTGCGCCCAGCTGCCCGGCGACTTGCCGAGCCGCTGCAGCAGCGCCTGCGGCACCGGGCCGTCGAACTCGCGCTGCGCCATCGGCGAGAAGTCGCGCACGCTGCCGTAGGTGCCCGGCTCGTTCTCGGCCTGCACCATGATCACGGTGCGCTGCGGATCGGCCTGGCGCAAATACCGCATGAAGGCAACGAAGGCGGTGCGGTCGGCCTCCAGCGTGGCCGGCGCCAGCGGCGACAGCGAGCCCAGGCGCCGTCCGTCGCGGGCGACCACCCGCGGGAAGCGCGCATCGTCGGTCTTGACCCAGTGCGGTGCGTAGTTGGGCCCGTTGTTCTTCCAGGTGCCGAACCACAGCAGCACCAGCCGCACCCGCTGCGCGCGCGCCTGCGCCAGCAGCGTGTCGACGAAGGAGAAATCGAAACGGCCCTCTTCCGGTTCCACCTGTTCCCAGGCGATCGGCACCTGCACGGTGTTCGGCCCCAACGCGCGGATCGCCGGCCACACCTGTGCCAGCGCCGCCGGATAATTGCTGGAGTTGTTGACCTGCGCGCCAAGGATCAGGAACGGCGCCCCGTCGACCAACAGCGCGTGGCGGCCGTCGCTGCTGACCAGGCGTGGGATCGGCACCTGTGCCGGCGCCGATGGCGCGGCGGCGGCAACGCGCGCATGGGCCGGCGGCGCATCCGGCGCGGCCTGGCACGCGGCCAACAGCAACGGCAGCAGGCAGTGCAGCATCCACCCGCGGCGTGCGACGCGTGGCTGCGGCCCGGTTCCTCGCATGCGGCGCGTGCCCTGCCTCACCAGCTGTCGGTGCGGAACGGGCCCACCGGCAACTGCTCGCGGTTGACCAGGTTGGCGTCTTCGGGGTTCTCGCTCCAGGCGTAGCGCAGCGCCTGCGGCTGCGGCACCTCGGCGCTGCGGACCACCACCTGGTCGCCCTCGATGCGCGCCTGCGCCGGATGGAAGCGGCGATCGGCGCCGGCCAGGGCGAAACCGCGCACCGCGTTGCCGCCGCCGCGCACCGCCAGCGCGCTGCCCATCAGGTCGAACATCACCCGCGCCTGGCCGTCGGCAAACGTGGCACGCGCGAACACCGGTGCGCTGTAGACCAGGGTTTCACCGTAGGCCACGTGCCGCGCGATCAGCGCCAGGCGATGCCCCACATCCTGCTTGTTGGTGGGATGGATGTTGTCCGGCATGCCGATGTCGATGGTCACCGCCTGCCCGGTCGCCGGCAGCGCCAGCGTCTTGGTCTGCGATTCGCGCAGTTGCGCCCACGGGCTCAGGTCGCCCTGGTCGTTGCCGGCCTTCCAGTTGGCCAGTTGCACCCACAGGAACGGCAGTTGCGGCTGTCCACGCTCCTGCCGCCAGCGGCCGATCAGCGACGCGAACTGCTCGCGGTAGCGCAGCGCGCCATACGGGTAGGCGTTGCTCTCGCCCTGGTACCAGATCACGCCTTTGACCGGGAACGGCTGCAAGGGATGGATCATCGCGTTGTACAGCAGCGTCGGGATTTGGTTCTTGTCGTCGTTGGCAGCCAGCGTGACCTTGCCCGGGCGGAACTGCCAGTCGCCGGCGAGCGAGCGCGGCTGGCCGCCGTCAGGCTGCACGAAGAACGCCGCCGCATCGCCGGGAATGCCGCCGAAGCCGCCGGTATCCACGATCCGGATCGCGACGTGATTGACGCCCGCGCGCAGCGCCGTCGGTGGCACACGGTAACGGCGCGGCTCGGTGTAGCGCCCTTCGGTATGGCCGACCTCGACGCCGTTGACGTAGGTGGTGTCGGCATCGTCGGCCGGGCCGATGCCCACGACCGCGCCGGCCCTGGCTTCGGCCGCGCTCAAGGTGAAGCTGGTGCGGTACCAGGCGACGCCGTCCATGCCGACGTAGCCGTGCTGCTCCCACAGCCCCGGCAGCGGCTGGCGGTCCCAGTCGCGGTCGTCCAGGTCGGCGGCGGCCCAACCTGCATCCGCATCCGCGGTGGCCGGCGGCGGCCAGCGCGCCAGGCGCCGCCTGGTCTCGCCAAGCTCCTTCGCGTCCTTGACCTGCATCTGCGCGATGCGCGTGCGCACCTGCGCCGCGTCCACGCCGGGCGAGTCCACGTCCATCCAGGCCTCGATCGCGCTGCCACCCCAGGTGCTGTCGATGATGCCGATCGGCACCCCGGTGCGCTGGCGCAGGTCGCGCGCGAAGAAGTACGCCACCGCCGAGAACGCACCCGCGGTGCTCGGCGTCGCCGCGACCCAGCTACCCCCGGGCAGGCGCGGCTGCGGTTGCGCCGCCCAGGCCTTGGGCACCTTGAAGTTGCGCAGCTGCGGATCAGTCGCCGCCGCCACCTCGCGCGCGCCGTCGCGCGCCTGCGCCAGCGGCCATTCCATGTTGGACTGGCCACTGGCCAGCCATACGTCGCCGATCAGCACGTCGCCGATGCGGCGCTGGCCGCCGTCGCCCTGCACGTCCAGCACGTACGGACCGCCGGCCGCATGCGCCGGCAACTGCAACTGCCAGTGGCCATCGGCGCCCGCGACCGCACTGGCGCTGGCGCCATCCAGGCGCGCCTGGATGCGCGCGCCGGGCGTGGCCCAGCCCCACACCGGGATCGGCGCATCGCGCTGCAGCACCGCGCCGTCGTCGAACAGCAGCGGTAGTTGCAGCGCGGCCGCGGCCGGCCATGACGCGGTCGCCAGGGCCAGCAGGGCCAGGCGGCGGACGGTGGAAAACAATGGGACGGCCATGAGCGGATCCTGCATCGGGGGAGAGCCCGGCCGCGGCCCCCGCCTCGCCGCAGGCGGACCGCGTGCCGGATGCGGCGCGGCGCTTACCAGTTGGCGCGCAGCACCAGCGAGTAACGGCGATCGTTGACGAACCAGCTGCGCGTGTACAGGCGGCTGTCGACCTCGCCGTCGCTGTACGAGGTCGGCCCCATCAGCACCTTGGTCACCGAATTGGTGAGGTTGTTGGCCTGGATGCCCAACTGCAGGTGCGGGGTGAAGCGGTAGAACACCGAGCCGTCGAGCTGGCCGTAGTCGTCCGACCAGGTCGGCAGCTTGGTTGCCACGTCGCTGGCGGTGAGCAGGTAGCGCGAGCGCCAGTTGTAGGCCAGGCGCACCGACAACGGCCCCTTCTCGTAGATGCCGGCCAGGTTGTAGCTGCGCCGCGACAGGCCTTCCAGCGGCAGCGCCACGCCGGTCACGGTGGTCTTGGTGTACGGATCGGTGGCGGTGTTCACGCCGCCGCTGCTGTCGACAAAGGTGAAGTTGGCATTGACGCCGAAGCCGCTCATCCAGCCCGGCAGCGAATCGAAGAACTGCGTGTAGCCGTACTCGAAGCCGCGGATGCGGCCCTTGTCCATGTTGTACGGGCGCGTCACCAGGAAGTCCTGGCCGCCGTAGTTCTCGGTGACGGTCTGGTTGGAGAAGTAGTCCTTGACGCTCTTGTAGAACAGCGTCAGGTACATCATGTCGCTGCTGTCGAAATACCACTCCAGCGCCGCGTCGTACTGGTCGGCTTTCATCGGCTTGAGGTTGGGGTTGCCGGCGGTGCCGGTCCATTCCTTCGGCGTTCCGTCGTCGTTGAAGGTCGCGGTCAGCAGCAGGTAGGGCTGCAACTGGGTGTAGTCCGGTCGCGCCATCGCCTTTGAGGCGGCCAGGCGCAGCTGCAGCGCATCGGAGAACTTGAAACGCAGGTTCAGGCTCGGCAACACGTCGGTGTAGCGGCCGCGCGCGTTGTTGGGGAAGTACTGACCGTCGTACTGCGCCTTCAGCGCCTCCGAGGCCGCGGTGGCGGAGAGGTCCGGATACTGGCCGTAGCCGGCTGCCTCGGTCCTGGTCTGCACCACGCGCACGCCGATGTTGCCGTCCACCGGCACGCCCAACGCCTCGTCGTTGCCGAAGTACATCACCATGTACGCGGCCTGGGTGCGTTCGAACTGGCGGTTCGTGTCCTGCAACTGGTACTGGTCCGGCGCCCAGCCGGAGCCGCGCAGCGCCACGATCTGCTCGATCAGCGCCGAGGTGCCGGCGTAGTCCTTGACCGCGCTGTTGCGCGGAAAGACCAGTTGGGTCGGCACGTTCACCTTGCCGCGGAACAGGTTCGAGTAGGTGTATAGCGACGACGAGGCGGTCATGAAACTGGCTAGGTCGGCCAGGCCGGTGGCAATGCCGGGGACGGTGGCCCAGTTGTCGCTGATCACGCCCCAGTTGTAGCCGGAATTCTTGTTGGTCTGGGTGCGATCGGTGGCGCGGATGCCGGCACGGAAGGTGCGCAGCCACGGGTTGTCGTCGTAGCTGTATTCCAGGTCGAAGCGCGTGGCCAGTTCGCGGCCGCGGTTCTTCGCCAGATGGTCCATCGCCGCGCTCCAGAAGTAGTTGGAGGGGTTGGCGGTGTAACCCGGATCGGCCAGGGTCACCGCCGGGTAGCGGCCACCGAGGTCCACGTTCAGGCCCGGCAAGTAGATCGAACTGAACAAGGTGAAATCCAGCACGTCGCTCTGCGAGCGCACCAGTTGCATGTCGCCGCGCACGGTCAGCCGGTCGGTCAGGCGATGGGTGAAGCCGCCGGACAGGTCGGACGTGGTGGCGCTCTGCTGGGCGTAGCGGTTGTCGGTGTAGAAGCGCACGCCATCGTTGCCGGTGACGTTGCCGCGCCAGGAGGTGGACACCGGCGAGCCGCTGACGAAGCGGCCTTCGCTGTCGTAGGTGAAGGTAGTACCCGGCGCCGGCACGATGGCGTTGGTGTCGTCGTTGAAGAACGCGGCGCGGTCGCGCCAGTTCATGTCGTAGGACGAGCGCAGGTATTGCACGTACACGTCGGTGGCGTCGCTGGGGCGCCACTGGAACGCCGCCGCCATGCCCTTGCGCTTGCGCTCGAAATCCATCTGCCGCCAGTTCACCCCGCCCGGCACGTAGACCTTGTCGAAGGTGGTGCCGGCCAGCAGCGCCGGATCGGTGCGGCGCACGAACGGCTCGACCTGGATGCCGTCGCTGCGCGTGGCCAGTTCCGAGTGCGCCACGTCGAGCATGAGGCCCATCTCGCCGAGGCCGGTGTTCCAGCGATCGCTGAACAGGAACGAGCCGGACGGCTTGTAGGTCTTGCTCATGTCGCCGTAGTTGACGTCCGCGGTGGCGCCGACCACCCGCCCTGGCTGGTCGAACGGCATGCGCGTACGCAGGTTGACCGTGCCGCCGAGGCCGCCTTCGATGATCTCGGCCGACGGGTTCTTGTACACGTCCACGCCGGCCATCAGTTCGGCCGGCACGTCCTCGAAACTGAGCCCGCGCCCGCTGGCGGCGCTGAAGCTGTCGCGGCCGTTGAGTTCGCCGCGCACCTGGGTCATGCCGCGGATCATCACCCCGCTGCCTTCGGCCGAGAAGTGGTCCGGATCGTTGCGCGCCATGAAGTGATCGATGGTCACGCCGCTGACCCGCTGCAGGGTCTCGGTGACGCTGCGGTCCGGCAACGCGCCGATGTCCTCGGCGCTGACCGAATCGACGATCTGCTCGGCATCGTGCTTGATCGACTGCGACTTGATCAGGCTGCCGCGCACGCCCTTGACCTCGACCGCGTCGAGCTGGGTCACCGCGCCAGGCGTCTGCGCCTTGGCGGCGCGCTCCGCGTCCTGCGCCAGCGCCTGCGCGCTGAGCAGCAGGCCGATGCTGAGCGCCATGACGGAACGCGGCAAAACGCGGGTACGGCGTGACGCTGCGGTCGGCAGAGCCGGACCACGGGGATGCTGCGAGGCCATGCTGTTTCCCTCCCAGGAGACATGCACACAGACACGGGCGACGGTTACCAAGGGGCGCCGTCCTGCGAGTTGTGACGGCGTCGGTCTCGGCCGCTGCCGTATCGGATGGCGCCGCTGCACGGATCGGCAGGTCGCTCGCTATCGCGATCGGCCGAGACTAGGGAATGTCATTCGCGTGAAGCAAATGAAGATTTCACGCCCAGCTATGCGATTCCCGACTAGCGGGATGCGCACCACGGCATGTCTACGAAATCGTCCGCTTGTGTCAGGAAAGTGCCTGCAACGGCGCCGTTCAGAGGCCTGCCGCCCGCTCGGGGTACAGCCGCTTGGCGGCGTTGCGCAATGCCAGCAATACCCGTTCGGCACCGGGCGGCAACAGATAGTCGCGACGGCGCACGATGCCGAACGATTCCATGCGCACGCCCAGCGCGATCGGCAACACCGTCAGCAGCTTGGCCTGCACGTACGGCGCCACCGCCTCGGCCGGGAGCGCGGCCAGCAGGTCGCTGCCGCGCAGCAGGCTGGTCATCACCGGCAGCGACGAGGTCTCGATGACGTTCTGCGGCGCCGGCACCGCGTGCTCCAGGAACATCGCGTCCAGCCGCGCACGCAGCACGCTGTCGGCCGGCGGCAGCACCCAGCCGTAGCGCGCCAGGTCGGCATGGCGCAGGTCGGCGCGGGTGGACAGCGGGTGCCCGGCGCGGGCGATCACCGAATGCGGCTCGTCGGCCAGCGGCTCGAACTCCAGCGCCTCGGCGCCGTAGGGGCCGAGGATGCGTCCGATAACGATGTCGAGCTGGCCGTCGAGCAGTTTGGCCACCAGCGGCCGGCTGTAGTCCATCTCCACCCGCACCAGGATGCCGGGGAACTCGCGCTTGACCTCGGCGATCGCCTGCGGCACCAGGTTGGTGCCCGGATTGACCACGGTCCCGATCGAGACCTGGCCCATGCGCCCTTCGCACAGCGCCGCGATCTCTTCCTGGGCGCGGCCGATCTCCGACATCGCCGCGCGCGCGCGGCGGATCAGCACCTGCCCGTACCAGGTCGGCTCGACCCCGCGCGCATGGCGCTCGAACAGCTTCACCCCCAGCAGGTCCTCCATTTCCGCCAGCAGCTTGGACGCCGCCGGCTGGGTCATGCTGGCCGCCTCGGCCGCGCGCAACACCGAGCGGTGCTCGTGCAACTGCAGCAGCAGCAACAGGTGCCGGGTCTTCAGGCGCGCGGCGTTGAACCAGGGATTGGCGGAGGCATTCATCGTGGGCAGGCATCCTGAGGGCGGCGCCGCGTATTCGGCGGCGGAATAGAATATGCCTAAAATTTCATTTGCAGAGCATAGCTCACGCGCGCAGGCTACTGCCCATCGCGCCCCCTGCTGGCGTCGCCGCCGCCCCCGCTCGCGCAGGCAGGCCGATTCAGCCGGGTTCGCGCCAGCGCCGATGCAGCGGGCGCGGACCGCGGCCTTGCCGACCGGCCCCACCGCGGCACCGCGCTGACCGCGCGCCTTCTTCACCGCCGCTTCCGTCAGGTACCCCGATGTCCGCCGCTTCCCCGTTCCGACTCCCGCTGATCGCGATCCTGCGCGGCCTCACCCCGGAGGACGCGCTGGCGCACGTCGGGGCGCTGGCCGATGCCGGCTACGACGCGATCGAGATCCCGCTCAATTCGCCGCGCTGGGCCGACAGCATCGGCCCGGCCGCGCAGGCGTTCGGGCAGCGCTGCTGGATCGGCGGCGGCACCGTGCTGCAGATCGGCGACGTCGACGCGCTGGCCGATCTGGGCGCGCGCTTCATCGTCACCCCCAACACGCGCCCGCCGGTGATCCGCCACGCGGTGGCGCGCGGCCTGCAGGTGGTGGCCGGCTTCGCCACCGCCACCGAGGCGTTCGACGCGCTGGACGCCGGTGCGCAGATGCTCAAGCTGTTCCCCGCCGCCACCTACGGCCCGGGCCACGTGCGCGCCCTGCGCGCGGTGCTGCCGGCGCAGGTGCCGCTGTTCGTGGTCGGCGGCGTCAACACCGAGACCCTGCACGATTACCTGGGCGCCGGCGCGATCGGCGCCGGCATCGGCGGCGAGCTGTACCGCCCCGGCCAGCCGCTGACACAGACCCAGGCGCATGCCGCCGCCTTCCGTCTCGCCTATCTGGACCGCGCATGAAGATCGTCCGCCTCACCACCTACCACGCCGCGCCGCGCTGGCTGTTCCTGAAGGTCGAGACCGACGAAGGCATCACCGGCTGGGGCGAGCCGGTCATCGAAGGCCGCGCGCGCAGCGTCGAGGCCGCGGTGCGCGAACTCGGCGAGAGCCTGATCGGCAAGGATCCGGCGCGGATCAACGACATCTGGCAGATGCTCTACCGCGGCGGCTTCTACCGCGGCGGCCCGATCCTGATGAGCGCCATCGCCGGCATCGACCAGGCGCTGTGGGACATCAAGGGCAAGGCATTGGGCGTGCCGGTGTACGAACTGCTCGGCGGGCGCGTGCGCGATCGCATGAAGACCTACCGCTGGGTCGGCGGCGACCGCCCCGCGGCGACCATCGCGCAGATCCAGGGCTACCGCGACCTCGGCTTCGACACCTTCAAGTTCAACGGCACCGAGGAAATGAAGCTGATCGACGGCCCGCGCGCGGTGGATGCGGCGGTGGCCAAGGTGGCGCAGATCCGCGAGGCGTTCGGCACCGCCATCGACTTCGGCATCGACTTCCACGGCCGCGTCGCCGCGCCGATGGCGCGCGTGCTGCTGCGCGAGCTGGAGCCGTTCAAGCCGCTGTTCGTCGAGGAGCCGGTGCTGCCCGAGCAGGCCGAGTACTACCCGCGGCTGGCCGCGTCCACGCCGATCCCGCTGGCGGCCGGCGAGCGCATGTTCTCGCGCTTCGACTTCAAGCCGGTGCTGCAGGCCGGCGGCCTGTCGCTGCTGCAGCCGGACCTCTCGCACGCCGGCGGCATCACCGAATGCCTGAAGATCGCCAGCATGGCCGAGGCCTACGAAGTCGGCCTGGCGCCGCATTGCCCGCTCGGCCCGGTGGCGCTTGCCGCCTGCCTGCAGGTGGACTTCGTCTCGCACAACGCGGTGCTGCAGGAACAGAGCATCGGCATCCACTACAACGAAGGCGCCGACCTGCTCGACTACGTGCTCAACAAGGACGACTTCGCCTGCGACAATGGCGGCAGCATTGCCGCCCTTCCCAAACCGGGCCTGGGCGTGGAAATCGACGAGGAGCGCCTGCGCCATGCCAACGCCAACCCACCCGACTGGCACAACCCCATCTGGCGTCACGCCGACGGCAGCATCGCCGAGTGGTGAGCCGATGAACGTTTCCGCCGCGCCCCGCCACACCGCCACCCTGGCGGTGGACAGCCGCTGCGAGCATGGCGAAGGCATGCTGTGGTGCGAGCGCCGCGGCGTGCTGTTCTGGGTCGACATCAGCGGCCGCCGCCTGTGGCGCCACGATCCCGCCAGCAACGTCAGCCGTCATTGGGACCTGCCCGACCGCCCCGGCTGCCTGGGCCTGTTCGACGACGGCCGCCTGCTGCTGGCGCTGGCCAAGGGCGTGTACGCCGCCGATCCGGATGCCGCCGCCGAGGCCGACGGCGCGCTGCCGCTGCAGCACCTGGCGGACGTGGAACCGGAGCGCGACGACACCCGCAGCAACGACGGCCGCGCCGACCGCCACGGCAACTTCGTGTTCGGCACCATGAGCGAGCGCGCGGACCAGGCGCCGGTCGGCAGCTTCTACCAATGGTCGGCGCGCCACGGCCTGCGCCGCCTGCCGTTGCCGGGCGTGGCCATTCCCAACGCGATCTGCTTCAGCGCCGACGGCCGCACCCTGTACTACTGCGATTCGGTGCAGCCGCGCATCCTGTGCTGCGACTACGACCCGGACAGCGCGCACACCGCCAACAGCCGCGTGTTCGCCGAACTGGATCACCCCGGTGCCGAACCGGACGGCGCCATCGTCGATGCCGAAGGTCACCTGTGGAACGCGCAGTGGCGCGCCTGGCGCGTGGTGCGCTATCGCCCCGACGGCAGCGTCGAGCGCAGCGTCGCCCTGCCGGTCAAGCATCCCACCTGCCCCACCCTCGGCGGCGCCGACGGCGGCACCCTGTATTTGAGCACCTCGCGGCAGGACCACAGCGAGGACGAACTGGCGCGCACGCCGCAGGCCGGCGGCGTGTTCGTGGCCGCGGTCGGCATCGCCGGCCTGCCCGAAGGACGCATCGCCAGCGCATGATCGTCGTCGATTGGGGCACCAGCAGCCTGCGCGGCTATCGGCTCGACGCCGACGGCGGCATCCGCGACCAGCGCCGCAGCGACCAGGGCATCGCCGCCTGCCAGGGCCGCTTCGCCGAGACCCTGGCCGCCTTGATCGACGGCTGGGACGGCGACGTCGTCCTGTGCGGGATGATCGGCAGCCGCAACGGCTGGATCGAACTGCCGTACGCGCCCTGCCCGGCCGACGCCGCCGCGCTGGCCGCGGCGATGCAGCCGCTGCAGGATCCGGCCCTGCCCGGCCGCACGCTGTGGTTCGTGCCCGGCGTGGCCAGCGACGCCGACGCCGTGCCGGACGTGATGCGCGGCGAGGAGACCCAGTTGATCGGCCTGCTCGCGTTGCTCGCGCGGGAACCGCCGACGGCCGAGGCCCACCACGTCTGCCTGCCCGGCACCCACAGCAAGTGGGTGACCCTGCAGGATGGGCGCATCGCCTCGGTGGCGACGATGATGACCGGCGAACTGTACGCACTACTGCGCACGCACAGCCTGCTGGCGCGGCTGATGGACGCCGACGACGGCGCCTTCGATGCGGCCGCGTTCGATGCGGGCGTGCAGCGCAGCGGCGACCCCGGCGGCTTGCTGCACCATCTGTTCGGCGTGCGCAGCCTGGGCCTGTTCGAGCGACTGAGCGGTGCCGCGGCACCGTCCTACCTGTCCGGCCTGCTGATCGGCCACGAGTTGCGCGCGCGCGCCTTGCCGCCGGTGGTGCACCTGGTCGGCGGCAGCGGCCTGCTGGCGCGCTATGCGCATGCGCTGGCCGCGCTCGGAAGCGGCGTGCGCACCCACCCGGAGGATCTGGCCGCGCGCGGCCTGTATCGGCTGGCGCAGCAGCACGGCGGCCTGACCGGCTGAGGCGCGCGCGTCGCCCGGCTCCTGCCCGGCTGCCCCGCACACACGGCGGCGAGCGCCGCTTTGCATTAGAATTACCGGGTTAATCGCCGGATCCCGCCATGCCTTTCGTCGTCACCGAAAACTGCATCAAGTGCAAATACACCGACTGCGTGGAAGTGTGCCCCGTGGATTGCTTCCACGCCGGCCCGAACTTCCTGGTGATCGATCCGGACGAGTGCATCGACTGCACCCTGTGCGAGCCGGAGTGCCCGGCCAACGCCATCTATCCCGAAGACGACGTGCCGGCCGGCCAGGAAGGCTTCGTCGCGCTCAACGCGGAACTGGCCAAGGCCTGGCCGGTGCTGACCACGCGCCAGGAACCGCTGCCCGACGCCGCCGAGTGGGACGGCAAGCCGAACAAGCTGCCGCTGCTGCAGAAGTAACTGCGCGCGGCGGCGCAGAAGCCGCTTCAGCCGCGATGGATGTGCCGGATACACGCGGTCGCGGCTGAAGTCGCTCCTACAGAAGACAAAACGGGCGCCCCAGGGCGTCCGTTTTGCGTTTCAAGCGGCGGAAGCGACACCAACGTCGCATCGGTGCGCAGCTCGGCCTTTACTGCGCGATCAACGCGACCGCCCGTTGCCGCTAGCACACCGCGCAGATCAACCGCCAAGACTTGCACGCCAGCCTTTACCGCCATCGCATAGTCGTAGGAGCGGCTTCAGCCGCGACACAAGCGCCGGTACGGCGGTCGCGGCCAAAACCGCACCTGCTCCAAATAAAACGGGCACCAAAGGCGCCCGTTTCGCATGCGAATCGCATGGCAGCCCGGCGCATGCGCCGGACCCGTACCGGATCAATGACCCAGCTTGGCCTTCAGCGCCGCGATCAGCTTGACCGGCGCATCGCCGGTGGCCGGCAGGCCGCGCGGATCCACCGCCGAAACGTAGACGCCGGCATCCACCGCCACCACGCGGATCAGGAAGTTGCTACCTTCGTAGGCCACGTCGTAGGAGCCGAGCAACTGCGCGCGGCTGGCGATGGTCACGCCGGGAATGGCACCCAGCGCGTCGCCGACCTGGCCGAACACCTGGTCGCGCGCGCCCGGCACCACGAAGCCGCTGTTCGACGCCGCCGGCGCCTGCCCGGCCGGCGCGGCAGGACGCTGCGCCGAAGCCAGCGCCGGCACCTTCATCGCCGCCGAGGTATCGGGCGTGGTCAGATCCGGCGGCACTTCCAGCGGGCGCATCTCGGGCGCCAGCGCATAGTCGCCGCGCGGCTTGCCCTTGTGGAACCAGCTGCAACCGCTGGTGGCCGCGACCATGGTGGTCGCCAGCACGGCGGCCGACAGCACGCGGACGTAGGGAACGGAAGCACGCATCAATCAATCTCCTGGGGTCAGGCCGCGAGCGTTTCGCGGCTGGATAGGTCTTCCAACGCGGCAGCGTCGGCGGCAAGTCGGTCGGCCGTGGCATGGTGCGCCGCGGACAGCGGCAGCAGCGGCAGCCGCAGGCCCTGGCCGATCCCGGCGCGCTGCAGCAGCGCCTTCACCGGGATCGGGTTGGATTCGATGCCGCAGAACGCATGGAACGGCTGCAGCCGCGCGTCCCAGGTCTGCGCCGGTTCGGCCTGGCGCGCGCGCGCCAGGTCGCACAGGCGCCGGTAGGCACGCGGCAAGGCATTGGAGGCCACTGAGATCAGCCCGTCGAAGCCGGCCAGCATCGCCTGCGCAGCGCTGCCATCGTCGCCGCTGAACACCGCGAACTGGTCGCTGCGCAAGGCCGCCAGCGCGGCGATGCGCTGCGGGTCGCTCACGGCTTCCTTGATGCCGACGATATTCGGATGCTGCGCCAGTTGCGCCACGGTCTCCGGCAGCAGGTCGCAGCCGGTGCGGCCGGGCACGTTGTACAGCAGCACCGGCAGGCCGCCCTGCTCGGCGACCTGGGTGTAGTGCGCGATCAGCCCGGCCTGAGTCGGGCGCACGTATGGCGGCGTCACCACCAGGGCGTACTGCGCGCCGCCGGCGGCGGCGCGCTGGGTCAGCGCCACGGTCTTGGCGGTACCGGACAGGCCGGTGCCGGCCAGCACCGGCACGCGCCCGCCGATCGCCTGCACTGCCTCGCGCAGGATGCGGTCGTATTCCTCGTCCAGCAGCGTGGCCGCCTCGCCGGTCGATCCCGCCACCACCAGCCCCTGCACGCCGCCGTCGAGCTGGCGTTTGAGCAGCCGCTGCCAGGCGTCGAGGTCGAGGTCGCCATTGCCCTGAAAGGGCGTGGCCAGGGCGGTGATGATGCCGGAGAGGGACAAGATGCCGGGTGCTCGCTGGGAGATGAGGGCCGCGCAGGTTGCGCGGACGGATCGGCCCCGCACGCGGGGCAGGGTCGCCCCGCATGTTACTTGCGGCCCGAAAGCGCGGGCAAGTATGCTGCACACCGTGCCGGGCGACCGCCCGGATGCCGTTCAGCCTTACGCAATGCCGGAAGCCCCTTTGACCGACACCACGCCCCGGCCCGCGCCGACCGAAAACCACCTCCTGATCAACGCCTACACGACGCATCCGGAGTCGCCGCTGTTGCCGGTGACGCGTCGCATCGCCGACAGCGGCTGCAATCTCGTCGATGCGCGCCTGGCCACGGTCGGCCGCGACGTGTCGGTGACCGCGCTGGCGACCGGCTCGTGGGACTCGGTGGCCAAGCTGGAAGCCATGCTCACCCGCCTCGACCGCGAGGAAGGCATGAAGCTGGTCTGGTACCGCACCGGCGCCAAGCAGGCGCAGTCAAACCTGCTGCCGTACATCGTCGAAGTGATCGCCGCCGACAAACCGGGCATCCTGTTCCAGTTGGCCGACTTCTTCGACCGCCAGGGCATCACCATCGAGAACCTGCAGAGCACGCGCTACCGCGCCATGCAGACCGGCGCGGAGATGTTCTCGGCGCAGGTGACGATCGGGGTGCCCGCGAACATGCACATCGCCGCCCTGCGCGACGACTTCCTCGAGTTCTGCGACCACCTCAACCTGGACGCGATCATGGACCCGATGAAGTTCTGAGTGCACCGCGCTGGACACCGACGCAATCGAACGCAGATGATGGCGATGCACGCGGAGGAGACCCCATGAAGGACGGCGACACCCTGGACCGCAGCACGCTGGCCTTGCCGCTGGCGCTGTCCGGCGGCGCCAGCGCCACGCTCGGCGACTACGCCGGCCGCTGGCTGGTGCTGTATTTCTACCCGAAGGACAGCACGCCCGGCTGCACCACTGAGGGCATCGAGTTCAATGCGCTGCTGCCGCAGTTCGAACAGGCCGTCGCCACCGTGCTCGGCGTGTCGCGCGACTCGGTGAAGTCGCACGACAACTTCTGCGCCAAGCAGGGCTTCCGCTTCCCGCTGGTCAGCGACGCCGACGAAGCGCTGTGCCGCGCCTTCGACGTGATCAAGGAAAAGAACATGTACGGCCGCCAGGTGCTGGGCATCGAGCGCAGCACCTTCCTGATCTCGCCGACCGGCCAACTGCTGCGCAGCTGGCGCAAGGTCAAGGTTCCCGGCCACGCCCAGGCCGTGCTCGACGCGCTGCAGGCCGCCGCCAAGCAGTGACCACTGCCGTTTCCCGCACCCCGCATCGCCCTGCCCCGCAGGCAGCGATGGTTCGTCCCTGCTCCTCTTTCAGGAATCCATGATGACCCGAGGCAAGCGCATCTACGTGCTGGATACCAACGTGCTGATGCACGATCCGACCGCGCTGTTCAAGTTCGAGGAACACGACGTGTTCCTGCCGATGCAGGTGATCGAGGAACTGGACAATGCCAAGAAGGGCATGTCCGAAGTCAGCCGCAACGCGCGCCAGGTCAGCCGTTTTCTCAACGAACTGATCGAGGGCGCCGGTGCCGAGCAGATCGAATCCGGCATTCCGCTCAGCCACCCGCAGGGCATCCAGCTCAAGAGCACCGGCAGCATCGGCCGGCTGTACTTCCAGGTGCGCCCGGTCGAGCCGGGGCGCAGCTTCGGCACCGTGGCGCCGGACAACAAGATCCTGGCCGCGGTGCTGGCGCTGCGCGAGGAGCACCCGGACATCCCGGTGATCCTGGTCTCCAAGGACATCAACCTGCGGATCAAGGCCGCGATCAGCGGCCTGGTCGCCGAGGACTACGAGAACGACCGCGCGCTCGACGATTTCAGCCTGCTCTACACCGGCGCGATCGAACTGCCCGAGGATTTCTGGCAGAAGCACAACCAGGACCTGCGCAGCTGGAGCGACAAGGGCCGCACCTGCTACGAGATCGCCCTGGCCGCCGACGAGGACTGGCACCCGAACCAGTACCTGTACCTGCCCGGCGAGGACGAAGTGGAACTGCGCGTGGTCAAGGTCAACGCCGAGCGCAAGGCGACCCTGGCGCTGGTCGACGACTTCCGCAGCGGCCAGCACGCGGTGTGGGGCATCGCCGCGCGCAACCGCGAGCAGAACTTCGCGCTCAACGCGCTGATGGATCCGGAAATCGACTTCGTCACCCTGCTCGGCACCGCCGGCACCGGCAAGACCCTGCTCGCGCTGGCCGCGGGCCTGGCGCAGACCATGGACCAGCAGCGCTATCGCGAGATCATCATGACCCGCGCCACGGTCAGCGTCGGCGAGGACATCGGCTTCCTGCCCGGCACCGAGGAAGAGAAGATGACGCCGTGGATGGGCGCGCTCACCGACAACCTGGAAGTGCTCACCCACACCCAGGAAGGCGGCACCTGGGGCCGCCAGGCCACCAATGACCTGCTCGCCAGCCGCATCAAGATCCGCTCGATGAACTTCATGCGCGGGCGCACCTTCCTGTCGCGCTACCTGATCCTGGACGAAGCGCAGAACCTGACCCCGAAGCAGATGAAGACGCTGATCACCCGTGCCGGCCCCGGCACCAAGATCGTGTGCCTGGGCAACGTCGAACAGATCGACACCCCGTACCTGACCGAGACCACCTCCGGCCTGACCTACGCGGTGGACCGCTTCAAGGCCTGGCCGCACAGCGCGCACATCACCCTGCGTCGCGGCGAGCGTTCGCGCCTGGCCGACTACGCCTCGGAGGTCCTGTGAACGCGGCGGCCGGCATGCGCCTGGCCGGCGCGGCGCTGGCCATGGTCCTGCTCGGCGCCTGCGCCACCGCGCGCGGGCCGGCCACCGTGCCGACCGCAGTCAAGGCCGGGCAGTCGTGGATCGTCACGCGCAACAGCACCGCCGCGCAGGTGCTGGACACCTGCTCGCGCGACAGCCCGGCGCGCCAGGATGGCGCAGTCACCGGCTACTGGATCCCGACCCCGGAACAGATCGCGCAGCTGGAAGCGCACCTGGCGCAACTGCAGCCGCAGATCGCCGACCCCACCGCGTCCGATCGCCAGTACGTCGGCATCCTGTACCGCGGCAAGCAGGCGATCTACATCAATGCCTTCGCGCCGGACGACACCAGCGAGCGCGATCCCACGGTCGATGCGGTTCGCGCCTGCGGCGGCGGTGGCCGCTTCTGGGGCGCGGTCTACGATCCGGCCAGCGCCGGCTTCTCCGAGATCGCGGTCAACGGCGCACGCTGAGATGGCCGCGGGCAGGCGCCAGTGGCGGCGCGCTGGCGCCGCCGCACACCGCGGCCGCCGCGCCGCCACGGCTGCACGGCGCGCGGCATGAACCTGGAATTGCCACGCTGGGCCTGGGCGTTCGCCGGCGCGCTCGCCGCCGTCGCCGGCATGGTCAACGTGGTCGGCTATCTCGGCTTCGAGCACCAGGCGGTCACCCACCTCACCGGCACCACCACCCTGCTCGGCGCGGCGCTGGCCGACGGCGACGCGCGCGCGATCGCACAGCTGGTCGGCGTGGTCCTGGCCTTCCTCGGCGGCTCGATGCTGGGCGGCTTCATCGTGCAGGACAGCCGCCTGCGCCTGGGCCGCCGCTACGGCGTGGCGCTGGCGCTGGAGGCGCTGTTGCTGCTGGCGGCGATGCAGGCGTTCAAGCAGCAGCAGCTCGCCGGCGCCGTGCTCGCCGCGATCGCCTGCGGCCTGCAGAACGCCACCACCACCATCTACAGCGGCGCGGTGGTGCGCACCACCCACCTCACCGGCATGTTCACCGACCTGGGCATCGGTATCGGCCAGGCGCTGCGCGGCCTGCCGCTGCCGCGCCGGCGCATCCGCCTGAGCCTGCTGATCATCGGCGGCTTCCTGTGCGGCGGCGTGCTCGGCGCCTGGGCCTACCGACAGGTCGGCTTCGACGCACTGCTCGGCCCCGCCCTGCTGACCGGCACGGTCGGCATCCTGTACGCGCTGCAGGCGCACTACCGCAGCCGCGAGCGCTGAACGCGCGGCCGAGTGCATAAGCCGCGCCAGCCCTGCACAATCGGCGCATGAGCGAACCCACCGTCGTCTCCGCGCTGAGCATCGCCGGCACCGATTCCGGCGGCGGCGCCGGCATCCAGGCCGATCTCAAGACCTTCGCCGCGCACCGCGTGCACGGGCTGGCGGCGGCCGCCGCGCTGACCGCGCAGCACACCCGCGGCGTCACCGCGGTGCACGTGCCGCCGCTGCCATTCCTGCGCGCGCAGATCGACGCCTGCTTCGCCGACTTCGACATCGCCGCGGTCAAACTCGGCATGCTCGCCAACGCCGAGGTGATCCACCTGGTCGCCGATGCACTGGAGGAGTACCGCCCGCCGTGGGTGGTGCTGGACCCGGTGATGGTGGCCACCAGCGGCGCCAAGCTGTTGCAGGACGACGCCCTGGACGCGCTGCGCAGCCGTCTGTTGCCGCTGGCCACGCTGGTGACGCCGAACGTGCCGGAAGCGCAATTGCTGCTCGGCCGCCCGATCGACAACGCCGACGCCGCCGAGCACGCCACCGCCGCGCTGCTCGCGGCCGGCGCGCAGGCGGTGTTGTTGAAGGGCGGCCACCTGCAGGAAGGCCAGCGGGTGATCGACCGCTACGACGACGGCGTCAGCCGCAGCGAGTTCAGCCATGCACGGCTGCCGCTGGAGGCACACGGCACCGGCTGCACCCTGGCCGCGGCGATCGCCGCGCAACTGTGCCAGGGCCTGGCCTTGCCGGCCGCCTGCGAAGCGGCGATCGACTACGTGGCGCGCGCGCTGCACGGCAGCTACCGCCCCGGCCGCGGCGACGTGGCGGTACTGGATCACTTCGGCGCGGCGCGCGGCCCATGAGCGCCGTACCCATCGGCTCGCCAATCGCCGAGCACGCCCTGCCCGTCGCCGCGGCCGACGGCCATCGCTGGACCTTGCTGGCGCGCGTGCCCGACGCGCCGCGGCAGGCGCTGCTGTGGCTGCCGGCGCTGGGCGTGGCCGCGCGTCACTACCTGCCGTTTGCCGACGTGTTGGCCGCGCACGGTGTCGCCGTGTTCCTGCACGAATGGCGCGGCAACGGCAGCAGCACGCTGCGGCCGTCGCGGCAATGCGACTGGGGGTATCGCGCGCTGCTGCAACTGGACCTGCCCGCCAGCCAGGCGGCGATCGCCGGAGCCGGCATCACGACGCCGCTGCTCGTCGGCGGCCACAGCCTGGGCGGACAGCTCGCCTGTTGCTACGCCGGCCTGCAGCCGCAGGCCTTCGCCGCGTTGTGGCTGGTGGCCAGCGGCACGCCGTACTGGCGCCGTTTCCCCGCGCCGCGCGGCTATCTGCTGCCGCTGGCATACCGCCTGCTGCCGTGGCTGGCGCAGCGGCAAGGCGTGCTGCACGGCCGCCGTCTCGGCTTCGGCGGCACCGAAGCGCGCGGCCTGATCGCCGACTGGGCGCGCGTGGGCCGGAGCGGCCGCTACGCCGCGGCCGGCCTGGCGACCGATCTGGACGCACGCCTGGCGCACCTGACGCTGCCGGTGCGCGGCGTGGTGCTGCAGGACGACTGGCTGGCGCCGGAATCCTCGCTGCGCGGCCTGCTGGACAAACTGGCCACGCCGGCACCGCAGATCCGCTGCCTGGACGCCACGCAGCTGAGCACGGCCGCCGACCATTTCGCCTGGATGAAGCGCCCCGCGGCGGTGGCCGCGGCGCTGCTGACAGAGGGCTGGTGAAATTTTTCGGAAAGAGCATTGACGGGCCAGATCGAGTCCCGCATAATTCCGCTCCTGACGACGCGCCCGTAGCTCAGTTGGATAGAGTACCTGGCTACGAACCAGGCGGTCGGGAGTTCGAATCTCTCCGGGCGCACCAGTCAGATGAAAAACGACAAGCCACCGCTTGTCGTTTTTTTTTGCCCTGTCGCGGCGATGCGATCGCATCGGGACAGGTTGCGGCAGCGCATTCGCTCGCGATTGGTCATGCCGACGACACGCAGGTGTAGACGAATCGCCGCAACTCGTGAATAATCCCGCGCCTGACAACGCGCCCGTAGCTCAGTTGGATAGAGTACCTGGCTACGAACCAGGCGGTCGGGAGTTCGAATCTCTCCGGGCGCACCAGTCAGATCAAAAACGACAAGCCAGCGCTTGTCGTTTTTTTTGCCTGCGCTTGGGCGATTTGCACGCCGCGCGCAGGACACGGGCGTCCGCACCACCGACGCGCTCCAGAACGCGACGCACCTTGCACACCGCCTCGCCCTCGCCTGCGCGAACGCCGAGGCCGCCGACCGGCTCAGGCGATGGTGTCCACCACGCCACCGTCGACGCGCAGCGCCGCACCAGTGGTGGCGGATGCCTGCGGCGAGGCGACGTAGACGCAGAGATTGGCGACCTCCTCCACGGTGGCGGCGCGGCGGATGATCGAGCTGGCGCGATGCGCCTTCACGAAATCGGCGGCAACCTCTTCCAGCGGCTTGCCGGACTGCTCCACCTGCTCGGCCAGCATGGCGGCGACGCCCTCGGTCAGCGTCGGCCCCGGCAGGATGGCATTCACGGTGACGCCGGTACCAGCCATGCGCTTGGCCAATCCGCGCGCCAGGGCGAGATCAGCGGTCTTGGTGACCCCGTAGTGGATCATTTCGACCGGGATATTGAGTCCGGACTCCGACGAGACGAACAGCACGCGTCCCCAGCCCTTGTCCGCCATCGCCGGCAGGTACGCGCGCGACAGGCGCACGCCGGACATCACGTTCACCGCCAGGAAGCGCTCCCACTCCGCGTCGGGCGTGTCGAAGAAATCCTGCATCCCGAAGATGCCGGCGTTGTTGACCAGGATATCGACCGCAGGAAGCGCCGCGACGATCGCATCGCAGCCGGCTGCGGTCGCCACGTCGCCCACCACGGCGCGCACGCTGGCAGCGGGGACATCGCGCTTGAGTGCGGCAACCGCCGCCTGGGTGCGGGCCTCGTCGCGGCCGTTCAGCGCCACCTCGGCGCCCGCCGCGGCCAGCCCCTTGGCGATCCCGAAGCCGATGCCGGCAGTGGAGCCGGTGACGAGGGCGGTTTTCCCGGATAGATCGATCTTCATGGCTGTCTCCGTGCATGAGGGTTGAAGGTGAGGATCCGCTTCGGCGCCCCTGCGGGATCGCCGTCGACACGTGCTTGCCGCGCCGGTGTTGCCATCGACCGGATCATGGACGCATCCGCCGGCGAGGCGCGGAACGGCAAGTGAACGCGCCTTGTTGGCCATGCCTGCTCGGCCACACCAACGAAATGCGGGCAACGCAGACGGAAGGATCGAGCGTATCAGGGCATGACGTGAGCCCCTACCCACCTCGCCCACGCCTGCAGACGACGCACTCGCCGGCATCGACGGGCATGCATGCGCCTGCGCCTCGTGATGTCACTGGAACGCATGACGCTCGCACTGCGGCGACTCACGCCGCGATCGCGTTGCCTTTCGGCGGTGGCGCCGTCGTAGCAGCGGCATCCAGCGCGACCAGCGGATGGCCCGCCGCACGCCACGCCTCCAGGCCACCGCGCAGCGGCAGCACGTCCTCGAACGCATGCTGGCGCAGGCGCTTGGCCAGCACCGCGGCCGAGACCTCGTTCGGGCAGGCGCAGTAGATGACGATCGTGCGATCGCGCGGCAAGCGCGCGACCAGTGCATCGACCTGACGCTCGTCCACTTCCAGTGCGCCGGGGATGGCGTACGGCTCCAGCGTGCGGTAGCCCGGGGCGCGAATGTCCAGCAACAGCGGCGGCGACTCGCTCTGCAGCAGCGCATGCAGCGCGTCGACGTCGATGCGCAGGGTCTCCATCGCCTTGCGCAGCGTATGCCGGCGCCAGGCGCGGTAACCGATGTACAGCGCCAGCAGGCCGACCAGCAGCAGCGCCGCGCGCCTGCCGAGCAGGCTCAGCCAGTCCAGCAAGTCCTGCACCTGGTCGGCGAAGCACAGGCCCAGCAACAAGCCGCCACCGGCCCACAGCGCCGCGCCCAGCGCGTCGTAGCGCAGGAAGGCCACCGGACGCACGCGCATGGCGCCGGCCATCGGCACCGACACCATCGACAGGCCGGGCACGAACTTGGCCACCGCCAGCACGCGCACGCCCCAGCGCGAGTAGAAGCGCTCGGTGCGCTTCATGCAGGTGTCGCGCGACAGCGACAGCCGGCACAACGACTGCAGCGTGCGGTTGCCGTAGCGACGGCCCGCGCCGAACCACAGCAGGTCGCCGAGCAGGCTGGCCGCGATCGACACCGACAAGGCGCCCAGCAATGCGCTCCACATCGCTGCCCCATCGAGCAGCGCATAGGTCGCGCCGACCAGGATCAGCGTGGGCAGCGCCGGCACCGGCAGGCCCAGCGACAAGGCCAGGACATTGACGAAGACCAGCCCGAGTCCGTAGCGCGCAATCAGGTCCTGCATGGCGTGGCGGGCGGAGAGAAGAGGATGCCGCGCATTATCCTCCCGGCATCCGCGGCGCGCATGGGCGCGACGGCATCACCGGCGGAACAGACCCATCCATCGCCGCCCTGAAGCACGCGTTGCCGGTGCCCCGACGTGCATCACACGCCCTCGTCCAGCCGCGCCGCCATCTGCGCCAGCCACGCCGAGAACACGCCCGGCGCGCGCATGCGCGCGCGCCACCAGGCCAGCGCCGCGCCCTCCTCGCCGCTGCGCCAGGCCAACTGGAACACCTCGTCCGGCTTCGGCTCCTCCACGGCCTTGCGCACCAATGCGCCGCGCGCCAGCGCCGCGCGCGCATAGGGCTCGGGCAGGAAGCCGAAGCCGAGCCCGGCCAGCTGCAACCGGTACTTGCTGCGCATGTCCGGTACGGTCAGTGCGTCCTGGCCGAACAGCAGCCCCACCGTGCGCGGCAGCAGCCGCCGCGCCGAATCCGCCACCGCGATCGCGCGATGCGCACTCAACTGGCTGCGGCTGAGCGGTTCCGGCGCCTGCGCCAGCGGGTGCCCGGGCGCGACCGCGAACACGAACGGCAGCGTGCCGAGCGGCTCGGCCACGTAGCCACCGCCGCTCGGGCCTTCGCCGGCCGCCCCGACCAGCAGATCCACCCGCCGGTCCAGCAGCGCCTCCCAGGTACCCGACAGCGACTCCTGCACCACACGCAACCGGGTGCGGTCGGCGACCGCGTAGAACGCCGCCATGTCCTGCGCCAGGCATTCCGGCGCGAACACCGCATCCAGGCCCAGCGCGAACTCGGTCTCCCAACCCGAGGCGACGCGGCGCACGCGCAGTTCCAGGTCGCCGGCCGCGCGCAGCAGATGGCGGCCTTCGCGCAGCAGTTCGGCGCCTGCGGCAGTCGGCACCGCCTTCGGCCCCAGGCGCTCGAACAGTTGCACGCCCAGGTCCTCCTCCAGCTTGGCGACCGTGTAGGAGATGGTCGACGGCACCTTGTGCAAGGCCTTGCCGGCGGCCGAGAACGAGCCACGACGGTCGATGGCGTCGAGGATCTGCAGGGCATCGAGGCTGAGCTTGAGCATTCGAATTTTTCGATGATGGATGCCGAATCTATCCGTTTTTCAAACCCGGCGACAGCGCGGATACTTGTTTCCAAGCCGAAGCGCACGCTAAATCAACGCAAACGGCGCTTTCGATCCACTTGCACATCAACGTCACCAAGGAGCCTCCCATGCTGCAGATCCGCCCCGCCAACACCCGTGGCCGCGCCGAACACGGCTGGCTGTCCTCGCGCCACACCTTCTCCTTCGGCCACTACCACGACCCGCGCCACATGGGCTTCGGGCCACTGCGGGTGATCAACGAAGACCGCGTGCAGCCCGGCGAGGGCTTCGGCACCCACGCCCATCGCGACATGGAGATCCTGTCCTACGTGGTCGACGGCGCGCTGGAGCACAAGGACAGCATGGGCAACGGCTCGGTGCTGCGCTATGGCGACGTGCAGCGCATGAGCGCCGGCTCCGGGGTCACCCACAGCGAGTTCAACCATTCGGCCAGTGAGCCGGTGCACTTCCTGCAGATCTGGGTGATGCCCGAGCGCGCCGGGATCGATCCGGGCTACGAGGAGAAGCACTTCGCCCCGGACAGCAAGCGCGGCCAGTTGCGGCTGATCGCGGCCCCGCAGGGCGAGGATGGTGCGGTGCGCATCCATCAGGACGCGCGCATCTACGCCTCGATCCTCGACGGCGACGCGCGCCTGGACTATCCGCTGGCGGCCGGGCGCGGCGCCTATGTGCAGGTGGTGCGCGGCACCCTGACCGTCAATGGCCAGACCCTGCAGGCCGGCGACGCCCTCCAGGCGGTCGACGAGGCCAGCCTGCAGTTCACCGACGCCCAGGACAGCGAGTTCCTGTTGTTCGACCTGCCGCGCTGAGCGCTGCAGCCCAGGTCGTGCCCGGGGCCATGGACCGGGCCACGACCGCGACCGCGCGTGATCGGACCGCGCAGCGGCGCCACGGCGTCGCTGCACCGGTTGCGCCTCGCGCCGCCGGTGTCCTCACGCCACCCTCGGCACCCCGTAACGCGTCCTGCACGGCCTCCGCGGCGATGCTTCCGCTCTCCCTCCCCTACTGCCGGTATGCCGGCCGAGAGCCGCCGATGCGCCACCCCACCAGCGCCGCCTACGCCACCCCCTCGCGCATCCGCGAAGGGCGTCCCTTTCCGCGCGGCGCCGTGTTCGACGGACAGGGCACCAACTTCGCCCTGTTCTCGGCGCACGCCACCCGCGTGGAGCTGTGCCTGTTCGACGAGGCCGGCACCGAGACGCGCCTGGACCTGCCCGAATACACGAACGAAATCTGGCATGGCTACCTGCCCGACGTGAAGCCCGGTCAGCGCTACGGCTATCGCGTGCATGGCCCGTACGCCCCCAGCGAAGGCCACCGCTTCAATCCCAACAAGCTGCTGCTCGATCCCTATGCGCGCGAACTTGAGGGCGACCTGATCTGGGCCGACGAGCTGTACGGCTACACCGTCGGCCACCCGGACGGCGACCTCAGCTTCGACGAGCGCGACAGCGCGCCGTTCATGCCCAAGTGCGTGGTGGTCGAGGACACCTACGACTGGGAAGACGACCAGCGCCTGCTGACGCCGTGGAACCAGACCCTGGTCTACGAGACCCACGTGCGCGGCTACACCATGCGCCACCCGCAGGTGCCGGACGAACTGCGCGGCACCTGCGCCGGGCTGGCGCAGGAACCGGTGCTGCGCTACATCAAGGAACTGGGCGTCAGCGCTGTGGAGCTGCTGCCGGTCCACGCCTACCTCGACGACCAGCACCTGCTCGACAAGGACCTGCGCAACTACTGGGGCTACAACACGCTCGGCTTCTTCGCGATCAAGTCGCGCTACCTCGCCAGCGGCCACCGCGACGAGTTCCGCGACATGGTCAAGGCCATGCACCGCCAAGGCCTGGAGGTGATCCTGGACGTGGTCTACAACCACACCGCCGAGGGCAGCGAACTGGGTCCCACCCTGTCCTTCCGTGGCATCGACAACGCCAGCTACTATCGCCTGGCCGAGGACAAGCGCTACTACATCAACGACACCGGCACCGGCAACACGCTCAACCTGAGCAACTCGCGGGTGATCCAGTTCGTCAACGACTCGCTGCGCTACTGGGCCGGCGAAATGCACGTGGACGGCTTCCGCTTCGACCTGGCCACCATCCTCGGCCGCGAGCCCACCGGATTCGACCAGCGCGGCGGCTTCCTCGACGCCTGCAACCAGGATCCGCTGCTGTCGCAGGTCAAGCTCATCGCCGAACCCTGGGACTGCGGCCCCGGCGGCTACCAGGTCGGCCACTTCCCGCCGGGCTGGTCGGAGTGGAACGACAAGTTCCGCGACAACGCCCGCGCGTTCTGGAAGGGCGACGACGGCAAGCTCGCCGAATTCGCCACCCGCTTCACCGGCTCGGCCGACCTGTTCGACCGGCGCGGGCGGCGGCCGTGGGCCTCGGTGAACTTCATCACCGCGCACGACGGCTTCACCCTGCACGACCTGGTCAGCTACAACGGCAAGCACAACGAC
This sequence comes from Xanthomonas indica, assembly GCF_040529045.1. Classification (NCBI taxonomy): domain Bacteria; kingdom Pseudomonadati; phylum Pseudomonadota; class Gammaproteobacteria; order Lysobacterales; family Lysobacteraceae; genus Xanthomonas; species Xanthomonas indica. Next base: position 2,771,422 of record NZ_CP131914.1, on the reverse strand, counting down.
GCCAACGGCGAGGACAATCGCGACGGCTCCGATCACGACAGCTCGTGCAATTACGGCGCCGAGGGCGAGACTGACGACGCCGGCATCCTGCAGCTGCGCGAGCGGCAGATGAAGAACCTGCTGGCGACGCTGTTGCTGTCGCAAGGCACGCCGATGCTGCTGGCCGGCGACGAACGCGCGCAGACCCAGGGTGGCAACAACAACACCTATTGCCAGGACAACGAGATCACCTGGATCGACTGGGAGCGCGACCCGAGCGAGGGCCGCCTCACCGCCTTCGTCAAAGCCCTGACCGCGCTGCGCCGGCGCTACCCGATCCTCACCCGCGGGCGTTTTCTCAACGGCCAGTACAACGAGGAAGCCGGCGTACGCGACCTCACCTGGCTCAATCCCGGCGGCACCGAGATGGACGAGGCGCACTGGACCGACGCCGGCGCGCGTTCGGTCGGCCTGCTGCTGGAAGGCAAGGCGCAGACCTCCGGCGTCAAGGAACTGGCCAACGACCACACCTTGCTGATCGTCATCAATGCCTACCACGAGGGCGTGAGCTTCGTACTGCCCTCCTCGGAAGATGAGCTGCACTGGAAGCTGGTGCTGTCCACCGACGACGCGCTGCAGGTCGACAGCATGCCGGCCGGTGCCAGCGAGTTCCTGGCCCCGCCGCGCAGCGTCAGCGTGTTCGAGTGCCAGGCGCCCGCGTCGGCGTGACCCCACGCCGCGTCGCGCACTGACAGCGTTTCGCCCTCCGCCGCCAGCATGCGTCGCTGGCGGCGACGGCGTGTCTGTGCGCATGACCGACAGCACGGCAGCATCGCTGACGCCTCACCGCGTAGACCTCAGAGTCAGCTGCGCTGTCGACGCACGCAGCATGGACTGCATGCGCAGATGCGCTCCGTGCGTGCGCGCGACTGCCAGTTTGACTCGTTGCCTGGTCGTGGCCGTGACTCGTCTCGCGGAGCGCAATGCAGGAAGTCCGCCTCGCGAGAATTGCGGCGGCGCCTGGTAGCGTCGCGATCGAACCCGGTCACATGCGTGCCGAACCCGCCACATCCGGCAAGCGCCAGCCGCGTCTGATTCGAAAGACGCCTCGCACGAAACCACGATGCAGCACCCGCTGATGACGGCGAACAACTACTGAAAGAGCGCGCTCGGTTTTCAGCTTCTATCTGCACGGCACGGCTGCCGGCGCCGGCCACGCCGCCGCGCCCGTGACACGACATCGCCTCGCGCCACTACAACGCCGCCGCAGTGCAGGTGCAATTGGCCTGCATGGCCTTTGGCACAGTGTTGGAGAACGCAAGCTCGTTACGCTGAGCACCCACCCGCTTCCCCATCCGGCATGCGCGACTCGACTCAGCACAGCACTTTCCACCCGACCCACGGCATCGCCGTCATGCGCCACCCGTTGCTGCGCATCGCGCTGAGCGCCGCAATTCTCGCGCTGGCGTCCTACCCATGGCTGCCGTTCCCCTGGCGGATGCCGGTGGTCGGCCTGCTCGGTCTCGCCCTGGTGTGGCTCGAGACGCGCTCGCCCGCGGCCTGCGGCGTGGCGCGCCCTCGCCTGCTATCCGTGATCGGCTGGACGGCCCTGCTGGTGCTGCTGACCGTCGGCCTCATCACGCCGCTGCTGCAACCGCTGATCGACACCATCACCGGACACAAGACCGACTACAGCGCCTACGGCGCGCTCAAAGGCAACGTCCAGGCCACGACCCACTTGATCGGCGCGGCCTGGCTGAGCGCGGCACTCGGCGAAGAACTGGTGTTCCGCGCCTTCCTCATGCACCAGCTCGATGCCCTGTTCGGGCGGCTGCGCGGCGGCCGCTGGACCGCCGCACTGGCCGGCGGCGTGGTGTTCGGCCTGATGCACGCCGCGCAAGGCGCCTCCGGCATCCTGCTGACCGGCGTGGTCGGCATGATGTTCGGGTATGCCTATCTGCGTTCCCGGCGCAACCTGTGGGCGATGATCCTCGCGCACGGCCTGATCGACACCTGGGGCGTGACCACCCTGTATCTCGGCTGGTACTGACGCAGCGCAGGCGCAGACGCAGGCCGTCGATCGGCCTGCCGATGCTGACGAACGGCTCCGCTCGTAGCTGGAGGACGGAAGATCGCGCCGCTATCTCTGTGCCCTCCGGCGCAAGACCCAAAGCACTCCCGCACAAGGAATGCGCCATGACGCGTTTGATGAATAGCGCAGGCGTCAGCGCGCAACCCGTCCGCCGCCTAAATGGCGCGTGCGCATCGGCTCGATTTTCACCCGGGCGCTACCGGCCGGCGCGCAGTTTGGCGATGCCCACTTGAGGGCATCCCTACTGCGGAGTCAACGATGGACAAGAATCGCACCGAAGGCGCCAAGAACCAGATCAAGGGCACCGTCAAGGAAGTCGCCGGCAAGGTGACCGGCAACAAGATGAAGGAAGTCGAAGGCAAGATGCAGAAGAACGCCGGCAAGGTACAGAGCGAAGTCGGCAAGGCGCGCGACCACGCGCGCGGCTGAGTAGCAGGCCTTGGTGCTCCCCTGCCGTACATCGCTGGGGAGCTTCTGCTAGCGGCGTCAGCTTGCCGACTCCCTGGTTTGCCGATTTGCTCTGCGCATTGGACTCTCCGATTTGCTCAGGCCTCTAGGGCAATTGGCGAATCGACCGACGTATCGAACATTGCCGCCATGCAGTCAGCTATGCTGTCACACCAGTCGGTCGGCGACACGCATGGCGAGCAAACACCAGCACGCTCACCTCCAAGCTGGTGGACCGCATCCACAACGATCTGGTGGACTGCGCGCTCGACTAGGTCCGTAAGCAGCCCAACTGCACCACTAATCGCATTCGCACGAAGATCGTCACGGCGGCAGTTCGCGCCGGAACGGCATGCTGCACGCCCGTCCACGCGCAGTGGCGTCACTCCAGGTGCAGACGTACGCCGCAGTGCCACACGCAGTGGCGCCTCATGACATCGCCCAGGAGTCGCTGCTGACGTGGAAGCGACTGCGAGCCGTAGCAGTGCTCGCGATCGCCTCCACGATGACGACACCATGTCATCCGCCGCGCGTTGCCTAGCCTGAGCCAGCAACCCGATAATGTTCGGCAGCTTTTCCGAACACAAATCTACCGATGATGCTCCTCGCCTCAATTAAACCATCGATCGCCATTACCGCCTCACCCAGAGGCGCAACACGTTTGCTCTTTTTACTACTTGCTGCCACCCAGGCCGGCATGACTGCGGCGGCAGCAACGGGCGCAGCACCCGCCGAAATAACGGCCAATGATTTCACCGTGGAAATCAACAGCCATGCTTTCGCCCTCGGTGAAAGCTGGACCGACCAGGCCAGGAAGCAGGCAGGCGCTCAGATCAGCGAAAGCTTCGTGGGAGATGTGCCTGCCGGGGACACCAGCTACAGGTACTACCAGCACCGGTATGCCGGCTTTGAAATCCACACTGCCAACTTATTCTGGCAAACAGCGCAGCGCGACATTGACAGCTACATGATTGCGCAGATCACCATCACCGCACCCGCGATCAAAACAGCCAGGGGCGTCACGGTAGGCGATACGCAGAATGTGCTGATCGGCAAGTATGGCCCAGGCACGGCAGATGACAGAGACGATCAGCACTGGCGGTATTATGAAGCCGGCAATAAGCGAATCTCTTTTCAGCTTGAACATGGAAAAATCAGCCACATCATGATGACCCTCGACCCGGGCAACTGAAAGCAAGCCCGTGTGGCGCGGCAGGCAGGATCAAATCATCGCCGCTGCCGATGCCACCGAACTGGCCGTTTTCGCCATGCCTGCAACACCTGCCCAGACGTAGCGACCATCCGCCGCCCAAGCGAAGCCACCCAGATGCGTCACTGCCGTCCATCCGTCGAAGGTGACGTGAGCGACCCAACCTTGATGCGACTCCACTGCGCACGATCACGGCAAGCCCGCTGAAGTACGCAATGCGCGGTCGGCGGCGCAACAGGGATGTTGAGACTTAAACCAGCCAGGCGGGGCGGGCGCGGTCGCATGTTGCGCCGGTGCTGCGCGCTATGGCCTTGCAGCCGAAATGCACTCGCCGCTCGGCCGGAACGCGCAACGAGTGGAGCAGACGCCACCCTCGCCACGTTTTGAGGGAATGCGCTACACCAATGAAAGCTCCAGGCGAGCCTCCAAGGGGATCAAAGAGCACACGCGCAGAAGGCGCTCGCCTGCCGCGAGCGCCATCCGGCTTCGACTTGGCTACAAGCCCCTCGACCCGAGAACGCACCGCTGCACCATGAGGCGTCTTCCCAAGAGAAGAGAAGCCCCCATACGGCCATTCTCCAACTACCCTTGGCGTTGGTTATGCCTTGCGAGCGAGATGCAGGAAGTACCCCGCCCCCGCCAATGCGAGCAGCCCGAAGATGATCCCGTTTTTGCCGTTTTCGCGCCGCGCTTGCAGCGCTTGGTCCGGCGTCACAACCACGCGATCGCCCAGCCGCAATCCCCACACTTCGCGCTCGCCGTCTTCTTCGGAAAAGGTGACGCGCACCGGTGCTCCTGCCCTGATCTCATTCCACAGCGGATCGATACCTGGAAGGATGCTGGAATACTTGAATTCGTCACCCGCGGGCGCCACGGTAAAGTTGACACTTTGCAACCTTGACTTGCTACGCGATGCGCGGACCGAGCCCACCGTGCCACTCGACTCGAGCAGCCTGTCCGGCACAGCCGATGGTCGGCTCAAGAAGGTGACCACGCTGGCAACCGTCATGCAAAAGCAGAGCACCGCAATGATGATGAAACGAATCTTGTGTGATTGCATCTAGATACCAAAGTAGAAACGAAACGCCGCCAGTCTGCGGCGTGCACATTCTTTAGAGAGCGGCCGCATTGGTCAATGCGAAGTTGCCTGCTCAATCGCACACAGCCGTCTTCATCGCGCCCTGTCAAAGGTGCGCTGTCATCAGGCTTAGCTGGAGCGATCGAATGAACTTCATGCAAGCAGCACCATGGAACATCAGTGCAACACGCGCTCTCTTTCTCTTTGCGCAAGGAGATGGCCATGGGCCACAACGGTGAGTCCATGCATGCTCTTGCCGACCCGAGATGAGCGCTCGTCGCAACTCACCATGTCAATCACGAGACTGCCCATGAGGATTGCCGCGCGCAGCGATAGGCCACCACGTGCTTGCGGTCGAACGCGCCCTGTTCTGGTCAAATCCTGCAGCATGTCCAGGTATCGATGGCGCTGAACTGCTGTCGCTGGAACATCTGCAGAAAAAGTCGAGCGCTTGTGCGCCACGCATAGAGCAGCACATGTGTGTGATGGAGCGCGATCCACCGCGTCGCGCCGTTCTTCAACTGCGCGAGATATCCGGGCCGAAGATGCGTTAGATCGGACCACAGGTGAGCACATGCTGCAGGGGCTCCTTACCCACTGCTTTTGCGCTGCCAGCCCAGGACGCGTGCAGAGAAGCCGCCTCGCAGGCAGTGGTGCGCTTTGCGTGCCTTCAATGCGCTTCGTGCACGCGAGAGCCCGGCACCGATGCAGGCAGGGACATGCCTCCGCGCCGTCTGGCGCAAGAACCAATGCGAGAAGTCGTTCCATGCAAGCTCGTTCGGCAACACGATCTGCTTGCCCTCATGCTGGTTGACCACGCACAGCGCTGTACAGCCCTGAGCCCGCGGGTCTTATGGACGATTGTCCTGGTGGGCGCTTGCCTTAGATGTTGACCGGCAGTTATCGCGATGGCGGAGGCCACGCCGACCAGAGGGCCCTCGCCGATGGGCATGATGACCTTGCACGAGGGAAGCGAGGTGGACGCTAGACGAAGGCACGGGCAGTGGCACGATGGCCGCGTCGCCAGTCGCCGAAACAGCGACCGAGCCTTGGTCTCGCCTCTCCACCGGCCCGCACAGGCTCTGCTGGCGGCTGCACGCACTTGAGGTCCGCGCGCGATGACACGCCCTTCCGCCGCCGCAACGATTCCTTAGCGCCGCCCCATGCGGCTTGTCCTGATACGGAAGCGCTGTAACGGCTTGAGCGTGGGCACAGCAGACGACAAGCGTCACCGCATGGTCGAGTGCAGCACGATCGCAGGTCGCACGGTACTGACTGCGCTGCCGCTCTCGCGTTCAAAGCGCGCCTACAGCTCAGCAGGAGCGCGCAAACAAGCGCAGTAGCGACGGTCTCGCCGCACGTCAGGGAGTGCGCGACTCGCATGGAAGTGTCCAAGCGAGTGTCCAAGGTGGCGAAAAAGAAAAACGCCCACAAATCGTTGATTTGCGGGCGTTTCCTTGACACTGGCGGAGTGAGAGGGATTCGAACCCTCGATAGAGCTTTTGACCCTATACTCCCTTAGCAGGGGAGCCCCTTCAGCCACTCGGGCATCACTCCGGATTTATGCGCTGCGGATATTCCGCGACCGGGCGCGAAGAATACCGGGTTGTGGGGGCTCAGGTAAACCCTTTTGACGCATCAATCGGCAGATTGATCGCCGTGACCGCCGCCGTGCGAGTTCGGCTCGTCGCCGCGCTGGATGCGCTGGTAGATCTCTTCGCGATGCACCGCCACGTCCTTCGGCGCGGTGATGCCGATGCGCACTTGATTGCCCTTGACCCCAAGCACCGTCACGGTGACCGAATCGCCGATCATCAAGGTTTCGCCTACCCGGCGAGTCAGGATCAACATTGTTTGAATTCTCCAGGGAACCGGTGGGTCTCACCGGCACGGCGCCCGCGCTGCGGCACGCCCCATAATGAAAGGGAAAAGAGGGGTGATGTTACGGGAAGCCGCGCCTTGCCAGCAAGGCGCGCGGCTCGGGTGTTCAGGGGAGATGTTGCTTGACCCAGGCCGGGACGCCGGCGAGCGCAGGGGCAAGGGCGGGCCCGTCCTCGCCACCACCCTGGGCGAGGTCCGGGCGGCCGCCGCCCTTGCCCGAGATCTGACCGGCAATGTGGCTCAACAGTTCCCCGGCCTTGACCCGCCCCATTGGGCTGCCGTTCACGCCTGCGACCAGGGCGACCTTGCCCTCGCTGGCGCCGGCCAACACGATCACGCTGTCGCCCAACTGCTGCTTCAGGCGGTCCATGGCCTCGCGCAGCGCCTTGGCATCGAAGCCTTCCAGCCGCACCGCCAGGACCTTCACGCCGGCGACGTCGACCGCCGAACCGGCCAGGTCGGCGGTGGCACCGGACGCCAGCTTGGCCTTCAGCGCCTCCAGTTCGCGCTCCATGCGCTTGTAGCGGTCGCCGAGCTGGCGGATCTTGTCAACCAAGTCGTGGCTGTTGCCGCCAACCAGGTCGGCCGCCTCGCGCAGCCGGGCCTCCTCGGCCGCCACGTAGTCCAGCGCGCCCTGCCCGGTCACCGCCTCGATGCGGCGCACGCCAGCGGAGACGCCGCCTTCGCTGGTGATCTTGAACAGGCCGATGTCGCCGGTCCGCCCAACATGCGTACCGCCGCACAGTTCGGTGGAGTAGTCGCCCATCTTGAGCACACGCACACGCTCGCCGTACTTCTCGCCGAACAGCGCCATGGCGCCGAAATCCAGCGCCTCCTGCATGCCCATCTGATGCACTTCGGCGGCGTTGTTGGCCCGGACCTGCTGATTGACCTTGCGCTCGATCAGCGCCAGTTCCTCGGCCCCGATCGGCTGGAAATGCGAGAAGTCGAAACGCAGGCGATCCGGCGCCACCAGCGACCCCTTCTGCTGGACGTGGGTGCCCAGCACTTCGCGCAGGGCGGCATGCAGCAGGTGCGTCGCGGAGTGATTGAGGATGGTGGCGCCGCGGCGCTCGGCATCGACCTGGCCGGCCAGCACGTCGCCGAGCTTCAGGCTGCCTTCTTCCAGCGTGCCGACATGGCCATGGAACTGGCCGGCGAATTTCTGCGTGTCGGTGACCGCCAGGCGGGTGCCGGCGGCGGTCAGTGTGCCGAGATCGCCGACCTGGCCACCGGATTCGGCATAGAAAGGTGTTTTATCGGTCAGCACGATGACTGCGTCGCCGGCCTGGACCGACTGCACCGGGCGACCGTCCTTGAGCAGGGCGACCACGCGCAGGCCGTCGGCCTGCAGGCTGTCGTAACCCAGGAACACGGTCGGGGCCAGGGTCGCCACCAGGTCCGCCGGCAGTTGCACGCCACCGCCGAACTTGCCGGCTTCGCGCGCACGCCGGCGCTGCTCGTCCATCGCCGTCTCGAAGCCCTGCTCGTCCACGCGCAGGTCGCGCTCGCGGGCGATGTCCTGGGTCAGGTCCAGCGGGAAGCCGTAGGTGTCGTACAGGCGGAAGGCATCTTCGCCGGCGATCACCCCGCCCTGCGCCTTGGCGGCGACGTCCTCGAAGATCTTCATGCCGGCGTCGAGGGTTTCGGCGAAGCGCTCCTCCTCGGCCTGCAGCGCGCGCAGCACGGTGTCCTGGGCTGCAGTCAGTTCCGGATAGGCTTCGCCCATCAGTTCTACCAGGGTCGGCACCAGCTTGCTGAAGAACGGCTGGCGCACGCCGAGCATCCAGCCATGGCGCAGGGCGCGGCGAATGATCCGGCGCAGCACGTAGCCGCGGCCTTCGTTGGACGGCAACACGCCGTCGACGATCAGGAACGCGCAGGCACGAATATGGTCGGCGATCACACGCAGCGACTTGTTCTCCAGGTCGGCGGTGCCGGTCAGCTCGGAGGCCTTACGGATCAGCGTCTGGAACAGATCGATCTCGTAGTTGGTGTGCACGTGCTGCAGGATCGCCGCTAGGCGCTCCAGGCCCATGCCGGTATCGACGCAGGGCGCCGGCAGCGGCACCAGGGTGCCGTCGGGCTGGCGGTCGAACTGCATGAACACCAGGTTCCAGATCTCGATGAAGCGATCGCCGTCCTCGTCCGGCGAGCCCGGAGGACCGCCGGCGATGTGCGCGCCGTGGTCGTAGAAGATCTCGGTGCACGGGCCACAGGGACCGGTGTCGGCCATCTGCCAGAAGTTGTCCGAGGCGTACGGCGCGCCCTTGTTGTCGCCGATGCGCACGATGCGCTCGGTGGGTACGCCGATCATGTCGCGCCACAAGGCATAGGCCTCGTCGTCGGTGTGATAGACGGTGACCAGCAGGCGCTCGGCCGGCAGCTTCCAGACCTGGGTCAGCAGTTCCCAGGCCCAGGCGATGGCGTCCTTCTTGAAGTAGTCGCCGAACGACCAGTTGCCGAGCATTTCGAAGAAGGTGTGATGGCGCGCGGTGTAGCCGACCGAATCGAGGTCGTTGTGCTTGCCGCCGGCACGCAGGCAGCGCTGCACGTCCGCCGCGCGCACGTAGCTGCGCTTCTCGGCGCCCAGGAATACGTCCTTGAACTGCACCATGCCGGAATTGGTGAACAGCAGCGTCGGGTCGTTGCCGGGCACCAGCGGCGCGGACGGCACGATGGTATGGCCCTTCCCCTTGAAGAAGTCGAGGAAGTCGCTGCGGATCTGGGAGGTGGAGAATTTGGCGGGTGCGTTCATGGGCTGGCTATAGACGAGCGGACGGGCTTCCGGCAACTCCCTCCTAGATGAGGGCGCCACGGAAACCGGACAAGACAACTCGCCAAGGGTAGCAGGCCCGGCCCGCTCAGTCCTCCGTAGCGTCGCGGACCGCGGCGCGGATGCTGTCGCCATCGAAGCCACGCCGCGCCAGCAGATCGGCGGCCTTGCGCCGCTGCGGCAGGTCCATCGCCCCGGCAACGCCGAAGCGGCGCCGCACCAGATCGCGGGCGTTTTCGGTCCAGTCGCCTTCGAAAGCGCCCATCGCGGTGGCGATGGCCTCGCTGTCCAGGCCGTGGGTACCGAGCTCGGCACGGATATGCAGAGGGCCGTAGCCGGACCCGGCGCGACTGCGCACCAGCAGTTCGGCGAAGCGGCCATCGTCTTGCCAGCCCTCGCCGCTCAGGCGCTCCACCGCCTCGGCAGCGGCCTCGGCCTCCACGCCGCGCGCGCGCAGCTTGCGGGTCAGTTCCTTGCGCGAATGCTCGCGCCGCACCAGCAGGCCCAGCGCTTTCTGCAGCGGCGTCTGCTCCGCTTGCCGGCGACGCCGGCGTGGTTCCTGCGCGTGTTCGTCGCTCATGCGCCAGCCACCCTACCCTGAAAAATGCGCCGTCCCTGGCGCGCGCCCTCCTGGCTTGCTCAAGACTGCCGAGGGAGACGAGCGGCACTGACTCCACCGCTCCCCCGGCAGAAAACCGTTACGCGTCGTCGTCTTCCGCCTCGGCCTCGCTCGGGGCGATCTCCGTGGGCTGGAACTTCTCGCGCAGCTCGCTTTCCAGCTTGGCCGCGACCTGCGGGTTGTCGCGCAGGTAACCACGGGCGTTGTCCTTGCCCTGGCCGATGCGCTCGCTGCCGTAGCTGTACCAGGCACCGGCCTTCTCGACCAGCTTGGCTTCCACGCCCATGTCGATCAACTCGCCCTCGCGGCTGATGCCTTCGCCGTAGAGGATTTCGGTGATGACCTGCTTGAACGGAGGCGCCAGCTTGTTCTTGACGACCTTGATCTTGGTCTGGTTACCGATGATCTCGTCGCCCTTCTTGATCGCACCGATGCGGCGGATGTCCAGGCGCACCGAGGCATAGAACTTCAGCGCGTTGCCGCCGGTGGTGGTTTCCGGGCTCTGGCCCGGCATCATCACGCCGATCTTCATGCGCAACTGGTTGATGAAGACCACCAGGGTGTTGGAGCGCTTGATGTTGCCGGTGAGCTTGCGCAGCGCCTGGCTCATCAGGCGCGCCTGCAGACCCGGCAACTGGTCGCCCATCTCGCCTTCGATTTCGGCCTTCGGGGTCAGCGCGGCGACCGAGTCGACCACCACGATGTCCACCGAGCCCGAGCGCACCAGCATGTCGGCGATTTCCAGCGCCTGCTCGCCGGTGTCCGGCTGCGACAGCAGCAGCTCGTCGACGTTGACGCCCAGCTTGGCGGCGTAGATCGGGTCCAGCGCGTGCTCGGCGTCGATGAACGCGGCGGTGCCGCCGTTCTTCTGGCACTGGGCGATGGCCTGCAGGGTCAGGGTGGTCTTGCCCGAGGATTCCGGACCGTAGATCTCGACCACGCGGCCCTTCGGCAGGCCGCCGATGCCCAGCGCGATGTCCAGCATCAGCGAGCCGGTCGGAATCACTTCCACCGCTTCGATGACGCGATCGCCCATCCGCATCACCGAGCCCTTGCCGAACTGCTTCTCGATCTGGCTCAGGGCGGCGGCGAGCGCGCGCTTCTTGTTCTCGTCCATTGTGGTGTCCTTGGAAGGTGAGGAGGATTTGCGGAGTGAGGTCAATGTAAGGGCCTGGTATCGCACGGACTGAGACAGTGCGTGGCGAGATGAAAATAATTCGTCCGGACCGGGCTACGGCAGCGGCGAATGGCGATATCTGGGGTCGGAAAAGTCCGGCCGGCGCTGTAGTGCATGCCCTGCTCCACGCGCGGCATCAGCGATTGGGGCGCAGCAGGCCGCAGTACAGGCCTTCGATGGCGAACTCCTGATCCGGCAACACCTCGATCGGCGCGTAGTCCGGGTTGCGCGGCAACAGGCGGATGCGGTCCTTGCCGATCTTCAGCAGCTTGACCGTGATCTCCTCATCGAGGCGTGCCACCACGATCTGCCCGGAGCGGGCATCGCGGGTGCGGTGCACGCCGATCAGGTCGCCGTCGAAGATGCCTTCGTCGCGCATGGAGTCGCCCTGCACCTTCAGCAGATAGTCCGGTGCCGGCGAGAAGAACACCCGGTCCAGCACCACGAAATCGTCCGATCCGATGTCCGCGCCGATCGGCAGGCCGGCGGCGACGCGCCCGAGCACCGGCAGGCGCAGCACGTCGGCACTGTCCACCTGTGCCGCCGGCGCCGGGGTCGCCGCCCCGCCGAGCAGGCGGATGCCGCGCGCCTGCCCGGGCACGCGGCGGATCGCCCCGGCCTGTTCCAGCGCTTCCAGGTGGTATTGGGCCGCGCGCACGCCTTTGAAGCCGAAGGCACGGGCGATCTCGGTCTGCGACGGCGGCACGCCATCGTGTTCGATGCGCTCGGCGATCAGGTCGAGGATCGCCTGCTGGGTTTCGGTCAGGTCCATAGTTAGTAGTAATACTACTAAATCGACTGACGAGCAACTGGCGCGTGGAGCCGCAGTGCCGGTGCGCAGCGTTGCCGGCGGCTTGGGCAGGTCCGCACGACAGCCTGCCGTCGCTGGCAGGCGCCTCGCAGCCTCTGCTTCGCGCGTCCTTCTTAGGTAGCTATGCATTTCGTCATAGCGCTGTGGGCAGAGCGACTTGGCTACATCGCGTCGGGGCTGAAGCCCCTCCCACAGTGGGAGTACGTGTGCGCAGGCTGCTGTGGACGCGGCGCGGTGCCCGACCCACCAGCCTCGACGCCTTGCGGCGGAGCGTGCTCGACGGTGCGTGCCGCGCTCAGCGCCCGCTGCGCCAGATCGAGAACAGGATCCACACGCCGGACAACGCCGCGCCGACGAAGCCGCAGACGCCGATCGCCAGCAACCAGCGGCTGGAAATGCCGCCGACGCTGTTCATCACGATCGACGAGCCGATGATCAGTGCAGCGGTGACGATGCCCATGGTCAGGCGGTTGGCGGCGCGGTTGACCTGGTCGCCGAAGCCTTTCAGCGAACCGGTCTCCACGTTCAACTGCAGGCGCCCGCGCCGCGCCGCCTGCAGCAGCCGGCGCGTATCGCGCGGCAGGTCGCCGAGCAATTCCAGCGCACCCAGCACGGTGCGGCGGCCGCGCCGGGCCATCGCCCGCGGCGCGAACCGCTGCAGCATCACCCGCTCCAGGTACGGGGCGGCGGCGCCGGCCATGTCGAAGTCCGGATCGAGCTGGCGCCCCACCCCTTCCAGGGTCAGGAAGGTCTTGATCATCAGCGCCAGGTCGGCCGGCAGCGCCAGCGCGTGCTGGCGCAGCAGCGCGGTGACGTCGCCGAGCATGGCGCCCACCCGCAGGTCCTTCAGCGGCACGCCGCGGTACTGGTCGACGAAGGCGGCGATCTCCAGTTGCAGGCGCGCCTCGTCGACCTCGACCTCGCCGTCGGTCCACTCCAGCAGGATGTCGGCCACCGCTTCGGCGTCCTGGGTGACCAGCCCGTGCAGCAGTTGCACCACCTGGTAGCGGCGCTGCTCGGAAATGCGCCCGACCATGCCGAAGTCGATCACCGCGATGCGCTCGCCGGGCAGGTAGAAGATGTTGCCCGGATGCGGATCGGCGTGGAAACAGCCATCCTCCAGCACCATCTTCAGCACGATGTCGGCACCGGTGCGCGCCAGCCGGCGCCGGTCCAGGCCGGCGGCTTCGACCCCGGCCAGGTCGCGACCGCCGATGCCGGCGACGAAGTCCTGCACGTTCAGCGTCTCGCAGGTCCACTGCCAATGCACCCGCGGGATCACGATCTCGTCGTGTCCCTGGAAGTTGGCGGCGATGCGCTCGGCGTTGCGGCATTCGCCGGCGAAATCCAGCTCGCGGCGCAGCGACAGGGTGAACTGGTGCACCACCGCGGCCGGGTGGTAGCGCTTCAGGTCCGGCGCGCGCGCCTCGACGATCTCGGCCAGCCGCGCCAGCAGTCGCAGGTCGGCCTCGATCACCTCGCGGATGCCGGGACGGCGCACCTTGATCACCACCGCGGTGCCGTCGTGCAGCCAGGCGCGATGGGTCTGCGCCAGCGAGGCGGCGGCCAGCGGGGTTTCCTCGACCTGGGCGAAGATCGCCGTCGGCGCCTCGCCGAGCGCCTCGATCAGTTGCGGCAGGATCTGCGGATAGTCCAGCGCCGGCGCCGCGTTCTGCAATTCGCCGAGTTCGTCGATCCACTCCGGCGGCAGCAGGTCCACGCGCGTGGCCAGCACCTGGCCCAGCTTGACGAAGGTCGGGCCGAGATCCTGCAGGGCGCGCCGCACCCGCTGCGGCGCCGACATGCGCAGCATCTCCTCGGCGTTGTGCCAGTGCAGCAGGCGCCCGGCGCGTTCCAGCACGTCGGCCATGCCGATGCGCCGGACCACGTCGCCGAACCCGTAGCGGATCAGCACCGAGGCGATTTCCTGCAGACGCCCCAGGTCGCGGACGGTGCTCAAGGCCTCCCACATCGCGCTCATCCTCGGGGAAGGCGCGCGGCCATGATCACAGCAGCGCGTCCAGGCCGTGCAGGGCCGCGGCCACGGTCTGCCGGCGCACCGCGTCGCGGTCGCCCGGGAAGTGGAACAACTGCGCGCTGGCGTAGCCGCCGCGGCGCTTCCAGCCCAGCCACACGCTGCCGACCGGCTTGTCGGCCGAACCGCCACCGGGGCCGGCGATGCCGGTGACCGCCACCGCGACGCTGGCGCCGGAATTGACCAGCGCCCCGGACACCATCTCGATCACCGTCTCGCGGCTGACCGCGCCGTGATGCTCCAGCGTCTGCGGGCGCACGCCCAGCAGCGCCTGCTTGGCCTCGTAGCTGTAGGCGACGATGCCGCAGTCGAACCACGCCGAGGACCCGGCGACGTCGGTCATCACCTTGGCGATCCAGCCGCCGCTGCAGCTTTCGGCGGTGACCAGGCGCTCGCGCGCGGTGCGCAAGCGGTCGCTGAGCGCAGTGGCCTGTTGCAACAACTCCGAATCGGTGGGAAGCGTCATGGCACAGCTCGGTAAACCAGTGCGCTTTGTAGCCCAATTCGCCGTGGCTGTCGCGCCTGTGCGCGCCGGCGGACGGCTGGGCGTCAGCCATCGCGGCGCAGGTGCCGCCACCGCGCCGGCCGACACTCGCTCGATCGCGGCGGCCCGACGCACCGCTAGCGCTGCTGCCACTCCTCCTGCTCGCGCGGCGGCAGCAGCGCGCGGATCGGCGCGCCGTCGGCCGCGGCGGCCAGGCGCTCGGCCTCGGTGATCGGGATGTCCACCTGCAGCAGCCAGCCGTCCTCGTCGGCCTGCTCGCTGCGGATCACCTGCAACTGGTGCAGTTGCGAGCGCAGGCGTCCGGCGCTCGGCGGCAGGCGCAGGCTGCCCTGCACGTGGCGCAGGCCCAGGCGCTGGCCGAGCACATGCTGCAGCAGGTCCAGGCCGCGGCCGTCGCGCGCGGAGATCCACACCCGCTCGCGCCGCGCCGTGTCCGGCACGCCGTCCTGCGCATCGTGGCGCACCTCGGCGCCGTCGATACGGTCGATCTTGTTGAACACCAGCAACTGCGGCAGTTCGCCGGCGCCGACCGCATGCAGCACCTCGTCGACCTGAGCGATGCGCTCCTCGCGTAGCGGATCGGCGGCATCGACCACGTGCAGCAGCAGATCGGCTTCGCGCGCCTCGGACAGGGTCGAGCGGAACGCCGCGACCAGTTCGTGCGGCAGGTTGCGCACGAAGCCGACGGTGTCGGCCAGCATCGCGTTGCCGCCGGGCAGCGCGATGCGCCGCACGGTCGGGTCCAGGGTCGCGAACAACTGGTCGGCGGCGTAGGCCTCGGCGCCGGTCAGGGCGTTGAACAGCGTGGACTTGCCGGCGTTGGTATAGCCCACCACCGCGATCCGCGGCAGTTCGCTGCGTACCCGCGCACGGCGCATCTGGGTGTGCTGCACCTCGACCTTCTCCAGCCGCTTCTGCAACTGCTCGACCCGCTTCTGCAGCAGGCGGCGGTCGGTTTCCAACTGGGTTTCGCCGGGGCCGCGCAGGCCGATCGAGCCGCCGCGCTGGCGCTCCAGGTGGGTCCAGCCGCGCACCAGCCGCGTGGCCATGTGCCGCAACTGGGCCAGTTCGACCTGCAGCTTGCCTTCGTGGCTGCGCGCGCGCTGGGCGAAGATGTCCAGGATCAGCCCGGTGCGGTCGATCACCCGCCGCTCCAGGATCTTCTCCAGGTTGCGCTCCTGGCCGGGACTGAGCGCGTGGTTGACCAGGACCAGGTCGGCGCCGCTGGCGTCGGCGGCGGCCTTGACCTCCTCCAGCTTGCCGCTGCCGATCAGCGTCGCCGGACTCGGCTTGTCGATACGCGCGGTCACGGTGGCGGCGATGCTGGCGCCGGCCGAGCGCGCCAGGTCGGCGAACTCCTCCAGCACATCGTCTTCCAACGGACCGCCCGCGTAGGGCTGGATCAGCAGTGCGTGTTCGCCGCGGCGGGACCGATCAAACACCCGCGGCTCCGCTCTTTACCACCGAACTACTCGACTTCGTCATCACCCGCACTGCCACCTTCGTTCTGCTGCACATAGCCGCCGCCCGGTCCCACGCGCACGTTGCGCGCCGGCACCACGGTGGAAATGGCGTGTTTGTAGACCATCTGGCTGACGGTATTGCGCAGCAGGACCACGAACTGATCGAACGACTCGATCGTGCCCTGCAGCTTGATGCCGTTGACCAGATACACCGAGACAGGCACCCGTTCGCGACGCAACGCGTTGAGGAAAGGATCCTGCAAGGATTGCCCCTTGGACATGCTTCACTCCCAAATTATTGTTTTTATTGTCCGGGACGGCACTGCAGCTCCCCTGCCGTGGTCCGGAACGTCGATGTTACACAACCGCGGGCGCCAGCACAGCGCGACCGGCCGCCGGATCAGCCGAGGAAGGCGTCCACGGCCGCCCGCAGGCGCCCGGCGTCACATGCCGGGTCGAACCAGCGTGCGTCCTGCTCGCCGCGCAGCCAGGTGAACTGGCGCTTGGCCAGCTGCCGGGTGGCGGCGATGGCGCGGGCACGGAAGTCCGCCGCGTCGCCGACGCCGTCCAGGTATTCCCAGGCTTGGCGATAACCGACCGCGCGCACCGCCGGCAGTGCCAGCGGCTGCGCGACCGCCTGCATCTCGGGCAGCGCGCGCAGGGCGCGCACTTCCTCCAGGAAGCCCTGCCCCAGCATCGCGTCGAAGCGGGCTTCGATGCGCCCGTGCAGCACCGCGCGCTCGGCCGGCGCCAGCACCAGCTTCAGCACCCGCAGCGGCAACCGCGGCGGCCCTGGATCCGCCTGCCAGGCGCTGATCGGCCGGCCGCTGAGCCGGTACACCTCCAGCGCACGCTGGATGCGCTGGGCGTCGCCGGGGCGGATGCGCTGGGCGGCCAGCGGATCGATCCGCTGCAGCTCCGCGTGCAGCGCCGCCCAACCCTCGGCCTGCGCACGCGCGGCCAGCGCCGCACGCAGCTGCGGGTCGGCCGCCGGCATCGGCGCCAGTCCCTCCAGCAGCGCCTGGAAATACAGGCCGGTGCCGCCGGCCAGGATCGGCAGGCGGCCGCGGGCGACGATCGCCTCCAGCGCGGCGCGCGCGTCGGCGGCGAACTCGGCCGCCGAATAGGGTTGCCAGGGATCGCGCAGGTCCAGCAGATGGTGCGGCACCCGCACGCGCTCGGCCGCATCGGGTTTGGCCGCGCCGATGTCCAGGCCGCGGTAGACCAGCGCCGAATCGACGCTGACGATCTCGCCGCCGCAGCGTTCGGCCAGGGCGATCGCCGCGGCGGTCTTGCCCGAGGCGGTCGGGCCCATCAGCGCGATCGCGCGCGGGCGCCGGTCGGCCGCCATCAGTCCTCGTCCGGCCAGCGAATCGTCGCCGCCGTGGACGAGCCGGCGGCGCGCGGCAACGGCACCGCCTGCAGCGCCTGCCAGACCTTCAGCGCGTCGACGGTGGCGGCGACGTCGTGCACACGCAGCAGCGTGGCACCGCGTTGCGCGGCCAGCAGGTGCGCGGCGACCGAACCGGCCACCCGCTGCTCCGGCGCCTCGCGCCCGGTCAGCTCGCCGATGCTGCGCTTGCGCGACAGCCCTGCCAACACCGGCACGCCCAGCTCGACCAGCCGCGCCAACTGCGCCAGCAACTGCAGGTTGTCGGCGGTGCTCTTGCCGAAACCGAAGCCCGGATCGACCAGGATGCGCCGCTTCTCGATCCCGGCCATCTCCGCCGCGAAGATGCGCTCGGCCAGGAACCGGTGCACTTCGCCGACCACGTCGTCGTAGCCGGGCGCGCTGCCGGCGGCGTAGGCATCGGCGGGCATGTGCATCAGCACCACCGGCACCCCCAGTTCCGCGGCGGCATCCAGCGCACCCGGCTGGCGCAGGGCCTGCACGTCGTTGATCATGCCGGCGCCGGCCGCGACCGCGGCGCGCATCACCTCCGGCTTGAAGGTGTCCACGCTCAGCGGCAGCGCGGTCTGCGCGGCCAGTCGCTCGATCACCGGGATCACCCGCCGCAGTTCCTCCTCCACCGGCACCGGGGTCGCGCCCGGGCGGGTCGATTCGCCACCGATGTCCAGCAGGTCGGCGCCCTCCGCGGCCAGGCGCAGGCCATGCGCCACCGCCGCGTCCACGCTGGCATGCGCGCCGCCGTCGGAGAACGAGTCCGGAGTGACGTTGACGATGCCCATCACCCGCGGGCGATCGAGCAGCAGCCGGTGGGCGCCGCACTGCAGGCTGGGCGAGGTGTCGAACATCGGCAGATCTCCTGGAGGATGGCCGCCGCCTGCGGCGAGCACGGCGCCAGCGATGGCCGCCACGTGGGTTCGCGGCTGCGGCGCGCGCCGCGCATGGCAGCGGGTCGTGAATCAAGCCGCCATTGTCGCGCACCCTCGAGCGGACGACGAGCCGGCGGCATCGGCAGCGGCCAGCGACAAAAAAGCCAGGGATCGCTCCCTGGCTTTTTCGGCGCCTGAAGGGCCGACGCGCTTACACCTGCTCGGCAGGCCCGGCGATCGGCGGCAGTGGCCGCGAATTGCCCTTGTCGTTGCCGCCGTCCTTGCCGGACCGGTTCCAGCCCATCGGCGGCGGCGGATCGCGGCCTTCCATGATCGCGTCGATCTGCGGCGCGTCGATGGTCTCGTACTGCAGCAGCAACTGCGACATGGTATGCAGCTTGTCCAGATTCTCGGTGAGGATCTGGGTGGTCTTGGCATATGCCTTGTCAAGGATCGACCGCACCACTTCGTCGATGCGCCGCGCGGTGTCGTCGGAGACGCTCTTGTGCTGGGTCACCGAACGGCCCAGGAACACCTCGTCGTCCTCCTCGCCGTAGGCGATCGGACCCAACTCGTCGGACAGGCCCCACTTGGTGACCATGTTGCGCGCCATCTTGGTCGCCCGCTCGATGTCGTTGGACGCACCGGTGGTGACCTTGTCGGTGCCGAAGATCAGTTCTTCGGCGACGCGGCCGCCGTACAGCGAGCACAGCTGCGATTCGATCGCCACGCGGTTCATCGAGTACTTGTCGCCCTCGGGCAGGTACATGGTCACGCCCAGCGCACGGCCGCGCGGGATGATCGTGACCTTGTAGACCGGGTCGTGTTCGGGCACCAGCCGGCCGACGATGGCGTGGCCGGCCTCGTGATAGGCGGTCAGCGTCTTCTCGTCCTCGCTCATCGCCATCGAGCGGCGCTCGGCGCCCATCAGGATCTTGTCGCGGGCACGGTCGAAGTGATCCATGCGCACTTCCTTGACCGACTCGCGTGCGGCGAACAGGGCCGCCTCGTTGCACAGGTTGGCCAGGTCGGCGCCGGAGAAACCCGGGGTACCGCGGGCGATCACCATCGGCTCGATGTCGTCGGCCAGCGGCAGCTTGCGCATGTGCACCTTGAGGATCTGCTCGCGACCGCGCACGTCCGGCAGGCCGACCACGACCTGGCGGTCGAAACGGCCCGGACGCAGCAGCGCCGGATCCAGCACGTCCGGACGGTTGGTCGCGGCGATCACGATCACGCCCTCGCCGCCCTCGAAGCCGTCCATCTCCACCAGCAACTGGTTGAGGGTCTGTTCGCGCTCGTCATGACCGCCGCCCAGGCCGGCGCCACGGTGACGGCCCACCGCATCGATTTCGTCGATGAAGATGATGCACGGCGCGTGCTTCTTGGCCTGCTCGAACATGTCGCGCACGCGGCTGGCACCGACGCCGACGAACATTTCCACGAAATCCGAACCGGAGATGCTGAAGAACGGCACCTTGGCCTCGCCAGCGATGGCCTTGGCCAACAAGGTCTTGCCGGTACCCGGCGGGCCGACCATCAGCACGCCGCGCGGAATCTTGCCGCCGAGCTTGGTGAACTTGGTCGGGTCGCGCAGGAAATCGACCAGTTCGCCGACCTCTTCCTTGGCCTCGTCGCAGCCGGCGACATCGGCGAAGGTGATCTTGATCTGGTCCTCGCCCTGCAGCTTGGCGCGCGACTTGCCGAAGGACATCGCGCCCTTGGCGCCGCCGCCACCGCCCTGCATCTGGCGCATGATGAACAGCCAGAAGCCGATGATCAGGATGACCGGCAGGAAGTTCAGCACCAGCGACCAGAAGCTCGGGCCGTTGTCCGGCTTCTGCCGGGTGATGTCCACGTTCTTGCTGTACAGCACGTCGATCAGCTTGTCGTCGCTCGGGCCATAGACCGAGCCCTCGCTGCCGTCGGCGCGCTTAAAGCGGATCGCGTTGACCGAAAGGTTGGTGGCGTCGGTGAAATCGACCGACTTCACCCGCCCGGCATCCACGTCCTTCAGGAACTGGGAGTAGGTCACGTTGTCGACGCCCGCGCCGCCGGCGAGACGCGGCGAGAAGCTCTGGAACACCACCATCAGCACGACGGCGACGACTACCCACAACAGCAGATTCTTGGTCAAGTCGTTCATCCTCATTGGCTCCGGTGTCCCTTCAACTCTGTCTCGATGCGTAGCATTGCGGGTTCAGCCTTGCGTTCAGCTTACTTGATCTGGGCGCGCTTGCCCTGTCCGAGGGCGTAGACCTCCGGCGAGCGCTTGCGCGACGCGGCCGGCTTGCGGATGGTCACCTTTTCATAGCGGCGGCGCATGTCGCGGATGTAGTCGTCGAACCCCACGCCCTGGAACAGCTTGATCAGGAACGCGCCATTCGGCTTCAGGTGGCTGTCGGCGAATGCCATCGCCAATTCCGCCAGATGCATCATCCGCGGCTGGTCGACCGCATCCATTCCGCTCTTATTGGGGGCCATATCCGACAGCACAAGGTCCACCAGGGTATCGCCCAGCATGGCCTCGAATTGTGATAGCACCGCGTCCTCCCTGAAGTCACCGTGAAGGAACTCCACGCCGGCCAACGGCGGCATCTCCAGGATGTCCAGGGCCAGGACCCGGCCGCGGTCGCCCATCGACTTGCGCACCTGCTGCGACCAGCCGCCCGGGGCGGCGCCGAGATCGACCACCACCATGTCCGGCTTCAGCAGCCTGTCGCGCTGCAGCAACTCTTCCAGCTTGTAGGCCGCGCGCGAGCGCATGCCTTCGGCCTGGGCCTTCTTCACGAAGGGATCGGCGAAATGTTCGCGGAGCCAGCGTTGGCTGCTTTTGCTGCGGGTGGCCATGGACGCACGGTCGGGAGGGGCGGCCATGATACCCTGATCGCCCTTGCCAACCCTGCTCCCACCTGCATGTCGATCAGCCTGACCTCGGCCCAGAACCGCTTCCTGCGCGGCCTGGCCCACGACCTCAAACCCCTGTTGCAGATCGGCAGCAAGGGCGTCACCCCGGCCTTCCTGGCCGAACTGGACGAGGTGCTGGAGCGCCACGAACTGGTCAAGGTGAAGGTCGGCGGCGACGACCGCGAGGCCCGCGACGCCGCCATCGGCAGCCTGGTGGAGCAGTCGCACAGCGCGCTGGTGCAGCGCATCGGCCATACCGCGATCCTGTATCGCCCGGCCAAGGAAGACCGGCAGATCGTGCTGCCGCGCGCCTGAGCGCGCCCTCGGTGACCCCATGCAACTGACCCAGGACCTGCCCGACTACGCCTACGCCCTGCGCATGGCCGACGGCCGCCAGGCCAAGGTGAACGACCGGCTGCTGACCCGCAGCTTCATCCTCGCCCCGGACACCCTGGTCGAGGACTGGCAGGCGCCGCTGGCCGGCGACCTGCAGCCGCAGCATCTGCAGCCGCTGCTCGCGCTCAACCCTGCCCTGGTGATCCTCGGCACCGGCGAACGCCAGGTGTTTCCCGCTGCGGCGGTGATGGCGCTGTTCCTGACCCGCGGCATCGGCATCGAGGTGATGAGCAACGCTGCCGCGGCGCGCACCTACAACGTGCTGGCCGCCGAAGGCCGGCGCGTGGCGGTCGGGTTCCTGCTCGAAGGCTGAGCCCGGCGTCTCTGCGGACCCGTTCCACGCCCTCCACAGACATTCACTCCCGTGGGAGCGGCTTCAGCCGCGACCTGTGACATTCGCTACAACCCCGGTCGCGACTGAAGCCGCTCCTGCGAAAGCCGGAGATGAAGACCGGCTACACGCTGCGCCAGGGCGGCAACCCATTGGTCGCGCCGGCATTACTTCGGCGGCAGATACAGCAGCGGGTCGACCGGCTTGCCGTTGTAGCGGGTGAGCCGGCGGCGCTTGCGGCCCACTGGGCCGCGCCGTTGGCGAACGCCCGGCGCGCTGCGCCGGGCCGGGGATCCGCCCGCTTAAGGATGCGACCGGTTACTTCGGCGGCAGATACAGCAGCGGGTCGACCGGCTTGCCGTTGTAGCGGGTGAGCCGGCGGCGCTTGCGGCCCACTGGGCCGCGCCGTTGGCGAACGCCCGGCGCGCTGCGCCGGGCCGGGGATCCGCCCGCTTGAGGATGCGACCGGTTACTTCGGCGGAAGATACAGCAGCGGGTCGACCGGCTTGCCGTTGTAGCGGGTAAGCCGGCGGCGCTTGCGGCCCACTGGGCCGCGCCGTTGGCGAACGCCCGGCGCGCTGCGCCGGGCCGGGGATCCGCCCGCTTGAGGATGCGACCGGTTACTTCGGCGGAAGATACAGCAGTGGGTCGACCGGCTTGCCGTTGTAGCGGATCTCGAAGTGCAGCATGTCGCGCGCCGCGCCGCTGTGGCCCATCTCGGCGATCTGCTGGCCGGCCTTGACGTTCTGGCCTTCGTTGACCAGGCGCTTGCGGTTGTGGCCGTAGGCCGACAGCCACTGTTCGTTGTGCTTGACGATGATCAGTTCGCCATAGCCCACGAGGCCGGCGCCGGAATACACCACCACGCCATCGGCGGCAGCCCGCACCGCTTCACCGTTGCTGCCGGCGATGTCCACGCCCTGCTTGGTGGTTTCGCCGCTGACGAAGCGGCTGACCACCACGCCATCGGCCGGCCAGCGCCAGGAGAACCCGCTGCTGACCGGTGTGGGCGGCGCGGCGACGGGCGGCCGCGCCGCCGCTGCCGTGCCGGCGGCCGGCGGCACCACCGCGGTGCCGCTGCCGGGTCGCGCGGCACCCGCGCCGCCGGGCGGATACAGCCGCAGCGATTGCCCCGGATAGATCGTGTACGGCGGCTGCAGGCCGTTCCAGCCCGCCAGGTCCTGCGGGGTGATGTTGTTGGCACGGGCGATCGCATACAGCGTGTCGCCGCGGCGCACGGTGGCGCTGACGCCGGGCTTGGGCACGGATACCCGCGGCGCCGAGGCGGCGGTGCTGCCGCGTACGGGCGCACCGCCGGGGGTGCGGACCACCGTGGCGCTGCTGCAGGCGCCGAGCGCCACCGCCACCAGCACACCCAGGCCGCAACGCAGGCCGTTCCGCATCACCCGATCGACGCTCATCCGAACTTGGCTCTCCATATGACCCACACCACCAGCAGCGCCAGGATCGCCGAGGCGACCCAGCCGAGCGGCTCGATCCAGCGGCGCAACGCGGCTTCCGCGCGCGGTCCGCCGAGGCGGATCGCGCCGGCCACCAGGTACACGCGCTTGCCGCGCCCCACCAGCATGCTCGCCAGGAACGGTAGCAGCGGCACTCCAACGATGCCTGAGGCCCAGGTGAATATCTTCAGCGGGATCGGCGTGAAGCCGGCCAGCACCAGCAGCCAGAACGCGCGCCACGGCGACTCGGCGATGACCTCGCGCAGGTGGCTCACCTGCGCGTCGATCTTCTGCGTCCAGCCCAGCCATTCGATCAGCGGCTGCACCGCGGCGAAGGCGAAGTGTCCGAGCAGATAGCCGATCACCGCACCGGCCAACGAGCCGAGCAGGCTCAGCGTGGCGAACCACAGCGCGCGCCGCGGCTGCGCCAGCGACATCGGCGCCAGCATCACCTCCGGCGGCACCGGGAACACGATGGCCTCGGCGAAACTGAGACCGGTCAGCAGCGCCGGCGCGCGGCGATGCCGCGACCAGCTGATGGCACGTTCGTACAACGGCCCAAAAATCTTCATCCAGTGCGGCTCCGGGAGGTCAATCCAGCATGCCCGACAGCAACGGGACGAAGGTCACCGGCGCCAGGACGTCTTGTTCAATCTGGCCGTCGGCAGCGCGGCGCAGGCGGATCAGCGATTGCGCGGACGGCCCGCCGACCGGCGCCACCAAACAGCCGCCCGGCGCCAGTTGCTCGATCAGGGCATCGACCAGCGCCGGCGCCGCGGCGGTGACCACGATCGCATCGAAGGGGCCGTGCTCGGGCCAGCCGATACGGCCGTCGTCGTGCTTGCTGCGCACGTTCATGCCGAGCTGGCGGAAACGCTTGCGCGCCTGCCGCAGCAGGTCGCCGATGCGCTCGACGGTGTGCACCTCCAGGCCCAGCGCGGCCAGGATCGCCGCCTGGTAACCGGAGCCGGTGCCGACTTCCAGCACCTTCTTCGGCGCCGCCTCCAGCACCGTCTCGGTCATGCGCGCCACCACCCACGGCTGCGAGATGGTCTGGCCGTGGCCGATCGGCAGCGCGGTGTCCTCGTAGGCGCGCGAGGCCAGCGCCTCGTCGATGAACAGATGCCGCGGCACGGTGCGCACCGCGTTGAGCACGCTCTCGTCACGGATGCCGGCTTCGCGCAGGCGCTCGACCAGGCGGTCGCGCACGCGTTGCGAGGTCATGCCGATGCCGATCGCTTCCGGCTGCAGGCGCAACCGCGGGGTCATGCCGGGCGGTCCAGCGCGGCGGTCAGGCCGCCGACCCAGCTGGCGACCTTTTCCAGCGCCTGATAGCGGGTCAGGTCGACCTGGATCGGGGTGATCGAGATGAAGCCGGTACGCACCGCGTGGAAGTCGGTGCCGGGGCCGGCGTCCTGCTCGCGTCCGGCCGGGCCGATCCAGTACACGGTGCCGCCGCGCGGGTCGGTCTGCGGCAGGCAGGGTTCGGAGCGGTGGCGGTTGCCGAGCCGGGTGACCTCGAAGCCCTTGATCTCCTGCCACGGCAGGTCGGGCACATTGACGTTGAGGATGGTGTCGGCCGGCAGTGGATCGGCCTTGAGCCGCGCCACGATCTCCACCGCCGCGCGCGCGGCGGTCTGGAAATGCTTGGGTTCGTGGTTGTGGGTGACCAACGACACCGCCACTGCAGGCAGGCCCAGGAAGCGGCCTTCCATCGCCGCCGAGACGGTGCCGGAATAGATCACGTCATCGCCGAGGTTGGCGGAATTGTTGATGCCGGAGACCACGATGTCCGGGTCGAACTCCAGCATGCCGGTGAGCGCCAGATGCACGCAGTCGGTCGGCGTGCCGGCGACGCTGCAGGTGTAATGGTCGATGCGCTTGAGCCGGATCGGCAGATCCAGGGTCAGCGAATTGCTGGCGCCGGACCGGTCGCGGTCGGGTGCGACCACCGTCACTTCGTGGCCGGCGCCGCGCAACTGCTCGGCCAGCATGCGAATGCCGGGGGCGTCGACGCCGTCGTCGTTGCTCACTAATACGCGCATGGTGCTCCTCGAAAACCGGTGCATGATACCGGATGCGTCCGGCCAGGTCGCTGACAGCGCGCCGACCATCGCGACGGCCGCCTTCGCGCGGGACGCCGCACAGGCAATACGGCACGACCTCCTGCGCGTTGAGCGCCGAGAACGCCGCCCCCGTGGCGCAGGCACTGTCGGCGCTACCGTACTCACCTCAAACCGTGCAGCACGCTCTAAGCTGTGCGCATGGCGCATTCCGACGACGAAGATCCCGCCGCGCTGTTCCGCGCGGCCATCGGCAAGGTGGCCCCGCTCAATGCGACGCCGCCGGCCAATGCCAAGCCACGCCCCAAGCCGCGCGCACGCATGGCCGAACGCGACGAGGCCGAGGCGCAGGGCGAGTTCCAGCAATTGCTGCGACAGAGCGCGCCACTGGAAGCCGGCGATGTGGCCAGCTACCGCCGCGAGCATCTGCCGGCGCGGGTGTTCCAGCGCCTGCGCAAGGGCCAGTTCTCGGCCCAGGACGAACTGGATCTGCACGGCGCCACCGCCGCGCAGGCCGAGGCACTGCTACGGCAGTTCCTGGCCGAGGCGCACGCGCACGAGTTCGGCTGCGTGCGGATCGTGCACGGCAAGGGCCTGCAATCCGGCGGCGTGCCCCTGCTGAAGAACCTGGTGGACCGCCTGCTGCGCCAGCGCAACGACGTGCTGGCCTTCCATTCGGCGCCCACCGCGCAAGGCGGCACCGGCGCGATGCTGGTGCTGCTGGCACGCCGCTGAGCGGCGCTGTGCGCGACGCCAGTCACGCTCGGGCCAGGCGTGGCGCCTGCGTTCCAGTTCGGGTCGCACGCTCTGCCTGACTGCACGAGCGCACGACGGCGCGCATCGGCTCGCGCAGGACGGATGTAGGAGCAGCTTCAGCCGCAACGTGCGTTCTCGATAGCGCCCATCGCGGCTGCAGGGCATCTCGCGCATCCCCTGCTTTCGCCACACGTGAGCCGGATGCCGCTGGTCCTGTGGGAGCGTCTTTCAGCCGCGACCGGGGCGTTACCGGCAAGGCCGGTCGCGGCTGAAGCCGCTCCTACAAGAGATTTTTCGTCTCCTAGTTAGTTGGAGGCGCCCTGAAGCCCTCCCTGTCGGTCGCGGCAAAAGCAGCAGCCGAGGCGCCTTCGCCCCCGGCGCGGCAGCCTCCAGTTCGACAACACGCCACCCGACAGGGGCATCGTCGCGCGCCCCGCGCTGGAACTGCACGCGCGCATTTCAATTTTCGCCCGCTGAAACGTCTTGCCAGAGAGTACCGCCCCTCTGCGAGCCGAAAGTGACCGACGCAACCACCGAATTCCTCCTGCAACCCACTGATATCGTGGACGTTTCCGCAAGCGCCGCGAGCTTCGAGGCAGCGCCGACGCACATCGCCCGGCCACGGCGGCCGCTGCCGGCGCCGTCCCGGGCCGCCGGCTCCACCGCGCCCACGCAGTGGCCGGCACTGTTCCTGGCCTCGCTCAAGGGGCGCACGGACTGGCACGGCGATCGCTGGCAGCGCGTGATGAAAGCGGGCAAGTACCTGGTGCGCGCGCTGTCCGTGCCGATCGCCCACGGCCGCTTTCTGGAGGAACTGCAGCGCGAGCCGCGCATGCACGGCTATGCGGCGCGCGATCCGCGCCTGCTCGAGCGCCACCTGCACCGCTTCGTCAATGCCCGCTGGAACCGTTCGACGCGCCTGCGCCATCTGCAGCAGCACTACCGGCTCCTGCTCGATCGCCTGCCGCACGCCCTGTTCGACGCGATCTACCGGCAAGGCCAGGCGGACCTGGGGACGCTGCCGCTGCACGACGGCAGCGCGCTGACGCTGTCGCTGCTGCCACCGGCGCCGATGAGCTGCGAGGGGGAGCTCTGGTTGCAGCTCAGCGACGCGGCGGGACGCGAGCTGTATCGCCTGGTGCTGACCGTGACCGGCGACGATGCCCATCCGACGGTACTGATCGGTTGCCTGCAGGGCCCCAAGGGTGCCGACGCCCGCGACGTGGTGCGCGCGCTGACCAAGCAGATGCACGGGCTGCGGCCCAAGCAACTGATGCTGTCCCTGGCCTGCACCTTCGCCGAGCGCCTCGGCGCGCACGCGATCCGTGCCGTCTGCAATGGCGCGCATCCGCTGCAGCGCAAGCGCGACGTGTTCCTGGCCGACTACGACGCGTTCTGGATCGAGCAGGGTGGTACGCCCATCGCCGATGGCTGGTTCGCGTTGCCACTGACCCCGGCGCGCAAGACCGTGGCCGATGTCCCCAGCCAGCATCGCGCGGCGTTTCGCCGCCGCGAAGCATTGCGGGCGCACGCCGAGAGTTTGCTGGCTGCCGCGCTGCCGACGGCGTGCGCCGGTGCGTCGCGTGGCGGCCGGTGAGCCTGGCTATACTGCCGCGGCCGCTTCCCTCCAGGAGCACCAGCAGTCGTGAGTCGGCTCGAGCACACCGAGGGCGCGCCATCGCCGGCGCGGACGCATGCGCATCACGTCGACGCATTGTTCAAGGAGCATCACCGCGCCCTGCTCGCCTTCCTGCACTGCAAGCTCGGCTCGATGGCGGACGCGCAGGACGTGGCGCAGGAGGCGTACATGCGCATCGTGACCCTTGAGCGCCCGGACGCGCTGGCATCGCCGCGCGCCTATCTGTTCCATGTCGCCTCGAACCTGGCCGTGGACCGACTGCGCATGCGCAAGGTGCGCGAGAACGTAGCCGTGGAACTCCCTGAGCAGGACCTGCCGTTGCCGCCGATTCCGGAGCGGCATGCCATGGCCAGCGCGCAACTGCGCGCGCTGACCCGGGCGCTGGAGGAACTTCCGGCCAAGACCAGCCGCGCCTTCGTGCTGCACGTGATCGAAGGCAAGGACTTCGGCATGATCGCCAAGGCGATGAACGTGAGCGAACGCATGGTCCGCTACCATGTGGCCAACGCCCTCGCGCATTGCCGCAAACGCTTCGACGAAGCGGAGATCCCGTAATGGACAGCGGCATCGACCAACACATCCTCGACGACGCGGCGCGCTGGTGGACCCTGCTCCGCGCACCCGACAGCAACGAGGACACCATCGCGCGCTGGCTGGACTGGACCGCGGCCGACCCGCGGCATCTGCAGGCGTTCGAACGCATCAATGCGCTCGGTGGCGACCTGGGCGCGCTCGACACCGCCGCACGGGGCGACCTGCTGCGCAGGTTCGCGGCGCCGCGTGCGCGCTGGCGGCCGCTGCAGGTGGCGGCCTGCATCGGCGTGCTGGCGCTCGGCGGCGTCCTGGCCTGGCGGCAGCTGAACCCGCCGCCGGTCACCCAGGTCTACAGCAGCGCGATCAGCCGCCACCGGGACATCGTGCTGGCGGACGGCTCGAAGATCGCGCTCGGCGGCGCATCGCGGCTGAGCACCCGGTTCAGCGCCGCGCAGCGCCGGGTGGAGCTGATCGCCGGCGAGGCGTTCTTCGACGTGGCGCATCACGCCGGGCGACCGTTCGTGGTCGACGCCGGCGGCGTCTCGATCCTGGACGTGGGCACGGCGTTCGATGTCAGCCGCGACGGCGAACGCGTCGAGATCGCGGTCACCGAAGGCCGGGTGCGCATCTACGGCGCCGGCCAGGTACCGGCCGACGGCCGCGGCGGGCTGGAAGCGGTGGCCGGACAGCGCGTGTCCTACGATCCGGCCAGGCCCACATTGCAGGTCGGCCAGATCAGCGTGGCGCAGGCCATCGCCTGGCGCGATCACCGGCTGGAATTCGTCGATACGCCGCTGGACACGGTGATCGCCCGGGTCAACCGCTACAGCGACCGCCCGCTGCGCCTGGCCGACCCGGCGCTGGCGCGGCTGAGCTTCACCGGCACCGTCGACACCCGGGCCACGGCGCAGTGGATCGAGGCCTTGCCGCAGGTGTTCCCGCTGCAGGTAAGCCAAGGCAAGGACGAGATCGTGCTGAGCCGCCGTTAGGCGATACCGGTCCCCATCCTGGCCCCGCCGAGGCGGCGGCCACGCCGGCCCGGCACCGCGTCGGCAATGCCGCGCATGGCATAATTCGCGCTTCCGCTGGGGGGCGACGGGCAGTGCGTGGGCTGAGGCGACTGATCATCTGTGGCAGCCTGGCACTGCAGCTCGTTCCCTGGAACCGCGCCCTCGCCGTCCCCCTCGCGTCCGACGCACGGCAGATCGCCTTCTCGATCCCGCCGCAGGCGTTGTCCACCGCGCTGATCGCCTACGGCAAGCAGGCCAACGTGCAGGTGCTCACCGCCAGCCCGACCCTGGCCGGGCTGCGCAGCGACGGGGTGCAAGGCGTATTCACCCGGGACGCGGCGCTGCGGCGCCTGTTGCAGTCGAGCGGCCTCGCCTATAGCGCGCTCGATGCGAATACGGTGGCCATCACGCCCGCCACCGTGGCGCCGCCCGATCCTGCCGAGGCCGCCGACGAGCATCGCGCCGGCACGCCCCCCAAGCTGCTGGAACAGGTCGATGCCGCGGCGCTGACCGCGCGCGCCATGGGCGACGCGCCCGCCTATGCCAGCGACGCGCTGCGCTATGCCACCGACGCCATCGCCGTGCCGCAATCGGTGAATGTCGTCGCCCCCCACCTGATGGCGACACAACAAGTCCGCACCGTCGCCGACGCACTGCGCAACGTGGCCAGCGTGCAGCACATCGAAAACCCGTTGCGCGCGCCGCTGTTCAAGATCCGCGGCATCTACACCGGCAACGGCATGACCGACGGGATGCCGAACAGCTTCGTCGGGCTCGGCGGCTATCCGCCGATGATCGGCGTGGAGCGGGTCGAGGTGCTCAAGGGCCCGGAATCGATCCTCGGCGACAGCAATGGCGGCGACATGAGCGGACTGGTCAACGTCGTCACCAAGCAGCCGCTGCGCAAGCCGCAGCGTGAACTGCGCTATGCCTTCGGCGAGCGCGGCGACGTGCAGGCCGGGCTCGATGCGACCGGACCGATCGGCGCCACGCCGATCAGCTACCGGCTCGTCGTCTCCGGCCAGCATGCCGATTCCACTGCGCAGGGCTACGGTCCGCGCAACGCCGCCTACCTGGCGCCGTCCATCGCCTGGCAGAGCGACGGCACCCGCCTGGTGCTCGGCGTGCAGCGCGTGACCGATCGCCAGCCGGCCGCCGATCACGCGCTGCTGCTGCGCAACCGCGTGTCGGCGATGACGCCCAGGTCCTTGCGCCTCGGCAATCCGCAGGACCACACCGCCTACCGGACCCAACGCGCCTACTACCTGCTCGATCAGCGGCTCAGCGACCGCTGGCAACTGCGCAGCCGTGGGCAGTACGTGAACCAGGCGGTCGACGCACGCAACTGGGGCATGTTGTCGCCGTCGCCGACCGGCCTGGTCCGTGCCTATGCCGAGGCCTATCGCAACGAAACGGCGTACTACACCGTCCAGAACGACCTGGTCGGCAGCTTCGGCGACGGGCCGCTGCAGCAGACCGTGACCCTGGGCCTGGACTACACGCGTGCGCGCCTGGGCAGCAGCGATTACTTCATCCGCATGCGCCGCAACCGCTACGACGTCTTCGACGACGCGCCGCTGGGACCGGTGCACTGGCCGAATTCGCGGCGCGGGATCCGGCATTACCCCGGCAGCCCCTGGTCGAGCCGCAGCGGCATCCTGCTGCAGGACCAGATCAGCGTGGGCGAGCGCTGGGACGTGTTGCTGGCGCTGCGCCGCTCGGCATACGAGATCTCCAGCTACGACGCCAGGGGCAAGCTGCGCCAGTTGCGCCGACGCCGCTGGGTGCCCAACGTCGGCGTGGTCTACAAATTGAGCCCGGAGGCGTCGCTGTACGCCAGCAGCATGAACGGCTTCGCGCCGAGCGCGGTGCTCGGCAAGAACGGCCGGCCATTGCCGCCCGCGCTGTCGCGGCAGGTGGAGGCCGGGGCGAAGCTCGACCTGTTCGACAACCGGGTGCGACTCAACATCGCGTACTACCAGATCACCGTCGACCGCAGTTTCGACCTGGTGCTGGCGCATCCGTCGTACTTCGCCAAGCCGATCGACAGCCAGAGCAACCGCGGGCTGGATCTCGACGTCGTCGGCGCACTCGCTCCCGGCCTGGAACTGAGCAGCAGCCTGGCGCTGGCGCGCATCGGCCGGCACGACGGCACGCCCACCACCGGCGTGCCGCGCGCGCGCTTCACCCTGTGGAGCAGCTACCGGTTCCAGGACAGCCGCTGGAGCGGCTGGGGCGTGGCGGGCGGCATCCTGGCGCGCGACCACACCCTCGGCCGCCGCCTGGCCGGCGGCTACTTCAAGATCCCCGGGCAGGCCAGCGTGGACGCGAACGTGTCCTACCACACCGAGACCTGGGGGGTGACCGTAGGCATGCGCAACGTCTTCGACCGGCGCCTGTATGCCGACGATTTCGACGAGACCTTCGTCCCGTTGCCGGACGGCCGCAGCCTGCTCCTGACCGGCTCCTACCGCTTCTAGCGCGCGCCGCGGACCAGCCTTGCCGCGCTCAGGCCTCGGTAGAGGCCTGCGGCGCTTCCTCTACCTGGCCGAGTTCGTGCAGCAGCGCCGTGGCGTAGCTGCCCGGCGGCAGTGCGAAGCGCAGCTCCAGCGCGTCGCCCTGCCCGTCCAGCCAGCGCCACTGCAGGTCGGCCACGCGCAGGCGACTCGCCCGCCGCTCCTGCTTCAGCCCCTCGCGCTCCAGGCCTGCGCGCAGGCGCAGCGCCACCGCCTCGTCCAGCGCCGCCAGCTCCAGCGCACGCGCCGCCTCGGCGCTGCGCAGTTCACCGGCGCCCCACAGCGGCGCGGACGGGTGGATGTCGAAGCGCTGCAGGCGCTCGGCCAGCGCCTCCGACCACGGCTCCGGACCGAACACGCTGCGGCTGCCGTCGAGCATCCAGACTTCGCCGTCCAGCGCACTGTCCCAGTTGCCGGCGGCCACGCGGGCGGCCAGCACCCGGTTGAACAGCTCCGAACGGGCGGCCGACAGCAGCAGCGAGCGCTGCTCGCGCCGCACCCGGCGGCCGCCGAACATCGCCAGCGCGGCACCGACGTTGCCGCCATCGCGGCCGAAGCGCTGCTCGCCGAACCAGTTGGGAATCCCGCGCGCGGCAATCTGCGCCAGCCGCGCCTCGATCGCCGTGCGCTCGCCGCGCACCTCGCGCAGCACCAGCACGAAGCCGTTGCCGGCCAGCGCGCCGCGCGGCAGCTTGCGGTTGTGCCAATGCGACTCCAGCACCTGCAGGTCCGCATCCTGCAGGCTCTCCAGCGCTGGGGCCACGCGCTTGGGCAGATGCACCGAAAAGCGTTGGGTGGTCACCGCATGCCGGTCCTTCATGCCGGCATAGCCGATCGCCAGCTCCGCCACGCCGGCCCACTGCGCCAGGCGGCGCGCGGCAAAGGCGGTGTTCATGTCGCGCTTGCGCACCGTCAGCAACAGATGCTCGCCCTCGCCACTGGGCGCGAACGCGGGTAGCTCGTCGACCTGGAAATCCTCGGCGCTGCTGCGCATGCGCGCCTGCAGCGGCGCGGCACCGAACGCGCGCGGCAACTCGCTCACAGTGCCACCAGCAAGGCCACCGCCTGCGCCGCGATACCCTCGCCGCGGCCGGTGAAGCCCAGCTTTTCGCTGGTGGTGGCCTTGACGCTGATGCAATCCAGTTCGACCTGCAGCAGCGCCGCCAGGCGTTCGCGCATCGCCTGCGCGTGCGGGCCGACCTTGGGCCGTTCGCAGATCACGGTGACGTCGGCATTGCCCAGGCGCCAGCCGCGCGCATGCAGCAGGCCCACGCAGTGATCGACGAACTGCGCGCTGTCGGCGCCCTTCCAGCGCGGATCCGATGGCGGGAAATGCTGGCCGATGTCGCCCAGCGCCAGCGCGCCGAGCAAGGCGTCGCACAGCGCGTGGATCACCACGTCGCCATCGCTGTGGGCAAGCACGCCGCGCTCGTGCGCCACGCGCACGCCGCCGAGCATGATGTGGTCGCCCTCGCCGAAGGCGTGGACGTCGTAGCCCTGGCCGATGCGGAAAGAAGGAGGAGCAGAGGTACCGTGTGACATGGGAATCCTGTTCGTGAGAGGCGTCGACGCCGCCTGGCGGTCAGACGCCGGGGTGCAACGTGCGCATGTAGACCGGCAGGGCCGCGGACGCCGGCATCGCGTCGTCGTCCACGTCCGCTGCCCCCCACTGCGGGTTGCGCCAGTCGGTCTGGACGATGCGCGCGACAAGCGCCGGCAACGACGTCTGCTGGATCGGCACGCCAAACGGCAGGCGGCCGTGCGCCGCCGACACCAGGCTGAAGCGCAACTGCCGCGCCTGCCCGTCGTGCCAGCAATAGAAGATCATCGAAGGCGCCCCCTGGGCGCGCAGCCTGGCCTGCCGATCGTCGGCGACCGCCTCCACGAACCGCGCCACGCTCGCGACGTCGATCCCCGCCGATTGCGCCTCGCGCGGCGAGAACGCCCACAGGTTGGCCTGGGCCT
The DNA here is from genome assembly GCF_040529045.1 of Xanthomonas indica. Classification (NCBI taxonomy): domain Bacteria; kingdom Pseudomonadati; phylum Pseudomonadota; class Gammaproteobacteria; order Lysobacterales; family Lysobacteraceae; genus Xanthomonas; species Xanthomonas indica. The sequence continues at coordinate 2,737,495 of NZ_CP131914.1, read as the reverse complement.
CGTGCTGGATGGCGTCGCCATCGACCACGATCGCAGCGTCCGCGGCCTGCTGCAGCCAGGCATGCGCCACAGACGTTTCGAACCGCATCAGCCGCCCTGCCGCTGGAACAGTTCGAACTCGAAGCGCGCCAAGTCGGCGGGCGTGGTGACCTTGAAATTGTCTTCGGCGCCTTCGACCAGCAGCGGCCGCAGCCCCAGCAACTCCATCGCCATGGCGTCGTCGGTGACCTCCACGCCGGCCGCGGCGGCCTGCTCCAGCGCGCGGCTGAGCTGCATGCGCCGGAACAACTGTGGGGTCAGCGCGCGCCACAGGCGCTCGCGCGGCTCGGTGCCGTCGATGCCGCCGTCGTCGCCGGCGCGCTTGAGCGTGTCGCGCACCGGCGCGGCCAGGATCGCGCCGACCGGATCGCCGCGCCCCGCTTCCAGCAGCCGGTCCAGATCGGCCAGCGCCAGGTTGGGCCGCGCCGCATCGTGCACCAGCACGAAATCGTCCGCCTTCACCGACTCGGGCAAGGCGTGCAGCGCGGCCAGCACCGAGCCGGCGCGGCTGCCGGCACCCAGGCAGGTCAGCACCGGCTTGCCCGCCAGTTCGGTCCAGCCCGGCCACTGCGCATCGTCCACGCCCAGCGCGACCATCGCCCCGGCCACCGCCGGATGCGCCAGCAACGCGTCCAATGCATGCGCCAGCAACGGACGCCCACCCGCCTGCAGATACTGTTTGGGGGTGGCGCCGCCGAAACGGGTGCCGCGGCCGGCCGCCGGGACCACGGCCCAGACCGTGGCCATCAGGGTTGCTCGCCCGGCGCCGGCGTGACGGGCGCAGGCCGCGCGCCCGCGGCCGTGCCGGCCGGCGTCGACACCGGCGCATTCTCGACCACCCGATAGAACTTTTCGCCCGGCTTGATCATGCCCAGTTCGCTCCGCGCGCGCTCCTCGATCGCCGCCTCGCCGTCCTTGAGGTCCTTGACCTCGGCGGCGAGCGCGGCGTTGCGTTGCTGCAGTCCTTCGTTGTCGCGCTTCTGGTGCTCGACCTGGCTTTCGAGCACCAGCACTTCGCCGGAATTCCCCGGACCGAGCCAGAAGCGGTACTGCAGCCACGCCAGCAGTCCCGCCAGCACCAGCAGCAGCCAGCGCCAGTTGCGCACGGCTTATCGCTTGAGCGAAACGAACGCGCCGCGCCCGGCATAGCGCGCCGCGCTGCCCAGCGCTTCTTCGATGCGCAGCAGCTGGTTGTACTTGGCCACGCGATCGCTGCGGCACAGCGAGCCGGTCTTGATCTGGGTGGCGGTGGTGGCCACGGCGATGTCGGCGATGGTGGTGTCCTCGGTCTCGCCGGAACGGTGCGAGACGATGGCCGCGTAGCCGGCCTTGTCGGCCATGGCGATGGCTTCCAGGGTCTCGGTCAGGGTGCCGATCTGGTTGACCTTGATCAGGATCGCGTTGGCGGTGCCAGACTCGATGCCCTGCTTGAAGATCTTCGGGTTGGTCACGAACAGGTCGTCGCCGACCAGCTGCACCTTGCTGCCGATGCGGTCGGTGAGCAGCTTCCAGCCGGCCCAGTCGTCCTCGGCCAGGCCGTCCTCGATGCTGACGATCGGGTACTGCGCGGCCCAGTCGGCGAGGAAGTCGACGAACTGCTCGCTGGTCAGGCGCTTGCCCTCGCCCACCAGGTGGTACTTGCCGTTGTCGTAGAACTCGCTGGAGGCCACGTCCAGGCCCAGCAGCACGTCTTCGCCGGCGGTGTAGCCGGCCTTGCCGATCGCTTCCAGGATCGTGTCCAGCGCTTCCACGTTGCTGCGGAAATCCGGGGCGAAGCCGCCCTCGTCGCCGACCGCGGTGGACAGGCCGTGGCCCTTCAGCACCGACTTCAGCGCATGGAAGATCTCGGTGCCGGCGCGCAGCGCCTCGGAGAACGAGGCGGCGCCGACCGGCAGCACCATGAACTCCTGGAAGTCGACGTTGTTGTCGGCATGCGCGCCGCCGTTGATGATGTTCATCATCGGCACCGGCAGCGCCAGGTTGGCGGTGTTGCCACCGGCCAGCGACTGCCACAGCGGCTGCTTGCGCGAGGCGGCAATGGCATGCGCGTTGGCCAGCGAGACGCCGAGCAGCGCGTTGGCGCCCAGGCGGCCCTTGTTCTCGGTGCCGTCCAGGTCGATCAGGCGCCGATCCAGGCCCTGCTGGTCGGCGGCGTCGAAGCCCTTCAGCGCGCTGGCGATGGTGGTGTTGACGTTCTCCACCGCCTTGCGCACGCCCTTGCCGAGGTAGCGGGTCTTGTCGCCGTCGCGCAACTCGACCGCTTCCTTGGTGCCGGTGGACGCGCCCGAGGGCACCGCGGCACGACCGAACGAACCGTCCTCCAGGATGACATCGGCTTCCAGCGTGGGATTGCCGCGGCTGTCGAGGATTTCACGGGCGTGGATGCTGCGGATCGTACTCATGGGCGGGCCGGTTACCTGTAGGAAGAGGGGGCGGAAACGAATGCCGGCTGATTATCCCCGGCTGCCCGTTCCTTGCCAAATGCCGCCTCAGCCAAGGCGCACCGCGCCGAGCGGGATCCCGCCGAGGAACAGCAGGATCAGGACCAGCATCGCCAGCAGCAGGCCAGCGCCGATGCCGGCCAGGACGCGGCCACGCCGCAGGACCCAGCCCAGCACGACGGCGATCAGCGTGCCCAGCGCGGCGACCGCCAGCACCAGAAGGCCGCCCACGATCCAGGGCTGCATGGCCAGGATGCCGTGGTCGCCGTCGCCGGGCGGACCGATCGCGCGGATAAAGGCGAACAGCACCACGCCCAACGCCGCCCAGGCCAGCAGCGACAGCAGCAGCGCACACAGGCCCCACGAGAAATGGGCCCGGGTGCGTGCGCTCATCGCCCGCGTCCCACGGCCCAGGCAGGGACCCGGCAGGACGCGTCCCGCCAGGCGTGGGACGGACGCCGCGGCGGCAGCCGGGGCCTCACGCGAAGCGCGAAAAGCCGTGCTTCTTGGTGACCGCGTCCAGTTCCATCAGCGTTTCCAGCAGCGCTTCCATCTGGTCCAGCGGCCACGCATTGGGGCCGTCGGACAGCGCCTTGGACGGATCCGGATGGGTCTCGGCGAACAGGCCGGCCACGCCCACGGCCACCGCCGCGCGCGCCAGCACCGGCACGAACTCGCGCTGGCCGCCGGAACTGCCGCCCTGCCCGCCCGGCAACTGCACCGAGTGCGTCGCGTCGAACACCACCGGGCAGCCGGTCTCGCGCATCACGCTCAGCGAGCGCATGTCGCTGACCAGGTTGTTGTAGCCGAAGCTGGCGCCGCGCTCACAGACCATGATCTGCTCGTTGCCGGTGGACTTGGCCTTGTCCACCACCGGCTTCATGTCCCACGGCGACAGGAACTGACCCTTCTTGATGTTGACCGGCTTGCCGGCCGAGCACACGTTCTTGATGAAGTCGGTCTGCCGCACCAGGAACGCCGGGGTCTGCAGCACGTCGACCACCGCCGCCACCTCGTGCATGGGCGTGTACTCGTGCACGTCGGTCAGCACCGGCACGCCGATCTGCGTCTTCACCGCCTCCAGCACCTTCAAGCCTTCTTCCAGGCCGGGGCCGCGGAAGCTGGTGCCGGAAGTGCGGTTGGCCTTGTCGAAGCTGGACTTGAAGATGAAGTTGATGCCCAGCCGGCCGGTGATCTCCTTGAGCCGGCCGGCGACGTCGAGCTGCAGCTGCATCGACTCGATCACGCACGGGCCGGCGATGAGGAACAGCGGCTGGTCCAGGCCGACGTCGAAGCCACACAGTTTCATTGGATCACCTATCGGTTGAGCCCCGTACCGCTCGGGCACGAGATGTTTGGCGAGGTTACTCCCCTCTCCCACCGGGAGAGGGGTCGGGGGTGAGGGTCCGGGCGAAGCCTCATGGAATCAAGCCCCTCTCCCGCCGGGAGAGGGGTTGGGGTGAGGGTCGGGGCGGAGCCTAGGGAACTCAAACGACGCGAGGCTTCGCCCCGTACCCTCATCCGGCGCTTCGCGCCACCTTCTCCCACAGGGAGAAGGAACTACGCGCGCGCTTCCTTCAATAGCTTCCCACCCGCCTTGCGCTCGCGCGCAGCGCGGACGAAGCCGATGAACAACGGATGGCCGTCGCGCGGCGTGGACAGGAATTCCGGGTGCGCCTGGCAGGCCAGGAACCACGGGTGCGTCTCGCGCGGCAGTTCCACCATCTCCACCAGGGTGTCGTCCATCGACTTGGCGGCAATCACCAGGCCGGCGTCCTCCAACTGGGTGCGGTAGCGATTGTTGAACTCGTAGCGATGGCGGTGGCGCTCGGCCACCACATCCCTGCCGTACAGTTCGCGCGCCAGCGTGCCCGGCTTGAGCCGCTGCTCCTGCAGGCCCAGGCGCATGGTGCCGCCAAGGTCGGATTTCTCGTCGCGCTTCTCGACATCGCCGCTGGCGGTGCGCCACTCGGTGATCAGGCCGATCACCGGGTACGGCGACTGCCGGTCGTTCTCGGTGCTGTTGGCCGCATCCAGGCCGGCGACATGCCGCGCATAGTCGACCACCGCGGCCTGCATGCCGTAGCAGATGCCGAAATACGGCACGCCATGCTGGCGCGCATAACGCGAGGTCAGCACCTTGCCTTCGAAGCCGCGATCGCCGAAGCCGCCGGGCACCAGGATGCCGTCCACGTCGGCCAGCGCCGCCATGTCGCTGCCTTCCAGGTCCTGCGCTTCCAGCCATTTCAGGTTGACCTTGGTGCGCTGGCGCAGGCCGCCGTGCTTGAGCGCCTCGCCGACCGACTTGTACGCGTCCTGATGGTCGACGTACTTGCCGACCACGGCGATGGTGACCTCGTCGAGCGGGTGCTTGATCGCGTCGACCACCGCCTCCCATTCCGACAGGTTGGCCGCGCCGACCTTGTCGCGCAGCTTGAACTGCTCGATGACGATCTCGTCCAGGCCCTGCCGATGCAGCTCCAGCGGCATGCCGTAGAGCACGTCGATGTCGGCGGCACTGATCACCGCGCGCTCGGAGACATTGGTAAACAGCGCGATCTTGCGCCGCTCCGAATCCGGGATCGCCTGCTCCGAGCGGCACAGCAGCACGTCCGGCTGGATGCCGATCGAGCGCAGTTCCTTGACCGAATGCTGGGTCGGCTTGGTCTTCAGCTCGCCGGCGGCGGCGATGTACGGCACCAGGGTCAGGTGCATGAACATGGCCTTCTCGGCGCCGCGCTCGGTACGCACCTGGCGGATCGCCTCCAGGAACGGCAGCGACTCGATGTCGCCGACGGTGCCGCCGATCTCGACCAGCGCCACGTCATAGCCGGCGGTGGCTTCATCCACGCAGCGGCGGATCTCGTCGGTGATGTGCGGAATCACCTGCACGGTGGCGCCGAGGTAGTCGCCGCGGCGCTCCTTGCGGATCACGTTCTCGTAGATGCGCCCGGTGGTGACCGAATTCTTGCGCGACAGGCGCGTGCGCACGAAGCGCTCGTAATGCCCCAGGTCCAGGTCGGTCTCGGCGCCGTCGTCGGTGACGTACACCTCGCCGTGCTGGAACGGGCTCATCGTGCCCGGGTCGACGTTGATGTAGGGGTCCAGCTTCATCATCGTGACCGACAGGCCACGTGCTTCGAGAATGGACGCAAGCGAAGCGGCCGCGATGCCCTTGCCAAGCGAGGACACTACGCCGCCGGTAACGAAGATCAGGGGGGTCATGGCTCAAAGGCCTCCCGGAAAGCCATAGTTTAACGGGTGAAGCGGATTTGCCCAAGCGCTTTTGCGCAACAGCCGCCCCACAAAAAAGCGACGCCCCGGGCGACCGGGGCGTCGTGTGCAGGAAACCGTGCGCAGGCTCAGGGCTTGCGCGCTTCCTCTTCCTCTTCCTTCTTGGGCGCCGCCGCATCCTTGCCGGCCTTGTGCTCGGCGGCGGCAGCGGCGCGGCGCTTGGCCTTGGCGTCGGCCTCGGCCTTTTCCTTGGCGACCTGCGCCTCGTAGGCGGCGGCACCGGAGGCGGCCGGATCGGCGCTCTGCGCCTGGGCCATCGCGACCGGCACGGCCACCGCGGCGGCGACCAGGGCGGCCAGGGTCAACAGCTTGCGAACGTTCATGGCGGACTCCTTTGGGACGTGCGACGAAGATGTGGGCGACGTCGCGGTTTTTCCAGGGCCAGCCTAGCGTGGCGCCCCCGCACCCGCCCTGAACACCGGCGACGTGCAAAAAGCCGCCGCAGACCGCACACTTCCGGATCTGCTTCGCGCCACCTGCTGAGACGCATGAATACCCGCTACAACGCCGCCGACATCGAAGTTCTCTCTGGCCTGGACCCGGTCAAGCGCCGGCCCGGCATGTACACCGACACCGCACGCCCCAACCACCTGGCGCAGGAAGTCATCGACAACGCCGTGGACGAGGCGCTGGCCGGCCACGCCCGGCACATCGAGGTGACGCTGTACAAGGACGGCAGTTGCGAGGTGTCCGACGACGGCCGCGGCATGCCGGTGGACATCCACCCGGAAGAGAAGATCTCCGGCGTCGAACTGATCCTGACCCGGCTGCACGCCGGCGGCAAGTTCAGCGACCGCAACTACACCTTCAGCGGCGGCCTGCACGGCGTCGGCGTCAGCGTGGTCAACGCGCTGTCCAAGCACGTGGAACTGTTCATCAAGCGCGAAGGCAACGAATACCGCATGGCCTTCGCCGATGGCCACGCCGCCTCCAAGCTGGAGATCGTCGGCAGCGTCGGCAAGAAGAACACCGGCACGCGCCTGCGCTTCTGGCCGGACCCGAAGTATTTCGACACGCCGAAGTTCGCGGTGCGCGCGCTGCGCCACCTGCTGCGCGCCAAGGCGGTGCTGTGCCCCGGCCTGACCGTCAAGCTGCACGACGAGGCCACCGGCGAACAGGACACCTGGTACTTCGAGGACGGCCTGCGCGACTACCTGCGCGGCGAACTGGCCGAGCGCGAGTTGCTGCCGGCCGAGCTGTTCGTCGGCAGCCTGAAGAAGGACCGCGAGATCGTCGACTGGGCGGTGGCCTGGGTGGTGGAAGGCGAACTGGTGCAGGAGAGCTACGTCAACCTGATTCCGACCGCGCAGCACGGCACCCACGTCAACGGCCTGCGCAGCGGCCTCACCGATGCGCTGCGCGAGTTCTGCGATTTCCGCAACCTGCTGCCGCGCGGCGTGAAGCTGGCGCCGGAAGATGTGTGGGACCGCGTCGCGTTCGTGCTGTCGCTGAAGATGACCGACCCGCAGTTCAGCGGCCAGACCAAGGAACGCCTGTCCTCGCGCCAGGCCGCCGGCTTCATCGAGGGCGCCGCGCACGATGCCTTCAGCCTGTGGCTGAACCAGAACGTGGAGACCGGCACGCGCATCGCGCAGATCGCCATCGACCGCGCCAGCGCGCGGCTGAAGACCGAGAAGCAGATCGTGCGCAAGAAGGTCACCCAGGGTCCGGCGCTGCCGGGCAAGCTGGCCGACTGCATCAGCCAGGACCTGTCGCGCACCGAACTGTTCCTGGTCGAGGGCGACTCGGCCGGCGGCAGCGCCAAGCAGGCCCGCGACAAGGATTTCCAGGCGATCCTGCCGCTGCGCGGCAAGATCCTCAACACCTGGGAAGTGGCCTCCGGCAGCGTGCTGGCCTCCGAGGAAGTGCACAACCTGGCGATCGCGATCGGCTGCGACCCGGGCAAGGAAGAGATCGACGGCCTGCGCTACGGCAAGGTGGTGATCCTGGCCGACGCCGACTCCGACGGCCTGCACATCGCCACCCTGCTGACCGCGCTGTTCCTGCGCCACTTCCCGGCCTTGGTGCGCGCCGGCCACGTGTTCGTGGCGATGCCGCCGCTGTTCCGCGTGGACGTCGGCAAGCAGGTGTTCTACGCGCTGGACGAGGAAGAGAAGCGCTCGCTGCTGGACAAGATCCAGCGCGAGAAGATCAAGGGCCAGGTCAGCGTCACCCGCTTCAAGGGCCTGGGCGAGATGAATCCGCAGCAGTTGCGCGAGTCCACCATCCACCCGGACACCCGGCGCCTGGTGCAACTCACCGTGGACGACGGCGACCAGACCCGCTCGCTGATGGACATGTTGCTGGCCAAGAAGCGCGCAGGCGACCGCAAGCAGTGGCTGGAGACCAAGGGCGACCTGGCTTCGCTGGAGGTCTGAGGCGGGCGCAGCTCGATTGCTTGCTGCCGTCGTAGGAGCGGCTTCAGCCGCGACAGGGCTTTCCCGAACAAGCCGGGTCGCGGCTGAAGCCGCTCCTACGATGGAAGACGGCGGCATTGGCGGGCTTACGCACCGACTTCCTCGTTCGTCACGCCGGCTATCCGGCGATGGATTGCCATCACGCAATCAGCCGTGCGCAGGCGCCGCCGGGACCACCCCGGTGCAGTCGTGATCCTGCAACTCTTCCGCGCCGACCCCGTCGCCAGGAAGCGCGGTGGCGGCCAGCAGCACGAAGCCAGGGTGGCCATCGAACGTCGCGCCGACCACCGCCAGGGTCTGTTGCGCCATGCCCTGCTGCGGCGGCAACGCGCGCGCCAGCAACGTCAACGGATTCTCATCAAGCGCCTCGCCCTCCACGCGCATGGCCCGATAGACATGGCCGTGCAGCGGTTGCGGCAACGGTGCCCAAGCCGGGCCGATCGACGCCTGCATCGCCTGCAGTTGATCGCGCACCTGCGGCGCCAGGCAATCGATGTGGATGTGCAACTGGTCCTGCGAGCGCGCCGAGGGCGGGTTGATCGTCAGGCTGGCCAGGTCGCGCGGCAGCGGCCTTCCCAGTGCAGTCGCGACCCGGCTGCGCGCCTGCCAGGCCAGGTCCAGCCAGTTCGGCGCACCGGCGGCACGCGCGCGCGGATCCTCGATGCCGCTGACCGGCACGGTCGGGATCAGCAGGTACTGGTAGGCGCCGCGCAGGTCCTTCATCAACGCGTAGCGCTGGCCGGGCTCGGCATGGACTTCGCTGCACGGCGCCGGATCGGCGCCGGCCCGTGCCTGCGGCAGGCAGCGGGTGCTCAGCAGCCGCCACAGGCGCTGCCGATCGTGGGCATGCGGATCGTGTGCCGCTGGCGAATCGGTTACGGACTGCGGCGATGGCAGGCTGGTGCAGCCGGCCAGCAGCGTCGCCAGCAACAGGCATAGCGGCAGGCGGAAACGAAAGACGGGCATGCGCAGCGGACCGGACGCGGGACGAACCGGCGATTGTAGCCAGCGCCGATGAACCGGCATGCCGCGGTGGCGCCGCCAGCGACCATGGCTTTGTGCACATCCGCCATGCCGACGCCGCGGCCTAGCATGCCGGCTCCCTCCCTGCGAGCGACTGCCCGTGCCGACCTTCCCCTCCGTCCTGCTGGCCGCGCTGCTGGCCGCGACGCCGATGACCGCGGCGCTGGCCGCCGATGCCGATGCGGCGAATGCCGACAAGCCCGACAAGGCCGCCGTCGAACCGGCGCCGCTGCCGGCCGACGCGCAGACCAGCCAGTCCACCCAGCTCGACGGCCGCACCCTGCGCTACACGGTCAAGGTCGGCACGCTGCCGGTGAAGGACAAGCAGGGCAAGGTCGTGGCCGACGTGGTCTATACCGCCTACACCATGGACGGCAAGGATCGCCCGGTGACCTTCGCGCTCAACGGCGGCCCCGGCGCGGCCTCGGTGTATCTCAACCTGGGCGCGATCGGGCCGAAGGTGGTGGCGTTCGGCAGCGAGGGCGACAGCGCCTCGGCACCGGCGCAACTGCGCGACAACCCCGGCACCTGGCTGGACTTCACCGACCTGGTGTTCATCGACCCGGTCGGGACCGGCTTCAGCCGCTCGCGGGTGCCCGACGAGCAGGCCAAGAAACAGTTCTACAACCCGCAGGCCGACGTCGAGTACCTCTCGCGCACCATCTACGACTGGCTGCTGAAGAACCAGCGCCTGCAATCGCGCAAGTACCTGGTCGGCGAAAGCTATGGCGGCTTCCGCGGCCCGCGCATCACCCACTACCTGCAGACCAAGCTCGGCGTGGCGATGAACGGCGTGGTCCTGGTCTCGCCGTATCTGAACCCGACGCTGGACGACAACGGCGACGTCTCGCCGCTGCCGTGGATGCTGACCCTGCCGTCGATCGCCGCCGCGCACCTGGAGCGCGAGGGCAAGCTGACTCCGGAAGCGATGAGCCAGGTGATCGACTACACCCGCGGCGATTACGTCACCGCGCTGCTGCGCGGGCGTTCCGACCCGGCCGGCACCACCCGCATGATCCAGCAGGTGACCGCAATGACCGGCCTGGACCCGGCCTTCGTGCGCCGCGCCGGCGGTCGCCTGGAGACCCAGGCCTACCTGCGCGAGGTGTTCCGCGACAAGGGCGAACTGGGCAGCCGCTACGACTCCAACGTCACCGCCTTCGACCCGTTTCCCAACGCCCCCGAGCAGCGCGCCAACGACCCGCTGCTGGACAGCATCATCGCCCCCACCACCACCGCGATGGTCGATTTCGTGACCCGCGTGGTCGGCTGGAAGATCGACGCCCGCTACGAGGCGCTGAACTACGACGTGAACCGGCTGTGGGACTGGGACGACGAGCTGCGCAAGGGCTCGGTGACGCAACTGCGCCAGTCGGTGGCGATCGACCCGAAGCTGCGCGTGCTGATCGTGCACGGCTGGAACGACCTGTCGTGCCCGTTCATGGGCTCGGTGCTGACCGTGGACCAGATGCCGGTGATGGGCAACGACCCGACCCGCGTGCAGGTCAAGAACTACCCCGGCGGCCACATGTTCTACAACCGCGCCGACAGCCAGCGTGCGCTGCGCCAGGACGTTCTGGCGATGTATCGGGCCAATTAGCGGGGATTGGGCATTCGGGATTGGGGATTCGCTAAGGCGGATCCCCAGTGCCTGAAGCAGGGATTGAGATTGGCGGGATTGGGGAGTCGCAAAAGCCGCGCTTCGGCAGCGCGAGCCATTTTACGAATGGCCTTGCATGTAGCCCCGGCTGTCATGCGGCGAGTGCGGGATAGCAGCTAGCGGGAACCCGCCTTGGCGAATCCCCAATCCCAACTCCCCAATCCCCGCCCCACTCACACCCACCCAGCCAGCGCGAATCCCCGAAAAATCAGATACGCCACGCCGGCGGCGGCGGGGATAGTCAGGATCCAGGCCCAGACGATGCGTTCGATGACGCCGAAGCGCAGCGAGCGCGGGTTCTTGGCGAAGCCCACGCCCATGATCGCGGTGGAGATGCTGTGGGTGGTGGACACCGGCATGCCGAAGTGCGCGGCCAGGGTCAGGATCGTGGCCGAGCTGGTCTCCGCGGCGAAGCCGTGGATCGGATGCAGCTTGACCATCTTATGGCCCAGGGTCTTGATGATCTTCCAGCCGCCGGAGGCGGTACCGGCGGCCATCACCACCGCGCAGGTCAGCACGATCCAGGTGGCGATGCCCTGCCCCTGATGGGCGTCGGGGTGCAGGAACGCCAGCCACGACGGCAGGTCGTCCAGGGCGCCGGTGCTCTGCGCGCCGATCAGGGTCATGGCGATGATGCCCATGGTCTTCTGCGCGTCGTTGTGACCGTGCGCGTAGCCCATGTATGCTGCCGAGGCGATCTGCGCCTTGCCGAAGAAGGCGTTGACCCAGCGCGGCCGCGCCAGCCGCCCCAGCGGACCGCCCAGCTTGGCCAGGCCGGCGATCGCCGCCCACAGCAGCAGCATCACCGCGATGCCGAGCAGGAAACCGGCGATCGGCGAGGTGACCATCGGCACGAACACCTTCCACAGCAGGCCCTTGTTCTTGGCCCAGTCGCCGACGTTCTGCGACCAGATCAGCGCGCCCCAGTTGTTGTGCGCGGCGGCCAGGCCGGCGCCGCACAGGCCGCCGATCAGCGCGTGCGAGGACGAGGATGGCAGGCCCTTCCACCAGGTGATCAGGTTCCAGACGATGCCGCCGAGCAGCGCGCACAGCACCACCTGCGGGGTCACCGCGACCACGTCGGTGTTGAGCAGGCCCGAGGCGATGGTCATCGCCACGGCGGTGCCGGTCAGCGCGCCGACCAGGTTCATCGCCGCGGCCAGCATCACCGCCCAGCCGGGGCTGAGCACCTTGGTGGCGACCACCGTGGCAATCGAGTTGGCGGTGTCGTGGAAGCCGTTGATGAACTCGAACACCAGCGCCGCCAGGATCACGATCAGGACCAGGGTCAGCATCGGCGCGCCTCCGCGCACGGAACAGCGGCGGCCGGCGCGCACAGGGCGCCGCGGCCGCGCAGGCAGCAACTCCGCAGCGCGTCCATCAGGAGTTCTTCAGCACGATCTGGTAGACCACCACGCCGGCCTCGCGGCAGCGGTCGATGGCCTTCTCCAGGATTTCGAAGAACTCCTTGAGCAGGAACATCTGCAGGTTGTCCAGGCGCCCGGAGTAGATGTCGCGGTACAGCTCCAGCATCAGCCGGTCGGCCTCGTTCTCCAGCGAGCGTAGCTTGTCGTTGAGCGCGCTCATCCGGTCCAGGTTCATGTTGCGCAGGTCGTGGACCATGTCCACCACTACCGCCGCGGCCTGCTCGAGCATCGCCGCGCGCGGGGCGAAGTCGATGTGCTCAAGGTGCTGGATCGCCAGCGAGTAGCGGTCGGCGAACTTCTCCACCTGCTTTGGGATCTTGTACAGCGCCGAGCCCAGCGCCTCGATGTCCTCGCGCTCGATCGGGGTCATGAAGCTGTCCACCAGCGCCTGGCCGATCTTGTCGGAGGCGGCGCGCTCGCGCAGGCGCGCCAGCTTAAAGCCGTCGAGCGCCGGCTGCCGGTCGGACTCGCGCATCATCGCGTGCAGGGCCTTGGTGCTGTCGTAGGCGGCCTGTGCCGCCTCGTCGAGCAGGGTGTAGAACTGCTTGCCGGAACCGAAGATGGTCTGCAACGAAAACATGCAACGCGCTTCCCGCCGTCGCGGGAAGGACGGCACTGGGGCGGAATTATGACTGTTTGCTGACACCTGCGGGTAGTCGCGGCCGCCAGGCATGCCCCTGACGGCGTCGCGGCGGCGTGGACGCGGCCCCCGCCCGGGTTTGCTACCATCGCAGCCGCGCCCTCCGCGGGCGCACCCTATGGACGATCACCCTAGCCCCCCTCCCCCGCGCCGCAACGGCGCCCATGTCCACGCTTTCCTTGGCGCCAAGGAGCGCGCGCATGCTTGAACTGTTGATCGTGGCAGCCCTGGTGCTGCTTAACGGTTTCTTCGCGATGTCCGAGATGTCGCTGATGACCTCGCGCAAGAGCCGCCTGAAGCAGATGGCGCAGACCAGCACGCGCGCGGCCAAGGCGTTGGCGCTGGCCGAGAACCCCGAGCACTTCCTGTCCACCGTGCAGATCGGCATCACCGCGATCGGCATCCTGACCGGCGTGTTCGGCGGCGAGGCCATCGGCGTGGCGATCGCGACCAAGCTGCAGGCGCTGTTCCCGGCGCTGTCCGCCAACTTCACCCTGTTCGGCGATCCGCAGCCGTGGTCGGCGCTGATCGGCAAGACCCTGGCGATCGTGCTGATCACCTTCCTGACGCTGATCTTCGGCGAACTGGTGCCCAAGCGCCTGGCGCTGACTCGTTCTGAGGTCATCGCCGGCTTCGTCGCCATCCCCATGGGCTGGCTGGCCTGGATCGCCGCGCCGTTCGTCTGGGTGCTGTCGCGCACGACCCGGCTGGTGCTGCGCCTGCTCGGCCTGGGCAAGGAGGAGTCGGCCTCGGTGTCCGAAGAAGAGATCCGCATGCTGGTGGCCGAGAGCCACGAGGCCGGCGTGATCGACGCGCACGAGCGCGACATGATGAACCGGGTCATGCGCCTGGGCGACCGCACCGCCGACAGCCTGATGACCCCGCGCAACCGCATCGCCTGGCTCGACGCCAACGCCGAGCCGCAGCGCAACCTGCAGGTGATGCGCGAGCACGAGTTCTCGCGCTACCCGGTGTACCGCGGCAGCGACCAGGACATCGCCGGCGTGCTGGAGGTGAAATCGCTGGTGACACGCATGGACGGCGACGCTACGCAGCTGTTCCAGAGCCTGCGCGACACCCTGTTCGTATCCGAATCCACCCACGCGATGAAGCTGCTGGAGATCTTCCGCGAGGAGCAGCAGTCGATGGCGCTGGTGGTGGACGAGTACGGCGAGATCCAGGGCCTGGTGACGATCAGCGACCTGATGGGCGCGGTGGTCGGGCGCCTGCAGTCGGCCGACAACGCCGACGAGGACGCACTGGTGGTGACCCGCGCCGACGGCTCGCTGCTGATCGACGGCTCGCTGGCGATCGAGGACCTGCGCGAACTGCTGGGCGGTGCCGAGCTGCCCAGCGCCGAGGAAGGCGACTACAACACCCTGGCCGGCCTGTGCATCTACTACTTCGGACGCATCCCGCACGCGGGCGAGTTCTTCGACTGGGCCGGCTGGCGCATCGAGATCGTCGACCTGGACGGCGCGCGCGTGGACAAGCTGCTGCTGCGCAAGCTGCAGGACGAGAACAGCGATGACATCACCGGGTGACGCACCCGGCGGTGAGCAGCACGACGGCGACCACGGCTACAGCGCCGAGGGCATCCGCACCCTGCTCGACACCTTCGTCCTCGGCGACCCGGACGAACACCTGCGGCTGCGGTTGATCCTCGCCGACCTGCAGCAGAGCGCGTTCGGCGTGTTCCTGTTCGTGGCGATCCTGCCGGCGTTCCTGCCGGTGCCAGGCCTGGCCGGCGGCATCAGCGGGCCGCTGGTGACGCTGATCGGCGTGCAGATGCTGATCGGCCTGCGCAAGCCGTGGCTGCCGCGCTTCATCGGCGAGCGCGGGCCGCGCCGCCGCACCATGCAGCGCTTCGTCGGCCGCATCGCGCCGTGGCTGCGGCGCCTGGACCGGCTGCTCAAGCCGCGCCTGCCGGCGCTGGTCGACACGCTGCCGGCGCGCGCCTTCAGCGGCCTGTTGCTGATCGTGCTGGGGATCCTGCTGTCGCTGCCGATCCCGTTCACCAACTACGCCTTCGGCGCGATGCTGCTGCTGTTCGCGCTGGCGCTGCTGGAACGCGACGGCGGGCTGATGCTGCTGTCGTGGCTGGGCAGCATCGCCGTGGCGCTGAGCCTGGGATTGGCCTCGGATCAGGTGGTCGACCTGGGCCGGGAATGGATGCAGAAGCTGCGTTGATCCCGCGGCCGCAGCGGCGCTGCGCCGCTGGCGGCTGCGCCGCTGGCCTGGCTCACTTCACCAGAGACAGTTCCACATCGCCGGCGAAAACGTTACGCCTGTACGACGGGCGCGGCGGTGCGCTCTGCGCTGCGCGTTCGCTCGCCTGGCTGCGCGCGCGCTCGAAATACTTGCTCATCTGTTGCAAGGCCGCTTCCAGTCCACATTCGTGCGCCGGCGCCATCGGATGTTGTGCCTTCATTGCCGATCCCCTGTTTGCGTCGTTGTACGGCCATCTCCTGGGGCCGAACGCCACGCTGATGCGCGGCGCGACACGATCACATACCGGGGAAAATCAAGGCATCGTGAAAGCAGCACATGCTGTGATGCGCATCAACGCAGATGCGGCGTTACTCGCTCGAGTGCGTCTGCGCTCGTAGACACGCGCGCAGAGCTGTGCATCAGGCCGCGGCAGCCACCTGCGTCCACGCTTCCGCCGCCAGTTGGAACGAGCGCAAGCGCGCGGCGTGATCGTGGATGTTCGCGGTCAGCAGCAACTCGTCCGGCCGGTGCCGCGCGACGAAGTCGGCCAGGCCTTGCGCGACCGTGCCGGGATCGCCCAGCACGGTACAGGCCAGCGCCCGCTCCACGCCCAGCTTCTCGTGCGGCGCCCAGAACGCCTCGATGTCGTCGATCGGCGGCGGAATCAACCCGGGGCGGCCGCGGCGCAGGTTGACGAAGCTCTGCTGCTGGGTGGTGAACAGGCGCCGCGCCTCGGCCGTGGATGCAGCGGCCACCACGTTCAGGGCCAGCACTGCATACGGCGCCTGCAGCCGCGCCGACGCGCGGAATTCGCGGCGATACACCGCCAGCGCCTCGTCCATCGCATCCGGCGCGAAATGCGAGGCGAAGGCGAACGGCAGCCCCATCGCCGCGGCCAGGCGCGCACTGAACAGGCTGGAGCCGAGCAGCCACACCGGCACCTCGATGCCCGCACCCGGCACGGCGCGTACCAGTTGCCCGTCCACCGCCGGCTCGAAGTAGCGCAGCAGTTCGGCCACGTCGTGCGGGAACTGGTCGGCGCTATCGAAGTAGCGGCGCAAGGCACGCGCCGTGGCCTGGTCGGTGCCGGGCGCGCGGCCCAGGCCCAGGTCGATGCGTCCGGGATACAGCGAGGCCAGGGTGCCGAACTGTTCGGCCACCTGCAGCGGCGCATGGTTGGGCAGCATGATGCCGCCGGCACCGACGCGGATGCGCTTGGTGCCGCCGGCCACATGCCCGATCAACACCGCGGTGGCGGCGCTGGCGATGCCGGGCATGTTGTGGTGCTCGGCCAGCCAGTAGCGGTGGTAGCCCCAGCGTTCGGCGTGTTGGGCCAGATCCAGCATGTTGGCGAAGGCGGCGGTGGCGTCGCTGCCTTCGCAGACCGGGGCGAGGTCGAGGATGGAGATCGGCATCATGGTGAGGCGGGTTCCTGCAGGCGATGCGGTCGACTTGGGGGCGCCGGTCGCCGATTGCAGCGGCTGCGACCGGAACGCTGATTTGCGCTGGGTGTGGGGTGTGGATGGCTGGGCAGGAAGCTTGGCTGGCGGTCGTACCCTCACCCCAACCCCTCTCCCTGGGGGGAGAGGGGCTTTAGCTGTTCCTTCCCCCCTCGGGACCATGGCCCCCTTTTTGGGGGAAGGTGCCCCGCAGGGGCGGATGAGGGTACGTGCGCAGCTCGCAGCACCGGATCACCGCGAGCGCTTCGCGCGCCGTACCCTCACCCCAACCCCTCTCCCGAGGGGAGAGGGGCTTTGCACTGCCTGCACCACCGCGCTACCACGTGGGTTGCACGGCACGCCGGCTACGCTGGCGCCCCGCTCTCGCCTGGTCATCCCCATGTCGCTGATTCCGCCGCCCGCCCCCGTTCCCGTCCTGCCCCTGCGCGACCGTGTGGTGCTGGTCACCGGCGGCGCGCAAGGCATCGGCCGCGGTGTGGTGCAGGCGGTGCTGGGCGCCGGCGGTCGGGTCGCCTTCTGCGACCTCGACGCCGATGCCGGGCGTGCCTGCGTGGCCGAACTGGACGCCGGCGAGCGCCTGCTATTCCGCCGCGTCGACGTGGCCGCAGAGGCCAGCGTGCGCCGCTTCGTCGATGTGGCCTTGGCCCGCTTCGGCCACATCGACGGCCTGGTCAACAACGCCGGCATCGCCGATCCGCATACCGGACCGCTGGAGCGGCTGTCGCTGCGCGAATGGAACCGACGCCTCGGGGCAAGCCTGGGCGGCGCATTCCTGTGCAGCAAGCACGCCCTGCCGGCGCTGCGCGACAGCCGCGACGGCGGCGCCATCGTCAACATCGCCTCCACCCGCGCGCAGCAGTCCGAACCGGACACCGAGGCCTATGCCGCGTCCAAGGGCGGGCTGGTGGCCTTCACCCATGCGCTGGCGATCAGCGCCGGCCCGGCGGTGCGGGTCAATTGCATCAGCCCCGGCTGGATCGCCACCGACGCCTGGCGCATGCCGAACGCGCGGCGGACGCCAAAGCTGTCGCGGCAGGACCATGCGCAGCACCCGGCCGGGCGGGTCGGCACGCCGCAAGACATCGGCGCATTGGCGGTCTACCTGCTCTCGGCGCAGGCCGGCTTCATCACCGGCCAGGAGTTCGTGGTCGACGGCGGCATGACGCGCAAGATGCAGTACGCCTGACGGCGCTGGGATTGGGGAATCGGGAATGGAGATTCGTTGGAGCGGCTGGTGCCTCACCTGACGGGCCGAGTGCACCATCTGGCAGCAAACCGCCTTTGCCAATCCCCAATCCCGACTCCCGAATCCCCGCCGCGGCAATCAATCGCTGACCGACGCCACCACATCCACCAGCGGCCGCAATTGCGGATCCAGCGCCACGCGCTCGTCGAAGACGAAGCAGCGGCCTTCGTAGCCGTCGCCGCCCACCTCCTCGAAGTAGCCGAGGATGCCGCCGTCCAGTTGCAGCACGTTGTCCATGCCATCGGCGCGCATCCACAGCGCTGCCTTTTCGCAGCGGATGCCGCCGGTGCAGAAGCTGACCACGGTGGCGTCGGCCAGCGCCGCGCGATGCGGGGCCAGCGCCTCCGGCAGGTCGGTGAACTTGACGATCGGCAGGGTCAGTGCGCCGGCGAAGGTGCCGTGGACCACTTCCTGCGCATTGCGCGTGTCCAGCAACACCACGCGCCGGCCGGCGTCGTCGTGACCCTGGCGCAGCCAGCGCTGCAGCGTGGCCGGCGCCACCGCCGGCGCGCGCGCCGCCTCCAGCGGTGAGGCGGCGTCGCGGCGGAAGCTGATGATCTCCGGCTTGACCTTGACCTTCAGCCGCGCGAACGGCTGCCGTGCGCTGGCGCTGGTCTTGATGCGCAGATCGGCGAAGCGCGGATCGCCGCGCAACTGCGCGTAGAAGCCGTCGATCGCCGCCGGCGCGCCGGCCAGGAACAGGTTGATGCCCTCGTCCGCCACCAGGATGGTGCCGCGCAGATCGCCGTCCTGCGCCCAGGCGTGCAGCTGCGCGGCGAGCGCGTCGGGGTCGGCGATGGCGACGAAGTGGTAGGCGGCGGTATTGGCGATCATCGGCGCATTTTAGAGCCTGCGACGCGCGACCGCTGCAGGACACGCTGCGGCCCACGCGCCGGCGAAGCGCGCCCAGGCAGGGCCCGCAGCGCCAGCGCCGCCGCTAGCCGCGCAGCAGCAGGAACGGCAGCAACACCAGCGAGGCCACCAGCAGCATGCCCAGCAAGGTCGCCAGCACGAACAGCGGGCGCTGCCGCAGCAGGCTGGCGAAGGTCTCGGCGCTGCCGTCGCGCAGCGCCGCGGCGCGCTCGGCACGGGCGCGTTGGCCACGTTCGGCCTGGTACTCGGCCAGCAGCGCCTTGGCTCGCGCCTGCTCGGCGTCCTCGCGCAGCCAGATGCCGCCGGCGGAGATGCCGAAGGTGCCGGCGCGGGTTTCGTAGTAGCCGATGCCGGCGGCGTCGAGCAGCGCGCAGACCTCGGCGCGTTCGTCGTCGGGCACGTGGCGCAGATTGAGCAGCAGTTTGGCCATGCGCCGATGATAGCCGCTGCGGCGATGCGCTACCCTTGCACGCCCTGCCCGCCGTGGACGTCCCGCATGCGCCGAATCCTGCTGCTGTTGAGCCTGTCGTTGCCGGCGTGGCTGCTGAGCGGCTGCACGCCGCCGGGTCCGCCGCCCGGCGGCAGCATCGCCGCGTTCCAGGCCACCGACGAGCGCGTCGGCGACGGCGCCGAGGCCCGGCCCGGCAGCCGCGTCACCGTGCACTACACCGGTTGGCTGTACGACGAGCACGCCAAGGACAAGCGCGGCGAGAAATTCGATGCCTCCGCCGACCACGGCCAGCCCTTCAGCTTCGTGCTCGGCGCCGGCCAGGTGATCCGCGGCTGGGACGACGGCGTGGCCGGCATGCGCGTGGGCGGCAAGCGCCTGCTGATGCTGCCGTCGGATTACGGCTACGGCGCCAGCGGCGCCGGCGGGGTGATCCCGCCGGGCGCCTCGCTGGTGTTCGAGGTCGAGCTGCTCGATGTCCAGCCGCGTTGAGCCGCGCCCGCACATGTCCGCTGCCAAACACGCCGCGCCGGTGCGCGGCGGACTCGCCATCGTCGGCGGCGGCCCGGCCGGGCTGATCGCCGCCGAGACCGCGCGCGCCGCCGGCGCCGAGGTCGATGTCTACGAGGCCAAGGGCTCGGTCGGACGCAAGTTCCTGATCGCCGGCAAGGGCGGCCTCAACCTGACCCACTCCGATCCGTTCGCCCGTTTCGTGGCGCGCTATCGCGAGCGCGCCACGGCGGTCGGCGACTGGCTGGCCGACTTCGATGCCGATGCGCTGCGCGCCTGGGCGCAGGCGCAGGGCGTGGAGACCTACGTCGGCAGCTCCGGACGGGTGTTCCCGCTGGACCGCAAGGCGGCGCCGCTGCTGCGTGGCTGGGTGCGGCGGTTGAAGGACGCCGGCGTGCGTTTCCACGTGCAGCAGCGCTGGCTGGGTTGGGACGCGGACGGCACGCTGCGCTTTGCCGGTGCCGACGGCGAGCAGCGGGTGCAAGCCGATGCCTGCGTGCTCGCGCTGGGCGGCGGCAGCTGGCCGCAGCTCGGCTCCGACGGCGCCTGGCAGGACACCCTGCGCGCGCGCGGCGTGGCGGTGGCGCCGCTGCAGCCGGCCAACTGCGGCTTCGACGTGGACTGGAGCGCGCATTTCCGCGAACGCCATGCCGGCGCGCCGCTGAAGCCGGTGGTCGCACACTGGCACGATGCGCAGGGCCAGGCGCAGTCGCTGCAGGGCGAATGCGTGGTCGGCGAGCACGGCATCGAAGGCAGCCTGATCTATGCGCTGGCCGCGGACCTGCGCGAGGCCATCGCCGCGCACGGCCCGGCCACGCTGTGGCTGGACCTGGTACCCGGCCGCGACCTGCCGCGGCTGCAGGCCGAGCTGGGCAAGCCGCGCGGCGGCCGCAGCTTCGGCGAGCACCTGCGCCGCCAGGCAGGCATCGACGGGGTCAAGGCGGCGCTGCTGTTCGAGATCCTCGGCAAGCAGGCCGGCCAGGATCCGGCGCTGGCCGCGGCCGCGCTCAAGCGCCTGCCGCTGACCCTGCAGCGTCCACGCCCGCTGGCCGAGGCGATCAGCAGCGCCGGCGGCGTGCGCCTGGAGGCGCTGGATGCGCAACTGATGCTGCGGGCGCTGCCGGGCACTTTCTGCGCCGGCGAAATGCTCGATTGGGAAGCCCCGACCGGCGGCTACCTGCTCACGGCGTGCTTCGCCAGCGGCGTGCGTGCCGGGCGCGGCGCGGTGGCCTGGCTGCAGCGCCAAGCCGCGCACTGACCGCCGCTGCGCCGCGGCGCGTGGTGCTCAGAGCACCGCGATCTGCACCCGCGCCTGCGGGTCGCGCTTGGCCACGTACATGGCCTCGTCGGCGCGCTGGGTGAGCAGCACCGGGTCGAAGCCCGGTCCCGTCTGCACGGCGATGCCGATGCTCGGTTGCAGCGGCAGATGCCGGCCGCTGACCACGCAGCCTTCCGCACACGCGTCCATGATCCGCGCGGCGGCGGCCAGCACTTCGTGCCGGGCGTCGGCCAGCCCTTCCAGCAGGACCACGAACTCGTCGCCGCCCAGCCGGGCGATGCTGTCCTGCCCGCGCAGGCAGCGCTGCAGCAGCCGCGCGAAGTGCACCAGCAGCGCATCGCCGACGTGATGGCCGAAACGGTCGTTGACGCTCTTGAAGTCGTTCAGATCCAGGAACATCACCGCCACCTGGCCCTGGCTGCGGCGCTCGTTCATGCGCCGCCGCAGCGTCTGGTTCCAGGCCATCCGGTTCGGCAGCCCGGTCAGCTCGTCGCGCAGTGCACGCTCTTCCAGCAACCGTGCCAGCCGGGTCTGCCCGGTGATGTCGCTGATCATCAGGTGCAGGCCGACCCGCTGCGGTGCCAACGCCACGTCCGGGATCAGGCTGAAATGCATGATCCGCAGGGCGTCGGTGGCATCGCACAGTTCGGCGTCGAACTGCGCCGGGACGCCCTGCAGCGCTGCCGGCAGATGCGCTTGCAGCAAGGCCTGCTGCTGCGGATCCAGCACCTCGTGCAGGCGGCGGCCGATGATGCGCTCCGGCGCCAGCCCGAACCACGCCGCATACGGCCGGTTGACGAACTGGTAGCGCAGGTCGTGGTCGAGGTAGGCGATCAGCGCCGGCGCGTTGTCGGCGATGGTGCGCAGTTGCGCCTCGCTGGCGCGCAGGCGGTGCTCGGCCTGGTGCTGCTCGGTG
The DNA here is from genome assembly GCF_040529045.1 of Xanthomonas indica. Lineage (NCBI taxonomy): Bacteria > Pseudomonadati > Pseudomonadota > Gammaproteobacteria > Lysobacterales > Lysobacteraceae > Xanthomonas > Xanthomonas indica. The sequence continues at coordinate 2,715,611 of NZ_CP131914.1, read as the reverse complement.
ATGTCCTGGATATGGGTGACGAAGTGCAGCGGACGCTGCTGTTCGTCGCGCACCAGCGACACCGCCAGGCGCGCACGCACGGTATGGCCGTCGCGGTGGTGATAGCGCTTTTCGCTGTGGTAGTCGTTGCGGCGGCCGTCGATCAACGCGGCCACCTGTTCCATGTCTTCGGCGAGGTCCTCAGGATGGGTCAGATCCTGGAAGCGCAGCTCCAGCAGCTCCGCGCGGCTGTAGCCGAGCATGGCGCACAAGGCGTCGTTGACGTCCAGCCAGCGCCCTTCCAGCGACACCAGCGCCATGCCGTGCGCGGCCACCGAGAACGCGCCGGAGAAGCGCTGCCCGGCCAGCAGCGCCGCGTGCGACGCCGCGCGTTCGGCGCTGACGTCGCGCATCACGCAGACCGCGCCCAGGCTGCGCCCATCGCCGCCTTCCAGCCGTTCCGCATTGCACAGCACGCTGCGCGGCGCTTGCCCCTTGGCGGCGATCATGATCTCCACATCGCGCACCGATTCGCCGCGCCAGGCACGGACCAGCGGCACCTCCTCGCTGGTCAGCAGACGCTTGCCGCTGGCGTCGAACAGGTCGAAGTACTGCGGCCACTGCTCGGGCGGTAAGGCGCGCGGATCGGCGCCATGCCACTGCCGTGCCACCTGGTTGAACTCGCCCAGGGTGCCGTCGGCCATGCACGACACGACGCCGTCGGGCATGGTTTCCAACAGCAGGCCCAGGGTCTTGGCCTGGTCGTGGGCGATGCGCGCGTCGCGGCGCGCTTCCAGTTGCGCGGTGACCTGCCTGGCCAGCCGCCGCAGGCCCTCGCGCTGGCGCGCGTCCAGCTGCCGCGGACGGATGTCGATCACGCACAGGGTGCCGTAGATGTGGCCCTGGTCGCCGACCAATGGCATGCCGGCGTAGAAGCGCAGGTGCGGCGCACCGAGCACCAGCGGGTTGCCGGCGAAGCGCGGGTCCAGCGTGGTGTCCGGCACCTCCAGCAACTGCGGCGACAGCAAGGCATAGGTGCAGAACGCGATCTCGCGTGGATAGCCGGCGGTGCCGCCGGGCAGGCCACAGCTGGCCTTGAGCCATTGCCGGCGTTCGTCGATCAGCGAGATCAGCGCGATCGGCACTTCGCACAGCTGGCTGGTCAGCCAGATCAGGTCGTCGAAGGCCGGTTCCTGCGCGGTGTCGAGCATGCCCAGTTCGGCCAGCGCGTGCAGGCGGCCCGCTTCGTCGGCGGGCAGCGGCACGGAAGCGACGTCGGGGACCGAGGGTGGGTTCATGCGCTGCACGCTGAGGAGATAGCGGCACGATAACGGGCGGCGGTGATGATGGCGAGCACGCCGCGAAATGCTGCAGTGCAAAAAGCACGCGATGGCCGGCTGGAACGCCGCCATGGCTGCCGGCGGCGAACCGTCAGGCGTACCAGGCCCTCCCGGTCCGACGCCGCACTGGCTGCAATCGATCACCCGGTCGCGACGGTCTTCTCCATGAACACGCAAGCGAGGACGATTCCGCTCGGGTGCGGATAGCCGCCCTCGCGCACCACCGCATAGCCCTGCGCACGGTAGAACGCCACCGCATTGAGCGCCGCCGCCACCTGGATGCGCGGGCACGCGGCCAGGCGCTGCTCCAGCGCGTGCAGCAGTTGCCGGCCGAGGCCGCTGCCGCGCAGCGCCGGGTCGACGAACAGGCCGTCGATCTCGGCACCGGCCAGGTCGACCACGCCGAACCCGAGCACGCGACCGTCGGCGTCCTCGGCGACGATCGCGCCGCCGGCGGCGACCAGCCCACGGTACGAGGCCGGTGCCGGTGCCGCCGACCAGCGCGCGATCACCTCCGGCGGATAATGGCTGCTGCAGACCTCGCGGACACAGCGGGTGCGCAACGCCCAGAGCGTGGGGATGTCCTCGGACAGACCCGGCCGCAACCGCGTCGGCAGCGCCACGCCGCTCATTCCGATTTGCTGTCGCGCAGGCGCCGGATCCGCTCCGGCGGCTGGAACGAATCGCTGCGCGCGTCGCCCCAGTAGTCGTGGAAGACCGCATGGTCGGGCACCGTGCGCAGCAGTTCGCCCGGCTCCAGGTAGCGGTACAGCGAGGCCAGCGAGCGGATCTCCACCTGCGAGATGCGGCGCAAGATGTGCTCCGGCCCCAGTTGCGAGGGATGCGTCAGCCCGGCGGCGCTGAGCAGTTCGCGCAGCGCCTTGAGCGTGTTGGCGTGGTAATGCGCGACCCGGGTGGCCTTGTCGGTGGGGTCCAGATGCTGCCAGCGGCGCCGGTCCTGGGTGGCGATGCCGGTAGGGCAGCGGTCGCTGTGGCAGCTCAGCGACTGGATGCAGCCCAGCGCGAACATGAAGCCGCGCCCGGCATTGCACCAGTCCGCGCCCAGCGCCAGGGTGCGCGCGATGTCGAAGGCGCTGGTGATCTTGCCGGCGGCACCGAGCTTGATGCGCTCGCGGATGTCCAGCCCGACCAGGGTGTTGTGCACCAGCAGCAGGGCCTCGTGCATCGGCACGCCGACGTGGTCGATGAATTCCGCCGGCGCCGCGCCGGTGCCGCCCTCGGCACCATCGACGACGATGAAATCCGGGTACAGGCCGCTTTCCTGCATCGCCTTGGCGATGGCGAACCACTCCCAGGGGTGGCCGATCGCCAGCTTGAAGCCGGTGGGCTTGCCGCCGGACAGCTCGCGCAGCCGGGCCACGAACTGCAGCAGTTCCAGCGGCGTGGAGAACGCCGAATGCCGCGACGGCGACACGCAGTCGCGGCCCATGGCGACGCCGCGGGTGGCGGCGATTTCGGCGCTGACTTTGGCCGCCGGCAGCACCCCGCCATGGCCCGGCTTTGCGCCCTGCGAGAGCTTGATCTCGATCATCTTGACCTGCTCCAGCGTCGCGTTGGCGACGAAGCGCTGCGGGTCGAAGCGCCCGTCCTCGTCGCGGCAGCCGAAGTAGCCCGAGCCGATCTCCCACACCAGGTCGCCGCCGCACTCGCGATGGTAGGGCGAGATCGAGCCCTCGCCGGTGTCGTGGTAGAAGCCGCCCTGGCGCGCGCCGGCGTTGAGCGCGCGGATGGCGTTGGCCGACAGCGCGCCGAAGCTCATCGCCGAGATGTTGAACACGCTGGCCGCGTACGGCTGCGCGCACTCCGCGCCGATGGTGATGCGGAAGTCGTGGTCGGCGATCTCGCTGGTGGCCAGCGAGTGGTTGATCCATTCGTAGTCCGGCGCATAGGTGCTGCGCTGGGTGCCGAACGGCACCACGTCCATCACGTTCTTGGCGCGCTGGTAGACCAGGGCACGCTGCTGGCGCGAGAACGGCGCCTCCTCGATGTCGCTCTGCAGGAAGTACTGGCGCATCTCCGGGCCGACCGATTCCAGGCCGTAGCGGAAATGCGCCAGGATCGGATAGTTGCGGCGCAGGGTGCTGCGGGTCTGCAGCAGGTCCACCGTGCCCAGCACCGCCAGCACGGCGAAGGCGGCCACGCCCCAGCCCCACAGCGGCCAGATCGCGCACAGGGCGATGGACAGCGCCAGCAGCAGGCAACTGGCGATATAGGCTAGGTAACGGTGCATCGCGTTCCTCGCAGGAGTCGGAAGCCGGCGAGTGTAGAGGGTGTCGCGGGTCAGGCGCGGCGGTGGCGGCGCGGTCCGCTCCGCCCGGGTACAGCTTGCCGTTGCCGCCGCCCGCGTCGCGCCGGCGGCGCGGGAACGCGGGCCGCGCGCGGCGGCATGCTAGAGGCGGTCGTCCACCGCCGCGCGCGGCCACACCGACTTGACGTCGTAGACCACCAGGTCGGGCTTGCCGAGCGCCCGGATCTGGGCGGCGTCCAGGTCGCGGTAGGCCGCGTGCGCCACCGCCAGCACCACCGCGTCGTAGCGGCCGGGCACCGGATCGGGCAACAGGGCGACGCCGTGCGCCTGCGCCGCCTGCGGATCGGCCCAGGGATCGCAGGCGTCGACGCGGGCGCCGGCCGCGGCCAGCGCCTGCACCAGTTCCAGCGCGCGGCTGTTGCGCAGGTCCGGGCAGTTCTCCTTGAAGGTGACGCCGAGCACCAGCACGGACGCATCGGCCATCGCCACGCCCTTGCCGGCCAGCAGCGCCTGCACCCGCGCGGCGACGTGCGCACCGACCCGGTTGTTGACCTGGCGCGCGGTGTGGATCAGGTCCGGGTGGTAGCCGACGCTCTCGGACTTGTGCAGCAGATAGTAAGGATCGACGCCGATGCAGTGGCCGCCGACCAGGCCCGGCCGGAACGGCAGGAAGTTCCACTTGGTGCCAGCCGCGTCCAGCACGTCCTGAGTGTCGATGCCGAGCCGGTCGAAGATCAGCGCCAGTTCGTTGACCAGGGCGATGTTGACGTCGCGCTGGATGTTCTCCACCACCTTGGCCGCCTCGGCCACGCGGATCGACGGCGCGCGCCAGGTGCCGGCGGCGATGATGCCGGCATACAGGGCGTCCACCGCCTCGGCGGCGGCCGGGTTCGAACCGGAGGTGATCTTGCGGATGTCGGCCAGGCGCCGCTGGCGGTCGCCGGGGTTGACCCGCTCCGGGCTGTAGCCGCAATGGAAGTCGATGTCGCAGCGCAATCCCGAGCCCTGCTCCAGCAACGGCACGCACACCTCTTCGGTGGTGCCCGGATAGACGGTGGACTCGTAGATTACCAGGTCGCCGCGCTTGAGCACGCCGGCCAGCAGCTCGCTGGCCTGGCGCAGCGGCTGCAGGTCGGGCTGTTCGTGCGCATCGATCGGGGTCGGCACGGTGACGATGTACACGTTGCGGTCGCGCAGTTCCGCCGCGTCGTTGCTGTAGCGCAGGTGCACGCCGGCGCGCAATTCCTCGGCCTCCAGTTCCAGGGTCTGGTCGTGCCCGGCGCGCAATTGCGCCACGCGCTGCGCATCGATGTCGTAGCCGAGCGTGTCGTGGCGGGCACCGAAGGCCACCGCCAGCGGCAGGCCGACGTAGCCGAGGCCGATCACGGCGATGCGCGGCGGCGCGGAATCGAACACGGGGGCAACGGGCATGCCAGTCCTTCGCGGGCACCGGCAGCGGCGGCCGTCGGCGCATGGGGGTGGAAATCGGAGTGCCCGCGCGTGCGGACCTCGCCATGGTAAGCCGCGCCACCCGCACGGACCAAGTCGATCTGCGACATGCCCGACGCGCCGCGCGCGGCGCGTCTTCACACGCGCTGGCGCCTGCCTTCACAACGCCGTGTGTGAAAGTCGGCGCGCCACATCACGCTTTGTGGCCTCGCACGCGCGACTTTTGTCACGCACACCACACCAGCACCACCTGGCCTTTACGCATCAGGGCCTAGGGTGGCGGAGCGGTTGCTGCCAGGGGGGCACCATCCGCCTCCCTCTACCCTCTTACTCAAGGAGAACTCGCGTGAGTCACGCTCCGAGCCTGCTCGTGGATGTCGAAGCCGAATTGGCGCATTGGAAAGCGCTGCACGCGGCGGGCAAACTGGGGTCGCAATCGTTCAGCGAGCATGCGCGTCTGATCAAGATGGCCTGCGACGTGTTCCTGCAGTTGCCGCGCGAAACCAACGATGTGCGGCTGCAACGCCTGCGTCAGCGCTACGACGCCGAGCACCCCTGGCCGCGCATCGCCTGGAGCGATGCCGAAACCCTGGTCGTCGCCTGCTGGGCACGCCTCGACGGATCGGAGCAGCGCGACCACAGCCCCGATCCGGCGCACACCCCCGCCTGATCCACGAGGTCCGTCATGTCCCCGCCCGCCAACCGCGACAACGCCCACGATTCCCAGCAACTCAGCCACACGCCGGACAAGATCCACAACGACGACGCGCAGTGGAAAGATCGCGACCAACCCGATAGCGACCCCAAACGCGACCACGCCGATCCGGAACACGACTACCCACGCCCGGACGGCAGCGAGTAACCAGCAAGCAAGCCACTCCCGCTGCGGCAGACCCTCGTCCCCGCAGCGGCAACCTCCCGCCACCCGACCGACCAGACGTGCGGCGTCAGCGCAGGCTCGACCCGCGCACGATGCAGCGGCCGCTGAGCACCACCTTGCGGGTCGGCTGCGTCGGCGCGTTCATCCGCTCCAGCAGCAACGACATGGCGGTGCGGCCCATCTCTTCCACCGGCTGTTCGATCACGGTAATGCCGGGTTCGACCAGGTCGGTCCAGCTCTCGTTATCGAACCCGGCCAGGGCCAGGTCCTGCGGAATGCGCAGGCCGGCGCCGCGCGCGGCCTTCATCGCGCCCATCAACAGCAGGCTGTTGCTGGCCACCAGCGCATCCGGCCGCGGCGTCTGCGCCAGCCATGCCTGCACCTCGGCGATCGCCGCCTCCGCGCTCGGAGCCACCTCGCGGTAGTCCGGGGCCAGGCCATGCCCTCGCATCGCTTCCAGATAGCCGTCGCGGCGCTCGGCAGCGGTGCTGCTGGTCTTGCCGAACAGGCCGCCGATGCGGCGCACGCCACGGCCGACCAGATGGTCGACCAAGGCCGCCATCGCCGCGGCGTTGTCGAGCACCACGCTGTCGTGGGTGCCGCCCTTGCCGGCGCGGTCCAGCAGCACCACCGGATGGTCGAACGTCAATTTGCCCAGTTGGCCCTGGGTGGTACGGGTGGGAGCGAAGATCAGCCCGCTGACCCGCTCTTCCTGCATCAGTTGCAGATACAGCGCCTCGCGCTGCGGATCCTCGTCGGTATTGCACAGGATCACGCGCATGCCGGCGCGGTAGGCCACGTCCTCGACGGCGCGGATGGCCGCGGTGAAGAACGGATTGCGGATGTCGGCGACGATCAGGCCCACCACCCCGGAACGCTGCGAGCGTAGCCGCCGCGCCATCAGGTTGGGGCGGTAGCCGGTCTCGCGCACCGCCGCTTCCACCCGCGCCCGCACTTCCTCGCTGACCGGGCCATGGCCCAGCGCGCGCGACACCGTCGAGGTCGAGACACCGGCGACCCGGGCCACGTCATGGATGCTGACGCTCACTGGCAACGTTCCCGCATTGTTTTCATGTCAACTCCCTGTCGCCTAGCGTGACGCAATGGTAGCACCGGGCTTTTCCGAAGGATTTGTGCACTGCACATTGACGATTGACTGGGAACGTTCCCACACTGCACCCACTCGCCGCCCACCCTCAAGGAACCCGCGTGTCCCAGACGCCCTCCTCCCCCCTGGTTTCCAGCGATCTGGTCCGGATCGACGTCCAGGCCCGCGACAAGGCCGACGCGATCGCCCAGGCGGCGCAATTGCTGGTCGCCGCCGGCTGCGTGCCGCCGGCCTACGAGGCCAGCATGCTGCGCCGCGAAGCGCTGGCCAACACCTTCCTGGGCCACGGCGTGGCGATCCCGCACTGCACCGGCGAAGACCGCCACCTGGTGCGCCGCGACGGCATCGCGGTGCTGCAGCTGCGCGACGGCGTGGAGTGGAACCCGGGCCAGACCACGCGCCTGGTCGTCGCCATCGCCGCCCAGTCCGACACCCATATCGCCCTGCTGCGGCGGCTGACCCGGCTGATCCAGGACCCGCCGCGGCTGGAGGCGCTGTTCGCCAGCGACGACCCGCAGGCGATCGTCGCCGCGCTGAGCGAGGACGCGGCCCCCACCGCGCCCACCGCCCCGGCCAGCGACCTGGCCGAACGCTTCGACTGGACCGTGCGCTACCCCACCGGCCTGCACGCGCGTCCGGCCACGCGCTGGGTGGAAACCGCGCGCGGGTTCGCCGCCCGTATCCAGGTGCGTGCCGGCGATCAGGTCGGTGACGCCAAGAACCTGGTGTCGCTGCTGCAGCTGGGCCTGCACGCCGGCGACACGGTGACCATTTCGGCCGAGGGCCAGGACGCCGCCGCGGCGCTGGCGCGGCTGCGCAGCGTGATCGACGGCCTGACCGCACAGGAGCAGGCCGACGCCGAGGCCGCCGCGCAGCGCCGTGCCGCACCGGTCGCCGGCTGGACCCCGCCGCAGGCGCAGCCGGCCATCGTCGGCATCGGCGCCAGCCCCGGCCTGGCGATCGGCGTGGTGCACAAGCTGGCCGGCCACGACGTCGCGGTGGCGGACACGCCGGTGCCGCTGAGCGACGGCGGCGCCCTGCTGCACGACGCCCTGCAGCGCACCCGCGCGCAGCTGCAGGCCATCGAGGACGACACCCGGCGCCGGCTCGGCGCCGGCGATGCGGCGATCTTCCGCGCCCAGACCGAACTGCTCAACGACACCGACCTGATCACCCTGGCCTGCCAGTTGATGGTCGAGGGCCACGGCGTCGCCTGGTCCTGGCAGCAGTCGGTGGAGCGTCTGGCCAACAAGCTCTCGGCGCTGGGCAATGCGGTGCTGGCCGGGCGCGCCAGCGACCTGCGCGACGTCGGCCGCCGGGTGCTGGCACAACTGGATCCGAGCCTGGCCGGCGGCAGCCTGGAGCAGTTGCCGGCCGCGCCGTGCATCCTGCTCGCCCACGACCTGTCGCCCTCGGATACCGCCAACCTCGACACCGGTCGCGTGCTCGGCCTGGCCACCGCCGTCGGCGGCCCCACCTCGCACACCGCGATCCTCTCGCGCACCCTCGGCCTGCCGGCGCTGGTCGCCGGCGGCGCCGACCTGCTGGACCTGGAGAATGGCGCCACCGTCATCGTCGACGGCAGCAGCGGCCGCCTGTACCTGGCGCCATCGGAAGCCGACCTGGCCTCGGCCCGCGCCTACATCGACGAACAGCAGCAGCTGCGCGCGCGCGAGGCCGAGCAGCGCAACCAGCCGGCGCAGACCGAGGACGGCCATCGCCTGGAGATCGGCGCCAACGTCAACCTGCCCGAGCAGGTCGCCGCCGCACTGGCGCAGGGCGCCGAGAGTGTGGGCCTGATGCGCACCGAGTTCCTGTTCCTGGAGCGCGGCAGCACCCCCAGCGAGGACGAGCAATACGCCACCTACACCGCGATGGCGCAGGCACTGGACGGGCGCGCGCTGATCGTGCGCGCGCTGGACATCGGCGGCGACAAGCAGGTCGCGCACCTGAACCTGCCGCGCGAGGACAACCCGTTCCTGGGCGTGCGCGGCGCGCGCCTGCTGCTGCGCCGCGCCGACCTGCTGCAACCGCAGCTGCGCGCGCTGTACCGCGCGGCCAAGGACGGCGCGCGCCTGGCGATCATGTTCCCGATGATCACCTCGGCCGCGGAACTGCTGACGCTGCGCGCCGAATGCGAGCGCCTGCGCGCGGAGCTGCAGGCGCCGGAGGTGCCGCTGGGCATCATGATCGAAGTGCCGGCGGCGGCGATCCAGGCCGATGCGCTGGCCAAGCACGCGGACTTCTTCTCGATCGGCACCAACGACCTGACCCAGTACACCCTGGCCATCGACCGCCAGAACCCGGACCTGGCCGCCGAGGCCGACAGCCTGCATCCGGCGGTGCTGCGCCTGATCCGCACCACCGTCGAGGGCGCGGCGCGCCACGGCCGCTGGGTCGGCGTGTGCGGCGGCCTGGCCGGCGATGCATTCGGCGCGGCGCTGCTGGCCGGGCTGGGCGTGCACGAACTGTCGATGACGCCCAACGACATCCCCGCGGTGAAGGCGCGCCTGCGCGGCAGCCGCCTGGACACGCTGCAGGCGCTGGCGCAGCGCGCGCTGGACTGCGAGAGCGCGGCCGAGGTGCGGGCGCTCGACGGCGGAGCCGGCGCATGAGCGTCGATGCCGTCACCGTGACCCTGAATCCGGCGATCGACCTGACCGTGGCGATCGACCGGCTGCAACCGGGCCAGGTGCACCGCGCACGCAGCGCCCACGCCATCGCCGGCGGCAAGGGCATCAACGTCGCCGCCTGCCTGGCCGATGCCGGCCTGCGTTGCGCCGCGCTCGGCGTGCTCGGCGCCGGCAATGCGCCGGTGTTCGAAACCCTGTTCGCCGAGCGCGGCATCGACGACCGCTGCCTGCGCGTGCCCGGCGACACCCGCAGCAACCTCAAGCTGGTCGCCGCCGACAGCGGCGCCACCACCGACATCAACCTGCCCGGCCTGGCCCTGGATCAGGCGCAGCTCGACACCGTCGGCGCGCGCCTGGGCGAACTGCTGCGCCCCGGCCTGCCGGTGGTGCTCAGCGGCAGCCTGCCCGCCGGCCTGGCCGAGGACACCTGGCGGCAACTGCAGGCGCAGGCCGCCGCCGCCGGCGCGCGGGTGCTGCTGGACACCAGCGGCGCGCCGCTGCACGCCGCCCTGGACGCGCCGCGCGCGCAACTGCCGTTCGCGATCAAGCCCAACCGCCACGAACTGGAGGAATGGGCCGGTACGCCTTTGACCACCACCGCCGACCTGCTCGGCGCCGCGCGCGCGTTGCTGGCGCGCGGCATCGGCCTGGTCGCAGTGTCGCTGGGCACCGACGGTGCGCTGTTCGTGCGCGGCGAGCAGGCGCTGCTGGCGCAGCCGCCGCAGGTGACCGGCGGCAGCAGCGTCGGCGCCGGCGATGCGATGGTCGCCGGGCTGGTCGCGGCCTTGCGCGCCGACGCCGACCTGGCGACCTGCGCGCGCCAGGCCACCGCCTTCGCCGTGGCCACGCTGGGCAGCGGCGTCGCCCGCCGCCTGCCGCGCGAGCGCCTGCCGGCGCTGGCCGCCGCGGTCCGCCTGGAGACCCTGGCATGACTTCCGCCGCGTCGCCGCTGTGCGCCGCGTCCTCTTGCGCTCATCGGGAGCCCGCATGAATCCGATTCTCGTGGTGATCGCCGCTGGCGATCGCAGTACCGAAGCCGTCCTCGCCGCCGAGGCGCTGCGCCATGCCGCCACGGCGCGGGGCGCGGTGCTGCAGGCCGAGGTGCGCACGCCGCAGGGCGTGATCGCGCCGCTGGACCTGGCCGCGGCATCCGCCGCCGCGCCGCTGCTGCTGGTCGGCGACGACGACGCCGATGCCGCCCGCTTCGCCGGCCGCCGCGTGCAGCGCAGCAGCCTGGACGCGGTGCTGGCCGATGCCGACGCGGTGCTGGCGCCGCTGCTGGCGGGTGCCGCGGCGCCCACGGCCGCGGTTGCGGCCGCGGCCGGCAGCGCCGAGGGCGCCGGCAAGCGCATCGTCGCCATCACCTCCTGCCCCACCGGCATCGCCCACACCTTCATGGCCGCCGAAGGCCTGCAGCAGGCGGCCAAGGTGCTGGGCCACCAGATCCGGGTGGAAACCCAGGGCTCGGTGGGCGCGCAGGACGCGCTCAGCGCCGAGGAGATCGCCGCTGCCGACCTGGTGCTGATCGCCGCCGACCGCGAGGTCGACCTGGGCCGCTTCGGCGGCAAGCGCCTGTTCAAGAGCGGCACCAAGCCGGCGATCAACGACGGCCCGGGGCTGATCCGCAAAGCGCTGGCCGAGGCCAGCGTGCACGCCGCCGGCAACGGCGCCAGTGCGCCGACCAAGGCCCAGGGCGGCCGCTCCGCCGGCCCGTACAAGCATCTGATGACCGGCGTGTCGTTCATGCTGCCCTTCGTCACCGCCGGCGGCCTGCTGATCGCGCTGGCGTTCGCGCTCGGCGGCATCTACGCCTTCGACGACGCGCACAAGGGCACCCTGGCCTGGTCGCTGTTCCAGATCGGCGCCAAGGCCGGCTTCACCCTGATGGTGCCGGCACTGGCCGGCTACATCGCCTACTCCATCGCCGACCGCCCCGGCATCGCCCCGGGCATGATCGGCGGCATGGTCGCGGCCAACCTGGGCGCCGGCTTCATCGGCGGCATCCTGGCCGGCTTCATCGCCGGCTACGGCGTGGCTGCGCTGAACCGCGCGATCAAGCTGCCGCGCACCCTGGAGGGCCTCAAGCCGGTGCTGATCCTGCCGGTGCTGGGCACCTTGCTGGTCGGCCTGGCCATGCTCTACGTGGTCGGCCAGCCGGTGGCCGAACTGCTGGCCTGGCTCACCGAGTGGTTGCGCGGCATGCAGGGCAGCAGCGCGGTGCTGCTGGGCCTGCTGCTGGGCGCGATGATGGCCTTCGACATGGGCGGGCCGGTCAACAAGGCCGCCTACGCCTTCTCCACCGGCCTGATCGCCAGCCAGGTGTACACGCCGATGGCCGCGGCCATGGTCGCCGGCATGACCCCGCCGCTGGGCATCGCCCTGGCCACCTGGGTGTTCCGCAGCCGCTTCACCCAGGACGAGCGCGGCAGCAGCGCCGCCACCGGCGTGCTCGGCCTGGCCTTCGTTACCGAAGGCGCCATCCCGTACGCCGCGCGCGACCCGCTGCGCACCATCCCCGCGCTGATGCTCGGCTCGGCGCTGGCCGGCGCGATCTCGATGGCCGCCGGCGCCGAACTGAAGGTGCCGCACGGCGGCGTGTTCGTGCTGCCCATCCCCAATGCGGTCAGCCACTTGGGGATGTACCTGGTGGCGCTGCTCGCCGGCACCGTGGTCACCGCGGTGGCGCTGCGGGTGCTGAAGAAGCCGGTCGTCGCCTAGTCCCGTCCATGCGCCGGCGCGTCGCCATGCGATGCCCCTCCCCCCGTCGCCGCTGGCGGCGCGCCGGCCTTTCCCTGCTCAGGAGTTCCGCCATGTCTCGTCCCCTCGTCTCGCACCTGCCCCTGGCCACCCTGGCGCTGGCCCTCGCTGCGCCGCTGGCCCATGCCCAGGACGCCAGCGATGCGTTCACGCCCAAGCTCGCCTACACCGGCGAAGGCGCGGTCTCGCTGGATGGCGGCAAGCACCAGGGCAGCGCCTACGCCGGCCAGCTGATGTTCGGCACCGACGTGGACCTGCAACGGCTGATGGGCTGGAATGGCGCCACGCTGAAGGTCTACGGCATCAACCGCCACGGCACCAACCTGGCCAACGGCAACATCGGCAACAGCACCTCGGTGCAGGAAATCTACGGTGGCCAGGGCACCCGCCTGGCCAATTTCACCATCGACCAGAAGCTGTTCAACGACCGCCTGGAGCTGGAGGCCGGCCGCAGCGTGGCCAACATCCACTTCCTGGGCTCGGACCTGTGCGGCTACTTTCAGGGCAACTCGGCCTGCGGCAACCCGACCTTCGTGTTCCGCACCAGCAACTTCACCTACTGGCCGGTGTCGAGCTGGGCCGCGCATGCCAAGGCCTGGGTGACCCCGAACGTCTACGTCCACGTCGGCGCCTACGAGGTCAACCCGATCCAGGCCGAACGCGGCCAGCACGGCCTGAACTGGAGTACCAACGACCGCACCGGGGTGATCGTGCCCTACGCGATCGGCTATACCACCCAGACCAGCGGCGCGCGCCTGCCGGCGATGTACGAGATCGGCGGCTGGCAGGACAACTCCGATTACCGCGATCCGCTCAACGACCGCAACGGCAACCCGGCGCGGCTGAGCGGGCTGGACTACGCCAATCGCAACGGCCGCTCCGGCGCGTTCGTGCGCTTCGAGCAGCAGGTCACCCGCCCCGACCCGGACAGCAACCGCGGCCTGGTGCTGTTCGGCTCGGCGCTCAAGGGCACCTCCGGGCAGTTGATCGAAGACCACTTCCTGGAACTGGGCCTGGTCCAGCGCGGCACCTTCGCCAGCCGCCCGCAGGACAACATCGCCTTCGTCGTCACCCAACAGCACTACAGCGACGACGCCCTGGAAGACCTGCGCCTGGCACGCGCGGCGGCCGGCGGCAGCGGCACCCCGCACCGCTCCCAGACCATGATGGAACTGAGCTACGGCATCGCGGTGACCCCGAAACTGCGCATTGCCCCGAACCTGCACTACATCGTGCACCCGGACCAGTTCAACGAGCCGGCGCGCACCCGCGACCTGCCCAATGCGTTGGTGGCGGGGTTGCGGCTGGACTGGGCGCTCTGAGGGGCCGGGATTTGGGATTCGGGATTGGGGATTCGCAAAGGCGGCGGATTGCGGCCTGAGGGGGGGCGTGCAGACGTGGCGGGCGGTGCGGCGGGACGGTACCGGAGCAGCTTGCCCCTGCTAGCGCATGATGCCGCATGATCCCTACTCGATGGCAGCACGTTGAACGCACGAGGCCCCGGCATGCCGGGGCCTCGTGCGTTTTCTTCCCTCTGATTCCGATCGCAGTGGCGCTGCGCCGATCCTTCGGCGCCTGCGGGAGCGAAACGTGGCCGGCGAATCGAGATCCGTTCGATTCCGTGCGAGCCGCCTCCCTGGCGCGGGAGCGGTGACGTTGCCGACGCATGCATGATGCCGCCGCCGCGGGGGCGTGAGGATCGGCGGATGCCGTGGCCGGCTATAGGATTTTTCCTACCCTGCGGAGCCAGGACCGGCGAGCGCGCGAGCGATGTCATGGATGACAATCGTCATCACCGCATCGCAGAATCTGGATGCAGTCTCCATCGAAGCTACATCGACGTATGTGAACGTACTGACTTCGCGGCCGTCGATTACGACGGTTTTCCCACATCCCCGTTGCAAGCATTCGCGTCATGCGCATCCTGGTTGCCGAAGACGATACGTCCATTGCCGTTGCCTTGCGCGACTCGCTCGCCGAGTGCGGGCACGTGGTGGACCATGTCAGCGACGGCGCCGCCGCCGAACGTGCGCTCGGTAGCGAAAGCTATCAATTGCTGGTCCTGGACCTGGGCCTGCCGCGCCGCGACGGGCTGCAGGTGCTGCAGCGCCTGCGCGCCCGCCGCGACGAGATCCCGGTGCTGGTGGTGACCGCGCGCGACGCGGTGGAAGACCGTATCCACGCGCTCGACCAGGGCGCCGACGACTACCTGATCAAGCCCTTCGAACTGTCCGAGTTCCTCGCCCGCACCCGCGCGCTCCTGCGCCGCAGCAGCAGCGGCGGCGTGCCGGAACTGGTGCTGGGGCAACTGCGCATCAACCTGGCCGGGCGCCGGGTGTGGCTGCAGGACCAGCCGCTGGACCTGACCGCACGCGAGTTCGCGCTGCTGGAGACCCTGTTGCTGCGCAGCGGGCGCGTGGTCAGCCGCAGCCAGTTGACCGAGGCGCTGTGCGACTGGCAACACGAAATCACCGACAACGGCCTGGACATCTCCATGCACCGCCTGCGGCGCAAGCTGCATGGCGCCGGCGTCGGCATCCGCACCATCCGCGGCCTGGGCTACCTGCTGGAGGAGTCGCGCGCCGCCTCACCGGCCGCCGACCACGCACAGATCCCGCAGTGAGCGCGACCACTGCCGCGCAGGCGCCGGCCTACCGCCATCCCAGCCTGCGCCAGCGACTGCTGGCGTTCCTGCTGATTCCGACCGTGCTGCTGATGCTGGTGGTGTCGGCGCTGTTCTACCTGCTGATGCTCAAGTACACCAATCACGTCCACGACATGGACCTGAAGGAGGACACGCAGGGCCTGGCCAACGCGGTCAACGACCCCGGCGAGCGCATGCCGCTGACCCTGCAGGCGCGGCAACTGCTGGAGTACAGCAGCGACGGCCGGGTGTTCTTCAAGCTGGACAGCCGCCGCCACGGGGTGATCAGCGGCAGTACCCAGCCGATTCCGATGCACCCGGATCCGGCCGAGATCGGCCGGGTGATGCTGTACGACGACCGCATGGACAACGGCGTGCCGGTGCGCGTGGCCAGCCTGTTGCTGCCCTCGGCGCTGGAGCCGGGCGACTGGCTCACCGTGTCGGTGGCCGAGACCCTGGACGACCGCCATCGCCGCGCCCGCGAGATCCTGGTGCTGATGCTGCCGACCGAACTGCTGCTCACCTGCTCCCTGCTGGTGCTGGTCTGGCACGGCGTGCGGGTCGGCCTGCGCATGCTGGAGCCGGCGGTGCGCCGGCTCGACGACAGCCAGCGCGACCTCAGCCCGGTGTCCGGGCCGGACATCCCGGTGGAGATCCTGCCGCTGACCCAGGCCATCGACGGCCTGCTCGGCCGCCTCAAGCACATGATGGCGCTGCAGGAGCGCTTCCTCGCCGACGCCGCACACCAGCTGCGCACGCCGCTGGCCGGGCTGAGCATGCACGTGCAGCGTGCCCAGGCCAGCCAACGCCCGGGGGACACCGCTCAGGCGCTGCAGCACATCCGCCAGCTGACCGACCGCGCCACCCGCACCTCCACCCAGTTGCTGGCGCTGACCCGCACCCAGGCGCCGCGCGAGAGCATCCGCCCGCTGCTGCCGCTGGACCTGGCGCAATGGCTGCCGCAGGCCCTGGCCGAGCGCATCCCCGACGCGCTGCACGCCGGCGTGGACCTGGGCTACGACAGCGGCGACGACGACACGCCTACCTGGGTGGCCGCCGATGCCTATGCGCTGCGCGAGCTGCTCGACAACCTGCTGGACAACGCCTTCCGCCATGCCGCCGGCCGCGTGGTCACGGTGAGCCTGCGGCGCGAGCCGCAGGCCGTGCGCCTGGCGGTGGACGACGCCGGCAGCGGCATCGACGAGGCCCTGCTGCCGCGCCTGGGCGAGCGCTTCTTCCGTGCCCCGGACGCGCCCGAAGGCGGCACTGGCCTGGGCCTGGCGATCGTCGCCAACATCGCCGCCCGCCACCACGCCACGCTGCGCTACCGGCGCTCGGCGCTGGGCGGCTTGCGTGCGGAGCTGGACCTGCCGGCCGGCGCGGAGCCGCAGGCATGAGCCGGATCCGCGTTTGTCCGGCCGGCGTGCTGGCGCTGGCCGCCGCGCTCGCGCTCGCTGGCTGCGCCAGCCAGCCCATCCCCGACCTGCGCCAGCCGTCGCTGCCCGCACAGTGGAGCAGCGCGACGCCGCAGGCGGCCGCGCCGCGTCCGCAGGGCAGCGCCTGGTGGCAGGATTTCCACGATCCGCAACTCGACGCGCTGGTCGCGCAGGCGCTGCGGGACGATCTCGAGGTCGGCCAGGCGCTGGCACGGCTGCGCGCGGCGCGGCGGCTGGACGCGGTCGCCGACGCCACCTTGCGGCCGCAGCTGCGCGCGCGCACCGAGGACCCGATCGACCCGGACGCCAGCGCCTCGTTCCTGGTCGTGGGTGTCGATTCGGAGTGGGAGCTGCCGCTGTTCGGCCGCGGCGAAGCCACCAACCGCGTCGCCCGCGGCGACCTGCAGAGCGCCCAGGCCAACCTTGCGCAGGTGCGCGCGGCGACGATCTCCGACGTGGCACACAACTGGATCGACCTGCGCCACGCGCAGCAGGCCGAACGCCTGCTGCAGGACATCGCCAGCGCACGCCAGCGCCAGGCTGGCCTGCAACAGACCCTGGTCGACCTGCATCTGGCCGCGCCGGCCACCGCCGCGCAGGCGCAGGCCGCGGCGCTGCAGGCGCAGAGCGCGGTGAACGAGCCGCGCGATGCCGCCGCCGCCGCGGCGCGGCGCCTGGCGGTGCTGCTGGGCCGCGATACGCCCGACCCGGCATGGAGCGCGGCCGCGGCCACCACCGCGCCGGGACAACTGCAGATTGCGGCGGTCGACAGCGTGCCGGCCGACCTGCTGCGGCGACGCCCGGACATCGCGGCGCACGAGGCCGAGGTGATCAGCGCCGCCGGCGCGCTGGGCATCGCCCGCGCCGACCGCTACGGCAGCATCGGCCTGGGCGGCGCGATCCGCTGGTCGACCAGCCTGCTGAGCCACCGCCGCACCGCCACCCACGGCATCGCCTCGTTCGGCCCGGTGATCGACATCCCGCTGTTCGACTGGGGCATCCGCCAGGCCAGGGCCAAGGCGCGCGGCGACCTGCTGGAAGCGGCCACCCTGGCCTACCGGCAGACCGTGCTGGACGCGGTCAACGAGGTCGAGACTGCGCTGACCACGCTGGAGCAGCAGCGGCGCAACACCGAGACCCAGCAGCAGGTGCTGCAGGCGCAGCAGCAGGTCGCCGAGGTGGCGCAACAGCGCCGGCGGCTGGGCCTGGGCAGCGACCTGGACGTGGCCACGCAGCAGGCCGCACGCGACCAGGCGGCACTGGAACTGCTGGAAGCGCAGCGCCAGCGCGATCTGGCCTACGTCGCCCTGCACACGGCGCTGGGCAGCGCCACCGCGCCGATCCCCGGCGCCGGCGACGGCAGCGACCGCAGAGGCGCGCAGCCCTGATGGTCGCGCTGGCCCGCCAGACCCTGCGCTACGAGTGGCGCCGTTTCCTGCCGGTGGTGGTATCGGTGGGCTTCGCCAGCCTGTTGCTGCTGCTGCAGACCGCGCTGGTGCTGGGCATCTTCGGCAGCGCCAGCGTCTATGTCTCCGGCTCCGACGCCGACCTGTGGCTGGGCTATCCCGGCACGCAGAGCGTGGACCAGGGCCGCGCCATCGATCCGGACGCGGCCGCGCCGCTGTACCTGGACCCGCGGGTGGCGCAGATCGAGCCGTTCATCTGGTTCGACGGCGACTGGCGCGGCCCCGGCGACACCGGCGCGGTGTCGGTCTACATCTCCGGCATCGACACCCGCGATGGTGGCCTGATGTTCTCCCGCCTGCTCAGCCCGGCGCTGCGCGCGGCGCTGCGCGAGCCGGACACCGTGGTGGTGGACCGCGCGGAACTGGACAAGCTCGGCGTCGGCGTCGGCAGCAGCGCGCGCATCAACGGCCACCGCGTGCGGGTGATCGGGGTGGGCCGCGGCCTGCGCGCGCTGGGCGGGGTCAACGTACTGGCCTCGCTGGACACCGCGCGCGCGCTCAACAGCGACACCGCGCACCCGGACTGGCCGACCTACATGGTGGCCAGGCTGCGCCCCGGCGCCGACCCGCAGGCGGTGGCGCAGGCGATCGACAACGCTGTCACGCGGCCGCGCGTGGAAGCCTGGAGCGCCGACGATTTCGCCCGGCGCAGCATCCTGTTCTGGATGTTCGACACCGGCGCCGGCTCCGGCGTGCTGTTCCTCGGCGGCATCGTGCTGCTGGTCGGCGTGGCCATCACCAGCCAGACCCTGCTCGGCACCGTGCTCGGCGCCGCGCGCGAATACGCCACGCTCAACGCGCTGGGCGTGAGCATGCGCAACCTGCGCTGGGTGGTGCTGGAACAGGCCGCCTGGGTCGGCGCGCTGGGCCTGATCGGCGCCAGCGCGCTGGGCGCGGCGCTGGTCGCGCTGGCCCGTGCGCACGACGTGCCGGTGGCGTTCAACGCCAGCGGCTGGGGCCTGTGCGTGTGCGCGGTGATGCTGCTGACCGTGGTCTCGGCCCTGGCCGCGCTGCGCGGGCTGCGCCGCGCCGATCCGGCGTTGCTGCTGCGATGAGCCGCATCGTCGCCCCCGCCGCGCTGCACCCGGCCGCCGCCACGCTCAGCGGCAGCGGCCTGTGCAAGAGCTTCGTCTCCGGCAGCGTGCGCACGCCGGTACTGCGCGACGTGGCGCTGCAGGTGTGGCCGGGCGAGCTGACCCTGATCTCCGGCCCGTCCGGCTGCGGCAAGAGCACCCTGCTGTCGATCCTCAGCGGCCTGCAGCGCGCCGACGCCGGCCAGGTGCTGGCGCTGGGCGAGGAACTGGGCACGCTCGGCGCCACCGCGCTGGAGCAGTTCCGCCTGCGCCACACCGGCTTCATCTTCCAGGGCTTCAACCTGTTCCCGGCGCTGTGCGCGCTGGACCAGGTGCGGCTGCCGCTGCAGTACATGGGCCTGGCCCCGGCCGAGGTGCGCAGCCGCGCCGAAGAAGCGCTGGCCGAGGTCGGCATCGCCCACCGCCAGCACCTGCGTCCGGCCGAGCTGTCCGGCGGCGAGAAGCAGCGCGTGGCGATCGCCCGCGCGCTAGCCAAGCATCCGGCGCTGCTGTTCGCCGACGAACCGACCAGCGCGCTGGATGCCGGCAACGGCCAGATCGTGATCGACCTGCTGCACCGCATCGCGCGCCGCCACAACACCATGGTGCTGTGCGTGAGCCACGACCCGCGCCTGATCCGCCACGCCGACCGCGTGCTGTCGATGGAAGACGGCCGCATCCTCGACGACCGCCGCGTGAACGCACCGCCCTCGCCCCTGCCCTCACGGAATCCCGCACCATGAAAGCGTTCGCCGCCGCGCCCCTGCTGAGCCTGCTGCTGGCCGCATGCGCGCCATCGGACCGCACGCCGGCCCCGGCGCTGGCCGCCGCCCCCGCCGCCTATCTGGCAGTGGCGCGCGGCCGCATCGACGTGGAGGGCGGCGTGCTCAAGCTCGGCCTGCCGGTCGCCGCGACCCTGCGCGAGGTGCCGGTGCACGAGGGCGACGCGGTGCAGAAAGGGGCCTTGCTGGTCGCCGGCGACGACCGCGCCGCCGCGGTCGACCTGGACATCGCCCGCACCCGCGCGCAGGCCGCGGCCACCCACTTGAAACAGCTGCAGCAGCGCCTGCAAAGCGCCCAGCAGAAGCAGCGGCGGCTGGCCGAGGCCGCGCGCCTGGGCGCCAGCGACGGCCAGAGCGCCGACGACGCCAGCGACGCGGTGCAGAGCCTGGTCGACGCACTGGACACCGCACGCAGCGATGCGGCCCTGGCCGACGCGCAGGTGCGCGCGGCCGAGCTGCAGCGCGCGCAGTACCGGCTGCAGGCGCCGGCCGCCGGGCGCGTGCTGCAGCTGTCGGCCGCGGTCGGCGCACGCAGCGAGGCCAACGCGCCGCTGCTGACCCTGCTGCCGGACGCGCCGCGCCTGGTCCGCGCCGAATTGAACGAAAGCTATGCCGGCAGCGTCACTCCGGGCATGGCCGCCGAGGTCATCAGCGACGACGGCCGCCAGACCGTGCTCGGCCAGGCGGTGGTGCGCTGGCTGGCGCCGGCCTACGGCCCCACCCAGTTGCACGACGACGCCACGCCCGCCGGCAACGACCGCAGCGTGGCCTGCGTCCTGGCCTTCACCCAGCCCTCGACCCTGCGCATTGGCCAGCGCGTGCTGGTACGCTTCCGCAATCCGGCCGCGGCCAAGCACTGACCCGTTCGCGGCGGCGGCGGCGAAAGGCTGCTGAAACGCGCAGCGGCCACCCTGCACGGATTGCCGAGACTGCGCAGCCGCGCCCATTCCAATGATCGAATCTGCCGAGTTCCACTTCGAAGGCGGCCGCAACGGCGTGCTGCTGATCCATGGCCTGACCGGCACGCCCAGCGAGATGCGCCTGCTCGGCAAGAGCCTGAACCGCGAAGGCTTCAGCGTCCACGGCGTGCAGCTGGCCGGCCACTGCGGCGACGAGGACGACCTGCTGGCCACCAGCTGGCGCGATTGGTACGCCAGCGTCGAGGCCGCCGCCGCGCGGATGCGTCCGCAGGTCGACCGGCTGTTCGTGGCCGGGCTGTCGATGGGCGCGCTGCTGGCGTTGCGCCTGGCCCAGGAGCGGCCGCAGTGGGTGGACGGCGTCGGCGTGCTCGGCGCCACCTTCCGCTACGACGGCTGGAACATCCCCAAGCGCGCGCGCCTGGCGTTCCTGCTGCCGTGGTTCAAGCGCCTGGGCATCGGCAAGCGCCGCATGTTCCTGGAAGAGCCGCCATACGGCCTGCGCGACGAGCGCATCCGCGCCCAGGTCAGCAGCGCCATGCTCGGCGGCGACAGCAGCGCCGCCGGCCTGCCCGGCAACCCCTGGCACGCCCTGGCCGAGATGTACCTGCTCTCGCGCGACGTGCGCCGCAACCTGCCCAAGGTCGTCGCGCCGTGCCTGGTCGCGCACGCGGCCGAGGACGACATCGCCGACCTGCGCAACGCGCGGCTGGTGATCGCCAACGTCTCCGGGCCGACCGAACTGCTGCTGCTGCACGACAGCTACCACATGATCACCCTGGACCGCGAACGGCGCGTGCTCGGCGCGCGCCTGGCGCAGTTCTTCGCGGCGCTCACCACCCCGCAGCAGGCCGCCGCCTGATGGCGATGACCGGCTCGGTGGTGGCGATCTGGCTGGCGACGGTGGCGCTCGACACCGCCGGCCAGTTGGCCTTCAAGTACGTCGCCAGCCACCCGCAGGGTACCGGCATGGCGCGCTGGCAGCGCATGGCGCGGCAGCCGCAGCTGTGGTTCGGCGTGGCCTGCTACGTGTTCGAATTCCTTGCCTGGACCGCGTTCCTGTCGCTGGTGCCGCTGGGCCGCGGCGTGCTGCTGGGCTCGATCAACATCGTGGCGATCATGCTGGCCGGGCGCTGGCTGTTCGGCGAACGCCTCGGGCGCATGCAGGTGGCCGGCATCTGCCTGGTCAGCGCCGGCGTGGCCGTGGTGGGGCTGGGCTCATGAGCCGGCCGCCGCTGCATCGCTACGCGGTGGGCTTCGCCCTGCTGCTGAGCTTCGACACGCTGGCCCAGATCGGCTTCAAGCTGGCGGGCACCCACGCGTTTCCGCCACAGGCCGAACTGGCCTGGGTGCTGCGCCTGCTCGGCAGCCCGTGGCTGTACGCCGCGCTGCTGGGCTACGTCGGTGCGTTCTTCACCTGGATGAAGCTGCTCGAGCACGCACCGATCGGCCCGGCCTTCGCCGCCTCGCACCTGGAGGTGGTCAGCGTGATGCTGCTGTCGGCCTGGTGGTTCAACGAGCACATCGGCCTGTTGCAGGCGCTGGGCGCGGCGCTGATCGTCGGCGGCATCGTCTGCCTGGCGATCGGCGAACGCGCGGATCCCGCCGATGCGCATTGAGGTGCCACCGACCGCGGGCCTGCCGCTGCAGTGGCGGGACCTGTGGCCAGGCCGCCCGCGCACGCGGCTGGCCACTGCGCTCGGCCTGCCGCAGGCGCTGCTGACCTGCTCCGGCACCGCCGCGCTGATCGTGGCCCTGCGCACCCTGACCGCGGCCAGCCGGCGCCGACAGGTGCTGGTGTCGGCCTACACCTGCCCGCTGGTAGCGTTGGCGGTGGCGCACTGCGGCCTGCAGCTGGTGCTGTGCGATCTGCTGCCCGGCTCGCTGGAGCTGGACCCGGTGCAACTGGCACAACGCTGCGGCAGCGACACCCTGGCGATCATCGCCACCCACCTCGGCGGGCGCCTGACCGACCTGGCGCCGCTGCGCCGCGCCGCCGAAGGCTGCGGCGCGTTGCTGATCGAGGACGCGGCGCAGGCGCTGGGCGGCGTGCACCCCGACGGCCGCCCGGCCGGCCTGGGCGGCGACATCGGCTTCTGCAGCCTGGCCGCCGGCAAGGGCCTGACCCTCTACGAAGGCGGGTTGCTGATGTCGCGGCATGCGCCGCTGCAGCGCAGCCTGGCCGACACCGCCGCACGCCTGGGCCAGCGCGACTGGCGCTGGGAACTGCGCCGCAGCCTGGAACTGCTCGGCTACGCGGCGCTGTACCGGCCGCAGCCACTGCGCTGGGCGTACGGCGCACCGGTACGCCGCGCACTGCGTCGCGGCGACCGCGTGGGCGCGGCCGGCGACCGCTTCGGCACGGCCATCGCCCAACACGCGGTCGGCGCCTGGCGCGAAGGCGTCGGCGTGCGCGCCAGCGCGCGCTGGCCGGCATTCCTGGCGCAGATCCGCGAGCAGGGTCGGCGCCGCAGCGCCCGCCTGGCCAGCATCCCCGGCCTGACCGTGATCGCCGATACCCCCGGCGCCCAGGGCAGCTGGCCGATCCTGATGGTGCTGCTGCCCGATGCGACCGCGCGCGAATCGGTGCTGGCCGCGCTGTGGCCGCGCGGGCTCGGCGTGGCGGTGCCGTTCGTGCATGCCCTGCCCGACTACGACTACCTGGACGGCATCGTCGAGCGCACGCCGATGCCCAACGCCAGCGACTTCGCCGCACGCTGCCTGAGCATCAGCAACAGCCCCTGGCTGGACGAGGCGCGCTTCGAGACCATCGTGGCCACGCTGCAGGCGGCCTGCGCCGCCACAGTCGGACCGGCGCCGCTGCATGTCGATCTGGTGCATGCCGCTGCGCCGAGCGCTTGATCGAGCGACGGGCGGCTTCGCCAGCGTCGCGATGACAATGCGCCGCTCGTGACGAAGGGAAGAGTCCTGTAGGAGCGGCTTCAGCCGCGAGGGCATTGCCGGTAACGCCTCTCGCGGCTGAAGCCGCTCCTACACACAGACAAGGCCGCGCTAGCCGACGCTGGCCGCATCCAACGCCGCCAGCAACCGCAGGTTCAACGCATGCTGCTGCGCCTGCCACGCCGACAGATCCGCCGGCGATGGTTCCGGCTGCGCGTCCAGCGCCGCCAGCTTGCGCTTCCACCACTGCGGGTAATGGGCGAGCGAGACTTCGCCGGTGATGTCGCTGCCGCACACCTGTCCGCGCAGCGCGTCGATCGCCTGCAGCAGCTGCGGCACGCGCAGTTGGCCCTGGTCCCAGTTGGTGCGCACGTCCTGTGGATCCAGCACGTCCTTGTCCAGCGACAGATAGGTCGGCATCGGCGTGCGCCGCAGGTGTTCGACGAAGGCGTCGCTCAGTTCGCTCACGCTGGCGAAGCCGCGCACCGCCTGGCCCAGGCCCAGCCGTCGCGCCCAGCCCACATCCACGCCGCTGCACCAGTAGCGCAGCTTGCCCCGGTAAAGCGGCAGCAGATGGTTCTCCCAGGCATGGCCGGGGCCGACGTCGCCGGAGGTGATGCCGGCCACTTCCACCTGCGCCACCTGCGGCAGCGCGGCGATGCGCCGCACCCACGAGCCGCAGTGCACCCCGAACGGGAAGCGCATGTTGTCCGGATGATTGTCGAACACCACCACCCGCAACGGCGCCTGCGCGCGCCGCGCCAGGCGCACGATCAGCGGCAGGCTCAGGTGATGGAAATCGCCGCTGCCCAGCAGCACGGTGCCGTACCGCGCCGGCAGCGCCTGTTCCAGCGCCGCGCCGAAGCGGCGCAACCGCGCCATCGAGCAGGCGAAGCGCAGGCCATCGCACCAGTCGCGCAGCGGCAAGCGCAAGGCGTCAGGCACCGCGCCCAGCGAATCATCGAGATCGAGCAGGACCGGGGTGCGCATCTCAGTCCTCCTCGGCGGCATCGGCCGCCGGCCCGACGTCGTCGGATTCGAACAGCGGCCGCAATCGGCGCAGCACGGCGCGCAGCAGCGGATTGCGCAGGTATACCGCATGCCAGGTGTAGGTGAAGCTGGCGCCGAGCTGGGCCTTCACTTCCGGATCGGTCCAGCCGGCGACATAGGCGGTCAGGCCGTGGCGGCAGGCGTAGTCGAGGTTCTCGATCCAGCTCAGCGCGTACAGGTTGTGCTCGCGCGCGTCCGGGTAATGCAGGCCGATGTACTTGTCCAGCAGCCGGCCTTCGTGCACGTAGCACAGGTTCCAGCCGATGATGCGGCCCTGGTGCCGGTACACGAACACCTGCCCGCCCGACGCGGCGTCAGTCAGCAGCGCGTCGAAGAACGGCGCGGTGAGCAGGTCGAAATGGATCTCGCTCTGCGCATACACCTCCTGGTACAGCGCATAGCAGTGCGCGCGCAGCGCCGGGTCGGCGAAGGCCGGGCCGGTCGGCAGCACCTCGATCTCCAGGTCGGCGCGCGAGCGCAGCTTGCGGCGGATGTTGCGCCGGCGCCCGCGCGAAAGTCGCGCCAGGTACTCGTCGGTGGAGGCGAAGTCGATCGGCACCCAGGCCAGCGCCTGTCCGCGCAACAGCACGTAGCCGTTGCGCTCGCAGGCATCCAGGAAAGCCTGCGCCCAGGCGTTGTCGGCGGCGTCCAGCAGCGGCGAGCGCTGCGGCACGTCCTTGACGATCAGCAGCGCGCGTTTCCGCCCCAGTTGCGCGCGCCATTGCCGCGGCAACTGCGCCGGGTCGGCCGCGCGCGGCAGCCAGGCGTATTCGCTGACGGTGCTGCCGACGAAGCTGGTGCGCGGCCGCAGCAGGCGCTGCCACAGCCGCTGCAGCGGCAGCCGCGCCACCTTCGCGCGCAGCGCCGGCTCGGCGGTGGTGAGCAGGTCGAAATCGGCCTCGAAGGCCGGCACCCCGTGCTCCAGGGGCTGGATCAGGAAACCGGCCGGCGGGTGCTGCAGGAACTGCCGCTGCAAGGCCTGCGGCTCGAGTTGGTTGACGAAAGGCATCTGCAAGATTGATCGTCTAGCGTGGAGAATGGATGCTGCGGCCCAGGCCGCAGCGTGCGATCCACCGGCGGCGGGCGCCGCACGGTGGCCCTTCATTTCGCGGAGCACTGCCATGACCCCGTCCATCGAGTCGCAAATCCACAGCATCGTCGCCAAGCATGGCGAGATCGACCCGGCACGCCTGACCCCCGATGCCAAGCTGCAGGACCTGGGCGTGGATTCGCTCGAGGCCATCGAAATCCTGTTCGACATCGAGGAACACTTCGACATCACCTTCCCGCAGCGCGACCCGAACCTGGACGACGGTTCGCTCGGCAAGCTGGTGCAGGCGGTCGAGGACGCGCTGGCAGCCAAGGCGGCCAGCGCGGCGCAACCGGCGCACTGACGCGCCATGGGCGCCTCTCCGCACGCGCGGCGCGTCGTCATCACCGGCATGGGCGCGGTCAGCGCGCTCGGCCTCGGCGCCGCGGCGCTGTGGAGCGCGATGCGCGAGGGCCGCAGCGGCATCGCCGCCCTGCCCTCGCCCGATCCGCTCAGCACCCTGAAGATGCGCCTGGCCGCGACCCTGCCCGGGTTCGCGCCCGACGCCACGCAGACCGGCGGCATCGCCCCGGGCCAGCTCGATCGCATGACCCAGATGGCGTTGGTCGCCGCCCGCGAGGCGATCGCCCAATCCGGCCTGGCCGTGGATGCCGCGCTCGGCACGCGCTGCGCGGTGGTGGTCGGCACCGGCGTCGGCGCCGAACTCAGCCGCGACGAGCAATCGCGCCGGCTGTACCGCGACCAGGCCGAACGCCTGCATCCGCTGACCATCGTGCGCAGCATGGCCAACGCCCCGGCCAGCCAGATCAGCATCGCCTTCGGCCTGCGCGGCCCGGCCTTCGCCGTGTCCAGCGCCTGCGCCTCGGCCAACCACGCGTTCGCCCAGGCCGTGCTGATGCTCCGTCACGGCCTGGCCGACGTGGCCATCGCCGGCGGCAGCGAAGCCTGCCTGAGCCTGCCGCTGATCCGCGCCTGGGAAGCGATGCGCGTGGTCAGCGACGACACCTGCCGGCCGTTCTGCGCGCAGCGCAGCGGCCTGGTGCTGGGTGAAGGCGCCGGGATGTTCGTGCTGGAAAGCGCCGAGCACGCCGCCGCCCGCGGCGCGTTGCCGCTGGCGGAACTGGCGGGATTCGGCATGAGCTCCGATGCCGGCGACATCGTCGCGCCCAGCATCGACGGCGCCGCCACGGCGATGCGCCTGGCCTTGCAGGACGCCGGCCTGGCCCCGGAGCAGATCGACTACATCAACGCCCACGGCACCGGCACGCAGGCCAACGACCGCTGCGAGACGCAAGCGCTGCGCCAGGTATTCGGCGCGCACGCGGAGGCGCTGGCGGTGAGTTCGACCAAGGCGGTGCACGGCCATGCGCTCGGTGCGGCCGGCGCGCTGGAACTGGTGGCGGCGCTCGGCGCGCTGCGCGAGCAGGAGGTCCCGCCCACGGCCAACTTCCTCGATGCCGATCCGGAATGCGATCTGGACTACGTGCCCAACCAGGCGCGCGCCCGACACGTGCAGGCGGTGCTGAGCAATTCCTTCGCCTTCGGCGGACTCAATGCGGTGATCGCGCTGCGCGCGGCGGGCTGAAGCGCCCGCCGCCGCGGCGAACGGCGGGAGGCAACGCGAACCGCGCGCGTCGTCTCCCGCCCGGCTCATGCGACCTGCTTGGCGCGGGTCAGCAACTGGTCCAGCAAGGACAGGCCCAGGTCGATCTCGTCGTGGCTGATGTGCAGCGACGGCGCCAGCGTGATGACGTTCTTGTAGTAGCCGCCCACGTCCAGGATCAGGCCGATGCGCTTGCCGTTGTGGCGCAGTTCGCCTTCCAGGCCCATGTCGACCATGGTGTCGAGCAGCTTGCGGTTCGGCGTGAAGCCGTCCGCCTGGCAGATTTCCGCACGCAGGGCCAGGCCCAGGCCGTCGACGTCGCCGATTTCCGGGTGACGCTTCTGCAGGTCGCGCAGACCGTCCAGGAAGTGCGCGCCCTTGGCCATGACCATGGACTCGTAGTCGGTCTCGGCCAGCATGCGCATGGTCTCCAGGCCGACCGCGGTGCCCAGCGGGTTGGAGGCGAAGGTGGAGTGGGTCGAACCCGGCGGGAACACGGTCGGGTTGATCAGCTCCTCGCGCGCCCAGATGCCGGCCAGCGGATTGAGGCCGTTGGTCAGCGCCTTGCCGAACACCAGCACGTCCGGGGTCACGCCGAAATGCTCGATCGCCCACAGCTTGCCGGTGCGGAAGAAGCCCATCTGGATCTCGTCGACCACCAGCAGGATGCCGTACTTGTCCAGCACCCGCTTCAGGCCGGTGAAGAAGTTCGGCGGCGGGATCACGTAGCCGCCGGTGCCCTGGATCGGCTCGACGTAGAACGCCGCGTACTCGCACTGCCCAGCCTTGGGATCCCACACGCCGTTGTACTCGGTCTCGAACAGGCGCTCGAACTTGGCCACGCACTGCTCGCCGTACTCTTCCTTGGACATGCCCTTGGGGCCACGGAAGTGGTACGGGAATTCGATGAACTGGGCGCGGTCGAAATGGCCGAAGCGGCGGCGGTAGCGGTACGACGAAGTGATCGCCGAGGCGCCGAGGGTCCGGCCGTGGTAGCCGCCTTCGAAGGCGAACACCAGGCTCTTGCCGGCGCTGGCGTTGCGCACCAGCTTCAGCGAGTCTTCCACCGACTGCGCGCCGCCGACGTTGAAGTGCACGCGGCCCTTGCGGCCCCACTTGCGCTCGGCGTCGACCGCGATGGTCTTGGCCAGCTCGATCTTGGTCGGGTGCAGGTACTGGCTGGCGACCTGCGGCAGGGTCTCGATCTGGCGGGTCAGCGCCTGGTTCAGGCGCGGATTGGCGTAGCCGAAGTTGACCGCCGAGTACCACATCTGCAGGTCCAGGTACGGCACCTCTTCGGTGTCGTACAGGTAGCTGCCGTCGCAACGGCCGAAGATGCGCGGCGGCTCGCTGTAGTGCACGGTGTCGCCGTAGGAGCAGTACTGGGACTCGTCGGCCAGCATCTGCGCATCGCTCAGCGCGCGCTGGTGGTCGGCACCGGTGCGCAGCAGCGCCTCCGGATCGGGCGCGGCATCGCCATGCAGCGGTGCGAGCGAGGAAAGCGAAACATTCCGGTTCATCGGGATCAGGCTCGTTGGGTGACAGGAAGCGGGAAGGACACGGCGGCCGTGGCCGGCACGGCCAGGTCGGGCAACAGGGCGATGGCGTCGTCGAAACCGGTGATCGCGCAGTGGGCGATCCCGTTGGCGCGGCAATGGCGCAGCAGCCCGTCCTTGGCGAACACCAGGTCGGCCTTGCCGGCCAGGCAGAAATCGGAGCGGCCGTCGCCGATCAGCAAGGTGGCGCGCTCGGGCGGCTGCTGCGCCATGACCGCGCACTTGCAGGTGCCGCTGGGGCAGTCCGGCCGCGCATGCGGCGAGGCCATGCGCCATTCGCCGGCGTCGGTGCGCAGCAGGCGGTTGGCGATGATGGGCAGATGGTGCAGGCCGTGGCGGGCGAGGATCCGGGCGATACCGTAGTCCAGGCCGTCGCTGACGATGCTCAGCGGGATGCCCAGGCGCTCGGCCAGCGCGACGAAGCGCACGAAGGCCGGGTCGATCCGCACCGCATCCAGCACCCGGTGCAGCGCATCGACGTCGCCGTCGAGCAGCGCGACCTGCTTGCTCATGCATTCGCGGGCGCCGATCCGACCGGCGACCCAGTCGTCCTCCAGCGCCTGCCAACCGGGGCGCCCGAGGTGCTCGAGCAGGCTGTCGGTCACGTCCTGCAGGGACACGGTACCGTCAAAATCGCAAAGGATGTTCCATTGGGCGCGCAAGGTGGCTCTCCGGCTGATGGGGGCAGAGCCTAGGCACGCTGTCTTTCGCACTCCTTTCGGCGAGGTGAAAGAAAGCGGAGCGTTCACATTGGGCGTGGTACGGGGCTGCGCGTTGCGCCTGGGTTTGCTTGGGACGCTGGCACGGTTCCCAATTCGGACGCGATCGGGCAACCTACTCGCACCAGGCCCGGATGGCGAAACTGGTAGACGCATCGGACTTAAAATCCGCCGGGGGCGACCCCATGCCGGTTCGATTCCGGCTCCGGGCACCATTCACTGGCAGGCCAAACACGCCAACGGCAGCGCATCTGTGCCGTCCAGGGCGCCATTCCTCCCGACAATGCCGGATTCGCCTCGCGGAGCGATGTCCCACATTCCGGCTGTGCAACAAGAACTGCCAAGCGCAGGGTTGCACTCTCTCATTAAGCCAACGATGCCGCCGGAAAGGCGCATCCGATTATGGAATGACCCGCAAACTGTCGAAACGCAAGGCACAGGCATCGCATTGCTCTGGCCGGCACCGTGCTAAAAACCTCGCGACACCAGCCACGCCGGCTGCTTAGGGAGAAGCGAGTGAACGAGACCTACCAGAGAGAGAAGCATGCGCATGCGTTCGCCCAATCCATCAGGGACACGTGGAGTGGCCCGCTTTCCCGCGACGAAAAGAAACAGTTGGGCGAGATGATCCGGGACGAAGTAGATGGCGCACCGGATCGCGACAGCCTGGAGTACATCATCATCGCGGCGCTCAGAGAGAAGGATATCGATCCCGACGACCTGGGCATCCGCTGGTCTTTGGATTGAGATTGAAACCCGTTGCACGACGCTCTCGAGGACACCGCCCAGCTTGAACGCCCGAAACAAAGTGGGTAGGCAACTCATCGCGGACTGACGTCGGATCCCATCGCAACGCCACCCCACCGAAAAATCCCCGGCGCCGCCGCCACGGCGGCACCGGGGTTGCCAACGGCAAGCGAAACGCGCGGCGCGTTCAGATCGCGCGCGAATAGCGCGCCGGCTGGTCGGGCTGGCGCAGGTAGCGGTCGAAGCACATGGCGATCAGGCGCAGCAGCGGGCGGCCGCGCGCGGTGGCCTGGACCACGCCGTCGCGGTCGTCGGCCAGGCCGTCCGCGCAGAGCGGCGCCAGCGCGCGCAGTTCCTCGCGGAAATAGCTGGCGAAGTCGATGCCGTAGCGCTGCGCCAACGCCGCCACGTCCACCCGCCCCTGGCACATCAGCTGCTGGATCAGCTCGGCGCGCAGGGCGTCGTCGGCGCTGAGCTGCAGGCCGCGCAGCACCGGGCTGTCGCCGGCGTCCACCGCCGCTTCCCAGGCCGGCAGCTCGCGCTGGTTCTGGCTGTAGCTGGCGCCGATGCGGCTGATCGCGCTGACGCCCAGGCCCAGCAGGTCGGTCTCGGCGTGGGTGGTGTAGCCCATGAAGTTGCGGTGCAGGCTGCCTTGCCGCTGTGCGCACGCCAGGTCTTCCTGCGGCAGCGCGAAGTGGTCCATGCCGATGTACTGGTAACCGGCCGCCGACAGCCTGCGCACTGCCAGGCCGAGCAATGCCAGCTTCTGTTCGGCGTCCGGCAGGTCGGCGTCGGCGATGCGCCGCTGCGCCTTGAACAGCTGCGGCATGTGCGCGTAGCCGTAGACCGCCAGGCGGTCCGGCCGCGCGGCGATCACCGTCTCCAGGGTTTGCTTGAACCCTTCCAGGGTCTGCCGCGGCAGGCCGTAGATCAGGTCGACGTTGACCGAGCGCATGCCGTGCACGCGGCAGGCGCGCAGGATGTCCAGGGTCTCGTGCACGCCCTGGCGTCGGTTGATCGCCTGCTGCACCAGTGGGTCGAAATCCTGGATGCCGAGGCTGGCGCGGTTGAAGCCCAGTTCGGCCAGTGCGGCGATGTCCTGCGGCGTCGCCGTGCGCGGGTCCAGTTCGATGGACATCTCGCGGTCCGGCGCTTCGCTGAAGCGGAACAGGCCACGCAGTCCCTGCACCAGCTCGCCCAGCAACGCCGGCGCGAGGAAGTTGGGGGTGCCGCCGCCCAGGTGCAGTTGCACCACCTCGCGCTCGCCCTCGAAACACGCCGCCATCATCGCCGCCTCGCGCAATAGCCGCTGCACGTAGGCGCGGCCGCGCTCCGGGTCGCGGGTGATCACCCGGTGGCAGCCGCAGTAGAAACAGGGACTGCGGCAAAACGGCACGTGCACATACAGCGACAGCGGCCGCCGCGGATCGCTGGCCTGGACCGCGGCGAACAATTGCGCCGGGCCGAAGCCGGTCTGGAAATGCGGCGCGGTCGGGTACGAGGTGTAGCGCGGGCCGGGACGGTCGTAGCGGCGCAGCAGGTCGGCGTCGAAGGTCCAGGCGGCGGAGGGATCGGGCGCGGTAAGGATGTCCATGGATCCAGCATGCGCGGCGCCCGGCGCGGCCGCCTTGACCTGGATCAATCCGCGCACGCGGCCGGCAGCGGCGACACCGGCTCGAACGGACGCCAGCTCATCTGGTGGCGGCGCCAGAAGGTCTCGGCGATGCGCTGGGCGATGTCGTCGGCCAGCAGGCGCATCGGCTGGTTGGTCAGCTCGGCGGTGGTGGCGCGGAACAGGCCCAGCCAGCGCTGGAACAGCAGGGCGCTGAGTTCGCGCATGGCCATGTGCCGGGGCATCGGCGCACCGTGGAAGCGGCGGGTTCCGCGCAGCATCGCCGACCAGAAATCGCACAGCTGCTGCTCGTGCGCGTCCCAGTCCTCGATGTGCGCGGCGAACACCGTCGACAGATCGGCATCGGCGCGCACGCGACGGTAGAACGCCTCGACCAGGGCCCGCACCTCGGCCTCGCTGCAAAGTTCCGGCCCAGGCAAGGGTATCCCCACGATCTCGTCCTGCATGCTGGCTCCGCGTCGCTCGACGCCCACCAGTCTCCACGCCGCCACCGCGACGGCCTTGATCAGGATCAATGTCGGGCCGGCCGGCGCTGCCTAGTCTGCAGCTGCGGCATGCGCCGACGCCGGTGTCGACGGGGGATCGGCGGCCAGGCGGCTGGCAGGCGCGGCGACGTGTGGCGCCGCTGCCTTGGTGCATGCCGCACCCTCCTTTCGCAATGGAATCCACCGTCATGGCGTCTCCCGACGATCCGCTGCTCGACCCGCTCGATCCCGCCACGCCGCGCCCGCTGGTGCAGCGGCTGGGGGTGATCCTGTGGCCGAGCTTCCTGGTCGCCGGGGCCATGAGCGTGTTGTTCTTCGCCCTGGTCGATCCGCTGGCGCTGCGCGACATCACCTTCCCCGGCCGCCAGCTGAGCCGCGAACTGGGCTATACGGTGGGGTTCTTCATGTTCTGGCTGGCGACGCTGGCCTCGAGCCTGCTGACCGGCTTCCTGTTGCGTCCGGCGCCGCACGGCGACGACGCCACGCCGCTGTCCTGAGCGGGCTGCGCATGCCCCGCCCCATTCCATTGCGCCTGGTCACCCCGCCCGTCAGCGCAGCCTGCCCGGCGCCGCCGCATCGCTACACGCAGCTGCGCCGCAGTGCGCTGTGGCTGCTGTTCGCCGCGTTCTACCTGCTGCCATGGCTGCACTGGCAGAGCCGCCAGGCGCTGCTGCTGGACCTGCCGGCGCGGCGCTTCGACCTGTTCGGCTGGACCCTGTGGCCGCACGACGTCGGCTGGCTGCTGCTGGCCCTGGGCGTCGCCGCCGCGGCCCTGGCGGTGTTCACCACCCTGGCCGGGCGCCTGTGGTGCGGCTTCGCCTGTCCGCAGACGGTGTGGAGCCATGCCTTCGCCTGGATCGAACGCCGCTTCGCCGACTGGCCGCCCGCGGCGCGGCACCTGGTGTGGGCGACCGTGGCGCTGTGGACCGGGGTCAGCTTCGTCGGCTACTTCGTGCCGATTGCCGACCTGGTCGCGCGCCTGCATCCGTTCGCCTGGAGCGGCTGGGAGACGTTCTGGGTGCTGTTCTACGCGCTGGCCACCTGGGGCAATGCCGGCTTCCTGCGCAGCCAGGCCTGCCGCTACCTGTGTCCGTACGCGCGCCTGCAACCGCTGCTGTGCGACCGCGACACGCCGCTGATCGGCTACGACGCGATGCGCGGCGAACCGCGCGGCGCCCGCGAACGCGGCCACGGCAGCATCGCCCAGCGCGGGCGGCGCCTGCTCGACCCGGTCACCGCCCGCGACTATGCCTTGCGCGCCAGCATCGCCCAGCTCGCCGGCCAGGGCGGCAGCCGCGGCGAGGCGCTGGCCGCGTATGCCGGCACCCTGCCCAAGTTCAGCGCCGAGCAACTCGGCGACTGCGTGGCCTGCGACGCCTGCGTGCAGGCCTGCCCGGCCGGCATCGATCCACGCAACGGCGCGCATTACGCCTGCACCGCGTGCGGCGCCTGCGTCGACGCCTGCGACCGCAGCATGGATCGTCAGGGGTTCGCCCGCGGCCTGCTGCGCCGGGCCGGCGCCAATGCCATCGACCGCCAGCCGCGGCGCTGGTGGCGGCGGCCGCGCTTGCTGGGCGGCACTGCGACCTTGCTGGTGGCGTTGCTGGCGTGGTGGTGGCTGGCGGCGTGAGCCGGGCCGGGGCGACGGTCGCGGCTCCTTGGGCGCGGCGGAACCGCCTGCGGCCCGCCTCGGACTTTTTTTTGCAACGAAGGGCTAGCGCAGCCCCCGGCAGGCGTGTAGAATGCGCGGCTCCCAAGCGGGAATAGCTCAGTTGGTAGAGCGCAACCTTGCCAAGGTTGAGGTCGCGAGTTCGAGTCTCGTTTCCCGCTCCAAATTGCGTCACTTGCCTCCTGCGATGCGAGTGAGCCACTGAAAAAAGGAGCTTCGGCTCCTTTTTTCGTTTCCGCGATCCGCGGACGCTGCAGCAACACTGCCAGGATCAGCGCCGCTCCGGCAATCCGCCGCGAAGCGAACCCTTATTTCAGCGGATTCTCCGGCTCCTTGCCCCGCAGCGCCTTGTCCTGCCGGCAGGTCTTCAAAGGCTGCACTGTGGCGGACACGATCGTGATCACCTCCCG
This sequence comes from Xanthomonas indica, assembly GCF_040529045.1. Classification (NCBI taxonomy): domain Bacteria; kingdom Pseudomonadati; phylum Pseudomonadota; class Gammaproteobacteria; order Lysobacterales; family Lysobacteraceae; genus Xanthomonas; species Xanthomonas indica. The sequence goes on along the minus strand of NZ_CP131914.1, from coordinate 2,681,054 downwards.
GGTGTCGTCTTGCGAGCGTACCTCCAGACAGGCGCAGCCATAGCCGGCACTGCCGGTCCCGGTCGCCACCCAGCGCGCGTGGGGAAACGTCGGCCACGTGCCGTCGGCCTGATGCCCGCCCTGCTGGCCGACCGTCCATTCGCCGTCCCTGTCCACGAGCGTGGCGTTGCCTGGCGAGGGATTGTCGAACCAGCCGCAGCGCGTCGCGGTCGCCGCCGGCGGCGCGGCCTGCGCGACAGCGCACACGCTGAGCGCGGCGACCAGAGCCGCGCCACACATGCTTGCGAAATGCGCAACCGGCCGCGATGGTTTCATGACATCAGGATCGCATGACGAGGCCGGCATCATCGCAAAGTGGCGTTCGCCGGCGTTGCCGAGAGACGGCGACAGGCGTCGGAGCACCGCGCCGGCGCAGCGCGTCAATGCGCCTGCTCCTGGTAATCGGTCAGGTAGTGCTCCGGGTTGCTCTGCGCCGACAGGTCCGCGTCGTAGCGCACCCAGGCCGGCTTCGGCGTGCCCGGCAGGTACAGCTCGCCGGCAGCGTCGCTGACGATCAGCAGCACGTAGGGGCGCCCGTCCAGTTGCACGGTGTAGCGGGTGTCCTTGTCGGTGGTGCGGGTGCTGGCGAGCAGGATCTTGCCATCGAGGGCGCTGTCCGCATCGATGACCTGGATCAACGCCTGCTGGCGCTCGCGCGGCCCGTAGCGCAGCGTGGACACCTTGACGCCATCGGCCGAGGCGTAGGCCTTGACCTGCTTGGCCACCTCCGGCCGCGCCGGCTCCGCATGCGCGGCGGCCGTGGCGCCGGCGAGCGGCAGCGTGCACAGCAGGAGGGCGAAGGTGTGGTGACGCAAACGGGACAGCAGGTGCATTGGCCGGGTCCTTGGTGGGAAACTAGAGGGGATGAGCGGGCCGATCGCTTCGGCCCGTGCTGGAATAGACGAAGCAGACCGCCGCTTCCCCCATGGCAGCGGCTCAAGGAGAAGCGCGTGACAGGACGCACCCTGCTTTGCCGCTGCGGCGGTTGCCTGGCATTACCGACGCCGCCGCCTGGTGCAGCGACGCGCCGGCCCCGTCGCTTGCGCCGCGCCGGCCGTGCGCGGCGCGCCTGCAGGGAGCGACGCGATGCGCAATGAACTGGACCGCTGGTTCGCCCAGCACATCCTCATTCACGAGTCGGCGCTGGTCGCCTACCTGATGCGGTGCTGGCCGCATCCGCAGGAAATCCACGATCTGCGCCAGGAGGTCTACACCCGCGTCTACGAAGCGGCGCGGCGCGCCTTGCCGGACACGCCGCAGGCCTTCCTGTTCGCCACCGCGCGCAACCTGATGGCCGACCGGGTGAGGCGCAACCGCATCGTCTCCATCGAGGCGGTGGGGAATCCGGACGACTTGAACGTCTTGATAGAAGAACGCTCGCCGGAACGCTGGCTCGGCGGCCGCCAGGTGCTGGCGCGGCTGGCCCACGCGCTGGACCGGCTGCCGGACCGCTGCCGCGAGGTGCTCTGGCTGCGCCGGGTGGAGGAACTTTCGCAAAAGGAGGTGGCGGTGCGCCTGGGGATCAGCGAGAAGACCGTCGAAAAACACATGGCCAAGGGCGTGCGCCTGCTCGCCGATCATTTCCATGGCGCGGTGGTGACCGCCGCGCCGATGCCCGTGGTGGTGCAGGAACCGCAAGATGGAAAGCTGGGCGATTGAAGCGCTGGCCGCGCAGTGGCTGACGCGGCGCGAGAGCGGAAACTGGAGCGAGGCGGATCAGGCCGAACTCGACGCATGGCTGGAGGCGTCCACCGCGCACCGGGTGGCGTTCCTGCGCCTGGACGTGGCCTGGAACGAAGCTGCGCGCCTGCGCGCGCTGGGCGCCGGCATTCCCGCCGGGCAACCGGCGCCGCGCGGCTTGAGCACCGGTCTGGCGGTGACGCCGGGGCCGTCGATCCCGCCGCCGCTGCAGGTGCCGACCGTCGCGCGCTCGGTCCGCACGCACCGGCGCGCCGTGCCCCGCGGCCGTGGCTGGCTGCTGGCCGCGCTCGGCACCGCGGCCAGCGTTGCCATTGCCGCCGGCCTGTACCTGGGGCTGACGCCCGCGGCACCGACGGCCCAGGCCTACCGCACCGAGATCGGCGAACTGCGCACCGTCACCCTCGCCGATGGCTCGCAGGCGACGCTGAGCAGCGACAGCCTGCTCGAGGCCAGCATCGGGCCGCAGGCGCGCCGGGTGGTGCTGCAGCGGGGCGAGGCATTCTTCGCGGTGCGCAAGGATCCGGCGCGGCCGTTCGTGGTGCAGAGCGGCGCGCGCCGCGTGGTCGCGGTCGGCACCCGCTTCGACGTGCGCCAGGACCGCGACGCGCTGCGCGTGGTGGTGACCGAGGGCCTGGTGCGCATGGAGGATCCCGGCGCCGCCGACCACACCCAGGCCGTGCTGCTGCCGGCCGGCAGCATCGCCACGGCCGGTCCGCAGGGCGCACGCGTTCACCGTGCCGGCCTCGCCGAGGCGGAGCGGCAACTGGACTGGCGCCAGGGCTACCTGAGTTTCGACGACGTGACGCTGCCGCAGGCGGTGGCCGAGATCAACCGCTTCAACCGGCGGCCGCTGGTGCTGGCCGATCCGGCGCTGCACGCGCTGCGGATCAGCGGCAGCATCCGCTGGAACGATCTGGAGGGCTTCGCGCGACTGCTGGAACGCGAGTATCCGGTGCGCATGGAATCGCATGCGGAAGCGGTGATCCTGCACAGGCGTTAGCCGTCGCGGCCGCGCCGTGCAGCGGCGCGCCGCCCTCCCCGTTCCGTCGCGCCACCAGGAGATGCATATGTCGCAGCGGTCGATCCAGCGGAGACGGAGGTGGGGCGTGCTGCTCGCCACGGCCGCCGCCTCGGCGATCGCGCAGCCGGGCGGCTTCGACATCCCGGCCGGGCCATTGGCGCCGGCGTTGAACACGCTGGCGCGGCAGGCAGGCCTGCAACTGCTGTATCGGCCCGATCTGGTCCGCGACCTGTCCACCCCCGGCGTGCGCGATATCGCCGATCCGCTGCAGGCGCTGGACGCACTGCTGCAGGGCACCGGCCTGCAGGCGCAGCGCGAGGGCAGCGACATCGTGCTGCGGCGCCAGGCCGCGGTCGTCGCACCGGTGGTTGCAGCGGCGCCTGCGAAGACGCCGCCCGTCGCCGCGGCGCCGGCACAACTGGCCACCCTGCACGTCACCGGCTCGCGGATCCCGCGCGCGCAACTGGAAGGACCGGCGCCGGTGACGGTGATCGAGGCCGAGCAGATCCGCGCCAACGGCTTCCAGCGCCTGCCGGACGTGCTGCGTGCGCTGACCCAGAACGGTGGCGAGACCCAGAGCCAGCAATCGGCCAGTGGCGCCGACTACTCGCCCGGTGCCGAACAGGTGAGCCTGCGCGGACTGGGGCCGAACCACACCTTGGTGCTGATCAACGGCCGCCGCGTGGCCGACTTCCCGCTGCCGTTCAACGGCCGCAGCAACTTCGTCGACGTGGCCAGCATTCCGCTGGCCATGGTCGAGCGCATCGAGGTGCTGAGCGGCAGCGCCTCGGCGATCTACGGCTCCGACGCGATCGCCGGGGTGATCAACATCCTGCTCAGGCGCGACGCCGACGGCACCACGCTGGACGCGCGCGTCGGCCAGAGCAGCCGCGGCGATGCGCGCACGCTGCAGGCCAGCCTCACGCACGGCTTTTCCGGCCAGGCGCTGTCCGGCCTGGTCAGCATCGAGGCGAACCTGCAGCAGCCGCTGTGGGCCTACCAACGCGACCGCCAGGATTCCAGCAACGATGCCCCCACCGCGCGCGCGGCCGCACCACGGCGCGCATTCCTGCGCACCGATGTCGACGACCGCTACCTCGACCCGGGCGCCGCGGCCTGTGCAGGGCTGGCGTCGCTCAACGGGCACGACACCGGCTACAGCGCGCGCGACGGCGCCGGTGCCGGCGGCCTGCCCGGCTACTACTGCGGCAGTGCGCACGCCATCGCCTACGGCACCGTGCTGCACCGTCGGCGCAGCCTCGATGCCTATGCCACGCTGCACCGCACGCTGGGCACGCGTGCCGAGTGGTTCGCCGACGTGCAGGTGGGCCTGCAGGACATCGCCCTGATGCGCAGCGTCCAGACCTGGGCCTACATGCGCCCGGACGGCAACGAGGAAGGCTATTTCTACAATCGGCGTACCGCGCAGGTGGAGTACTGGAACCGGCAGTTCGCGCCGGAGGAAATGGGTGGCCTGGCGGTCGGCATGGTCCACAACCGGCAGAAGCGCCTCAGCGTGGCCACCGGCGTCGAGGGCGAGCTCGGCACCGGCGGTTGGTCGTACGAGGCGGTGCTGAGCCACGCCCAGGCGCGCCTGCGCACCACCTGGCCGCAGATCGTCGCCGCGCGCGCCAATGCCTGGTTCCTCGGCGAGCAGGTCGGCGTGGACCCGCGCTCGGGCTATCCGAGCTTCGACGCCGATCCGGCGCGGCTGTACACCGCCCTGACGCCCGCCGAGTACGCCGCGATCGCCGCGCGCACCACCTACCGCCCGCAGACGCGGGTCGACGCGGCCACGCTGACGCTGCGCCAGCCTGCGCTGTTCGGCCTGCGCGGCGGCGATGCCGGCTTCGCGCTCACCGCCGAAGTCGGCGAGCAGGCCTACGCCCTGCACCCCGATCCGCTGGCGACCCGGTCCTACTACTACAGCTGGCGCGATGCCGACGGCGCCGGCCAACGCCGGCGCTGGGCGCTGGCCGCGGAACTGCGCCTGCCGTTGCTGGAACCGCTGACCGTGGACAGTGCGGTGCGCTACGACCGCTACGCCTATTCGGGCCGACAGATCGGCCGCTTCACCTGGAGCGCCGGCCTGGAGTGGCGGCCCAGCGACCGCCTGCTACTGCGTGCCTCGCAGGGCCTGGGGTTCCGCGCCCCCGACCTGCACTACCTGTACGCCGGTGAGGGCATCGACGAAAGCCAGGGCACCGACTACGTCCGTTGCGCCCGCGAAGATGCCGCCGTGGCCGCAGCCGATTGCCGCTTCGACAACGAGCCGCTGCTGCGTCGGCGCGCCGGCAATCTGGAGCTGAAACCGGAAACCAGCCGCGCCTGGACAGCGGGACTGGTCTGGTCGCCGCTGCAGGGGCTGGACCTGAGCGTGGACTACTTCGCCATCGATCTGCGCGACCAGGTCGAGGATCTGTCCGCCGACCGCGCATTGCGCGACGAAGCCGACTGCCGCCTCGGCCGCCGCCCGCTCGCCTCGCCCGCCTGCCAGCAGAGCATCTCGCGGGTCGTCCGCACGGCAGACGGACGGCTCTACGCCGTGGCCCTGGGCCCGATGAATCTGGCCCGCACCACCACCAGCGGCGTCGATGCGCTGCTGCATGGGCAACGCGAGACCCGCTTCGGCACGTTCGACGCATCGCTCGCCTACACCTGGGTCCGCGAATACCGCACCCAGCTCTACGCCGGCGAACCGATGCAGGACGCGTTCGCGGTGAACAGCCGGGTCGACATGCCGCGCACCAAGGCCAGCGCCAGCCTGACCTGGTCGCGCCAGGCCTGGTCGGCGACCCTGCATGCGCAGCGGCTGGGGCGCCTGCCCAGCTGGGCCTCCTCCGCCGGCACCTACGACCCGAGCAGCGGGCTGCCGGCGTGGATCGGCGCCAGCTACCGCGTCAATGCCACCGTGGAATGCCGGCTGGATGCGCGCAGCACGCTGTCCCTGGGCACCACCAATCTGTTCGACGCGATGCCCCCGCGCGACCGCAGCGCCGTCGTGTACCCGTTCTACGACATGTCCTGGTTCGACACCGTCGGTCGCCAGCTGTTCGTGCAGTACAACCGACGCTTCGGGGCGGCGGCGCCCTAGGGCGTGTCGCCCAGGTACGGTACGCGCAGTCCGTCTCGCGCCCGATCGGCTCCGAGCACGGTAGGGAAAGCCGCCACTGGCTCGTCTATCTACCGCAACGCCCCCCGCGGGAGACGCTGCCGCGCGCTGCTGCCGGTTCCCGCACCGCCCTGTTCCGGAGCACCGCTGCATGCAGACCCTGATCCAACGCGGCATGGCCGCCCTTCACCAGGACGACTTCGAGGGCCTGTACACGCTGTGGTCCGGCACGAGCGCGCTCGATCACCTGCAGGAGGCCGACCTCGCGCTGCTGATGCAGCGCTGCGACGCGCGGATCCAGGCCGCGCCGGGCGACGCCGGGCCGTGGTTGGTGAAGTGCCTGGTCTACCTGGACC